>DYHX01000012.1 GCA_020723925.1 Nitrospira japonica | reverse complement strand
ACGATAGATGCTTTTCAGCCATCTCTGCCCAGAAGCCTTCAGGGTCTTCGATAGACCACCTGTAAAGTCTTTCATACTCTTCCATGCTTTTGATATAGGCTTTTGCCTGGAATTCTTTAGGTGGCAGGAAATGCCGCTGCTCCTTCAGAAGGACATCAATTGTTTTTTCTTCAGACACACAACACCTCCATAATCTGTAATGCGTAATGAGTAATTTTATCACTCATTACGGTTTTTACGTTCTGTATTCTGCATTCACCCTTATATACTCTTCAGTCAAATCGCAGGTAAGGACTTTGGCTGTGGCTCTGCCGAGGTGGAGGGCGATGGTGATTTTGATGTCGTTTTCTTTGATGACCTCTGTTGCCTCTTTATCTTTTCCTGTGGTCATGCCTTTATCGACTATTTTTACTTTGCCGAAATAGATATCAGTCTTTTCTTCTTTTATCTCGATGCCTGAATATCCAAGGGCTGCCATGATGCGGCCCCAGTTTGCATCGTTTCCATAGATGGCTGTCTTTACAAGCTTTGAGTTGGCTACAGCGAAGGCACCTTTCTCAGCATCTGCCTCATTCTTTGCCCCTTTCACTTCTATCTCTATAAACTTTGTTGCTCCTTCGCCATCTCTTACAATGAGTTTGGATAACTCATATGTGACCTCATCAAGGGCTTTTTTAAATGCCTTATAGTATCCCGATTTCTCTGTAATTTCAGGATTTCCGAGCATACCATTAGCTATTATTAAGGCTGTATCATTTGTTGACCTGTCCCCATCAACTGTAATTCTGTTAAAAGATTTTTTAACCGACTCCTTGAGCGCTTTGTCTAATGTACTTTTCTCAACTGCAATATCCGTCATCATGAAACATAGCATTGTAGCCATATTCGGGCATATCATCCCCGCTCCTTTGCAAATGCCTGCTATCATGCCAATCTTATTACCGATTTTAACTTTCTTCTTTACAATCTTCGGAAAGGTATCGGTTGTCATGATGGCTGCTGCAACATCATCAGGAGTTGAATTGCCGAGGTTGCTTATTAATTCAGAAATCTTTGGCCTTATCCTCTCCATGGGCATTGGAGAGCCGATTACGCCTGTAGAGCAGACATAGACAAGGGATTGTTTTACCTTCAAGCCCTCTGCTACAAGCGATACTGTCTCAGTCGCATCCTGCATGCCTCTTTTCCCATTACAGGCATTTGCATTACCGCTATTTACAATGATTACCTGCCCCCTGCCTGATTTGATCTTTTTCATGTCGAGTTTGACAGGCGCAGCCTTTACCTTGTTTGTGGTGAATGTGCCTGCAATATTGGCTTCAACCTCTGAGAAGATGAGGGCGATGTCTTTACGTCCATGTTGTTTGATTGCTGCATCTGCAGTTGAAAATAAAAAGCCTTTAGGATTCATTATGGGAATAGTGCAATGCTGTCGAGGGCTGTCTTTTCATCAAAGCCCATCATTATATTCATGTTATGTACAGCCTGGCCTGATGCACCCTTCATGAGGTTGTCTATTGCTGTGACAACTATCATGGTATTCGTCCTCTTATTTACACTGAGCCCGATCTCGCAGAGGTTTGTGCCGCGGACATTTTTTACATTAGGACACCTTCCCTCATCAAGCACCCTTGTGAATGGCTCATTTGCGTATGCCTTCTTATAGATTTTGAGAACCTTTTTTAGATCGACATCTTTTGTAAGCTTTGCATAGATAGTCGTCAGTATTCCCCTGTCAAGGGGAACAAGGTGAGGTGTGAAATTGACTTTGATATTTTTACCAGCGACAAAAGAAATCTCCTGCTCTATCTCTGGTGTATGTCTGTGCGTGGCAATTCCATATGCCCTGAATCCCTCATTAACCTCACAGTATGAGAAAGTAACATCAGACTGCCTTCCAGCGCCGGTTGTACCAGATTTTGAGTCTATGACTATTGAGTCAATATCAATAAGTTTATTTTTAGTTGCTGGATAAAGTCCAAGGACTGCTCCAGTTGGATAGCATCCCGGGTTTGCTATGAGCTGGGCTTTTGCAATCTTTTTCCTGTAAAGCTCTGGAAGTCCATAAACCGCCTTTTTCAATGTCCCCTGAAACTTATGAGGCACGTTATACCATTCTTCATATATCTTTGCATCCCTTAGCCTGTAGTCAGCGGATAAATCAATGACCTTTTTTCCATTTTTAAAAAAGGAATCAACCGCCTCCTGTGATGTTCCATGGGGGATGGCCATAAAAAAGAGGTCTGCTTTGTCTAAGAGTTTCTTCTTGTTTAAAGGTTCATATACAAGATTAGAGTATTTGTGGAGATGCGGAAATAGGTCGCTTACTTTTTTGCCTGCGGATTTTTCGGATGTGACTGCTATTACTTCTATTTCAGGATGTTTTGAAAGGAGGCGAAGGAGTTCGCCCCCTGTATACCCACTGCCACCACATATGGCTACCTTTAGCATAGTAACAAGTTACGAGTAACGAGTAACGAGAAGACTTCGATGAGCTCAGTCGAATCGTTTAAAAGTCTAAAGTCTTTAGTTTTTAACTTGTCACTTGTCACTTGTTACTATTTTTATCTCTTCGAGAACTGGAATCTCTTCCTTGCGCCCTTCTGGCCGTACTTCTTCCGCTCTTTCTCCCGCGGGTCCCTTGTGAGGAAGCCTTCCTTCTTGAGCCGCGGCCTGAGGTCATTGTCCATGCGCACAAGCGCCCTTGAAATTCCATGTCTCACTGCACCTGCCTGGCCTGTCAGGCCTCCACCATCAACATTTACAGTTACATCATATTTTCCTACCATGCCTGTAAGCTCTAAGGGCTGCCTTATCATCATTCTCAGCGTTTCCCTCGGAAAATACGAATCAACTGGCTTGTCGTTGACGATTATCTGGCCACTGCCATGAGACATGATTACTCTGGCAATGGAGGTTTTTCTCCTGCCTGTTGCATTATATTTAATTTCAGCCATCTAAAACTCCTTTATTGCAATATTTCAGGTTTCTGTGCTGTGTGTGGGTGCTCAGAACCTCTGTATACCTTGAGTTTCTTTAGCATCGCCCTGCCAAGCCTGTTCTTTGGAAGCATACCCCACACTGCATCGATTATGACTTCCTCTGGCTTTTCACTGAGGCGTTTCCTTGCAGTCTCAGCCTTTATGCCTCCGGGATACCCTGAGTGGTGATAGTAAACCTTGTCATCAAGTTTTTTGCCTGTGAGATTGACCTTCTCCGCATTCACGACAATTATAAAATCGCCAGTATCAACATTTGGAGTGAATACAGGCTTATTCTTACCGCGCAGATAGGTGGCAATCTTTGTTGCAAGTCTTCCGAGGACTGCGTCTTTGGCGTCGACAAGATACCACTTGCGCTCGATATCAGTTTTCTTTGCAAACTGGGTTTTCATCCCTTCACCTTCCTTTATGATTTTTTCCGACAAAGTCGGGTCCGCCTGGGCGGACGAGGATTAGATAAGATAATAGAAATGCTCAGGAATTGTCAATATTTTAGGTAATTTTGGGTTTTATTTATTCTCTGCCAGCTTCGAAAAATCTGCGATAGATGACGCAGTTGTCCAAACCCCCTTTAAGAGCGCGAGCCTGTTGAGCTTGACCTCTTTTCGATCGTCCATGACAAGGACATTATCAAAGAAGTTGTTGATGGCATTTGTTAATAATGAGAGGACTCTGACAGCATCATAATATTTCTGCTCTGTAAGCAGCCCTTCAACATCTGATTTTATTACATTAAGTTTTTCATATAGTTTTTCCTCGGATTCCTCTGAGAGAAGACCAGGGTTTAAAGCAGGAAGCTCGGTCTTTGGGATGATATTGTTTACACGCCTTATGGCGATCAAGAAATCGTTATACCCGATGTCTTCTTTAAATCTCTGTATCGCATCAAGCCTTCCCTTTATCTCTTTGAGCGGTACTGTTCTTGAGAGGGAGATGATTGACTGAATTGCATCAAGGGTATAGCCCTGGGATAAAAACAGCGGTTCAAGTCTCTGTTCAAAGAACAGGAGTATATTCTCCCCTCCTTCTTTTGAGCCCTTCAGGTGTGCGAGGGTTTCGATGGCCTTATCTACAACCTCTTTCAATGTGATGCTGTAACCCCTCTCGATTATTATCGCTATTACTGCCAGCGCCTGTCTCCTCAATGCAAATGGGTCTTCTGAGCCTGTAGGTGTAAGCCCGATAGAGAAGAAGGAGGCAATATTGTCTATCTTGTCAGCAAGACTGAGGAGCGCTCCAACCTCTGTTTCAGGAAGCCTATCACCGGAATAGGCTGGAAGATACTGTTCCACGAGTGCATCTGCAACCTCTTTATCCTCTCCATCATGCATAGCATAGTACTTTCCCATGAGTCCCTGTAGCTCAGGGAATTCCCTCACAACTCCTGTTATGAGGTCTGTTTTTGAGAGCCATGACGCCCTGCCCAACTTTTCCTTTTTTAATGGAAGGAGTTTATCACCAAGGAAGTCTGCAATCGACGCAATCCGTTTTACTTTATCATAGAGACTTCCGAGCCTTTCCTGATATGTCACTTTCTTTAAGTCGTCAATCCTGTCTGCGAGGCGCTTTTTCCTGTCGTCTTCATAATAAAATTTTGCATCCTCGAATCTTGCCTTAATAACACGCTCTGCACCGACCCTCACTGCCTCTGCGTTTTCTTCCCTGGTATTGCTTATAACTATAAAATGATTTATGAGGTTGCTGTCTTCATCCTCTACGGCAAAGTATTTCTGATGACTCTTCATTACAGTAATAAGCAGTTCCTCTGGAAGCTTCAAATACTCTTCTGGAAAGCTCCCGATGACAGGTACAGGGTACTCTACGAGGTGGGTTACAGTCGATAGCAGCCCTTCATCCTCTACAGGCTTTCCACCGACAACTGCTGAGAGTTTCTTTACCCTCTCGATTATTAGTCTTTTTCTTACTTCCTGGTCAAGGATTACATAGTTGTTTTCGAGCAGGTTTATGTAAGCTGGTATCTCCGTAATTTGAAACGCACCTGGTGACAGGAACCTGTGCCCCCTCGTGAGATTGCTGCTCTTTATCCCGTCTATCTCAAAGGTTATTGTTTCACTGTCAAAGAGGGCTAACACCCAGTGGATAGGCCTTACAAACCTTAGACTGCCATTCCCCCATCTCATTGATTTCGGGAAATGCATGGAGAGCACTATTTTTTTGAAGACTTCAGGAAGCAGGTCTTTGACAGCTATACCCTTCTCCTCTATCACTGCAACCACATACTCTCCCCTGTCCCTCTTCTTAACAACAAGGCTTTCTACCTTTACCCCCTGTGAAGTTGCAAACCCTACTGCTGCTTTTGTTGGGTTGCCTTTTTCATCGAATGCAGCTTTTTTCGCGGGGCCAAATACTTCCCTTACCCTGTCTTCCTGCATGAAAGGGATACCATTTGCAATCATTGCAAGCCTTCTGGGTGTTGCAGATGTCTTTATCTCGGAGAATTTTATATAGTCTTCCCGCAGGATTGATTCGGTATTTTCCTTCAGTTTTTGTATTCCAAAATGTAGGAATCTTGCAGGTATCTCTTCTGTGCCAATCTCAAGTAAAAGTGACGAGTGACGGCTGACGAGCGACGAGTTTAGTTCGGAGTTCGGACCCTTCGACAGGCTCAGGGCAGTGGTTTGGAGTTTGGAGTCCTTCCCGATTGCTGATTGCAGATTGCGGATTTCGGATTTCTGTCTGTGTTCTGTGCTCTGTGCTCTGCGTTCCGTGTTCTGAAGACTCACTGCTAACTGCTTCCTGCTCACCGCTCACTCCTTAACAATGGAAATCCCATCTCTTCCCTCTGTTTGTAATATGCCTCAGCGCACAACTTTGCAAGGGCTCTTACCCTCGCGATGTAACCGGTCCTTTCTGTAACAGAAAGCGCCCCCCTTGCATCAAGGAGATTGAATATATGGGAGCACTTCAAGCAGAACTCATATGATGGAAGCACAAGCCCGAGTGCATTAAGTCTCTTAGATTCTCCTTCATACGATTCGAACTGTTTTGCAAGTAAATCTGTATCTGCATAATCAAAATTATATTTTGAGAACTCAACCTCATCAGTGTGGTGAATATCTCCGTATTTCATGCCTTTACACCAATCGAGATGAAATACATTGTCCACGCCCTGCAGGAACATTGCAATCCTCTCCAACCCATATGTGATCTCAACTGATACTGGTTTGAGGTCAATGCCACCGACCTGCTGAAAATATGTGAACTGTGTTATCTCCATGCCATCAAGCCAGACCTCCCAGCCTAATCCCCAGGCGCCGAGGGTAGGTGATTCCCAGTCGTCCTCAACAAAACGTATATCGTGTTTAAGTGGGTCTATACCAATGTAGGCGAGACTCTCAAGGTATATATCCTGGCTTTCAACAGGCGAAGGCTTCAGAATGACCTGATACTGATAATAGTGTTGCAGTCTGTTCGGATTTTCTCCATATCTTCCATCTGTTGGCCTTCTTGAGGGTTCGACGTAGGCTGTTTTCCATGGCTCTGGTCCCAGAGCCATGAAGAACGTGGCAGGGTGAAATGTTCCTGCGCCGACCTCCATGTCATAGGGCTGAAGCAGCACGCAGCCCTGTTTTGCCCAGAACTGATGAAGCTTAAGTATTAAATCCTGGAAATACATTTATAAAAACACCTCTTATGCATATCTGAATTGAGAAAAAATCATAAAGGAAGGGTTAAAGTTTTGTCAAATATGATATAATTTCGACGATGACGGAGAAACTCTTTATGAAGGGTAATGAGGTGATTGCCGAGGCTGCTATTCACGCAGGTTGTCGTTTTTATGCTGGTTATCCAATAACACCGCAGAATGAGATCCCTGAATATATGTCCTGGAAGATGCCGGAAGCAGGCGGCATCTTCATACAGGCAGAGAGTGAACTTGCTGCAATAAACATGGTCTACGGTGCTGCTGCATGCGGTGCAAGGGCGATGACATCGTCAAGCAGTCCAGGAATAAGCCTGAAGCAGGAGGCCATTTCATATCTTGCCGGTGCAGAACTCCCGGCAGTAATCGTCAACATGCAGAGGGGAGGCCCTGGCCTCGGAAACATATCAGGCAGCCAGGCAGACTATTTCCAGGCTGTCAAAGGCGGAGGCCATGGTGATTATAAACTCCTCGTATATGCGCCGTATAACCTCCAGGAACTCTGGAATCTCACTATGCTTGCCTTTGATAAGGCGGATGAATACAGGAATCCCGTCATGATTCTCGGAGACGGCATTGTTGGTCAGATGATGGAGCCTTTTCATCCAACGCCTTATGTAAAGCCAGACCTCCCAGAAAAAACGTGGGCACTTACAGGCTGCGGCGGAAGGAAGCCAAATATGACTAAATCAGGAGAGACGTCCTGTGCAAGAGAACCTAATGTCATAAAGTCCCTGTATATGGGTGAAGGTGAGCTTGAGATGAGGAACAATATCCTTCAGGGGAAATACAGAAAGATGAAAGAGAAAGAAGTGAAGTTTAGCGCTGTTGATGTGGATGATGCAGAGCTTATAGTTGTTGCCTTTGGAATTGCAGCGAGGATAGCGCTCTCTGCTGTTAGGAGATTAAGACGTGAGGGCTTTAAGATAGGGCTTTTCAGGCCAATCACGCTTTTCCCATTTCCAGAAAAACAGGTGTCAGTCCTCGCCAACGCTGATATAAGATTTATCACCATCGAGCTCAATGCTGGTCAGATGGTGGAAGATGTCAGGCTATCTGTTAATGGGAAAGCAGAGGTTCTTTTTTATGGAAGGCCAGGTGGTGCAATAATGACTCCTGAAGAGGTCTATGAGAAACTGTATTCAATCTTAACGAAACAGATCCTAAATTATAAATCCTAATCCCAGACAAATTCGAAGCACTAAAATTCAAAACAGTTTTGAACATTTGGATTTCGATATTATTCAGGAATCAGATATTAGAATTTAGAATTTTCTTCTCGAATTCTTAATTCAGACTAAAAGGGCATCAAATTCTCTCTTGAAATAGCCCATTGTCAGATCATCGAATACACAGAACTCCACGATCTCAAGAGAGCTATCCTTGTTGTTTTTAAGGAAGTTATATGCCTCGCCAACGAGTATCTTTGCGCATCTATCTTTCGGGAATCCAAATATGCCAGAGCTTATGGCAGGAAGTGAGATGCTCTTTAATCCTTTCTCTGTTGCCAGTCTCAGACTATTTAAAACTGCATTTTTGAGTTTGTTGTCCTCATCCCCTTCACCCATCCTTGGGCCAACCGCATGAATGACATACTTGCATGGAAGTTTCCCTGCGCCTGTGATTACTGCTGTTCCAACAGGTGTAAAGCCTATCCTGTCGCTTTCTTGCTGGATTATCTGACCACCTTTTCTTACGATTGCACCTGCAACTCCGCCTCCATGCTGTAGATGTGAGTTAGCAGCATTCACAATAGCATCAACATCCCTCTCGGTCAGGTCTCCCTGTACGAGTCGCAGGATTTTCTCGCCGATTTTATATTCGGAGATAGCCTTCATAGATACTCTCCCAAAGATATTATTTTGACAACGCCTTCTAATTAAAAAACCTTTTCTTTTGATTTTTACTATCGTGATGATGACAACAGCGATTGTCATCATTAAGCGGACGCTGTAGACCGTGACTCACCCCTGTCTTTGAAACAAGTCTTTTTCCTCCTTCATAAGCCTCTTTAAAAGCTGTTGGATGTTCAAGGATTGCACCCTTTGCATCGATGCCCATGTAATAAAGGGTCTTGTGTTCAGGAACACTTATAGTTCTGAAGAATGCCTTTGCAGATGCCTCAGCACATCGAAAACCGATCTCTTTCTTCATTCCTCCGACGAGGAGCAGTAACCCCTTCCTCCCATATTGATCACCAAGAATAGGCCTCTTCAGAAGATATTTCTCACACCAGAAGGACTGGCACCTGTCAATCATTACCTTTGCCTGCGCGCTGAGACCAAAGAAAAAAATAGGGGAGGCGAGGATTATCCTGTCAGCCTCCCGTATAGCCATATATATTTCCTCCATATCATCTTTAATTATGCATATTCCTGTTTTATCGCATCCGCCGCAGTCCTGACATGGTTTTATATTCATGAGGTTGAGCTTGAATAACTGAACATCATGTCCTGCTTCATATATCGCCTTTAATGTTTCTTTCAGCAGTATGTCTGTATTCCCTTCTATTCTTGGGCTGCCCTGAAATGCCACTACTTTCATCTTAGAATTTCTGATGGTACTCTTTTACCTTCTTTGCAAACTCTTTTCCGAACTCATAACACTTTGTTTCATCTTCTAATGCGGGTCTATAAAGTATCTGTAATCCTGGCTCAAAAATCTCAAGCCCCATGCTTTTGAATTCTTCATATGCCTCTTTTACTGCACCACCACCCCATCCATAGCTTCCAAAGGCTCCGACAATCCTGTTTTTAGGTCTAAGTCCCCTCAGATGTGTGATAAACTCAGCTATTGTCGGATACATTATGTTATTCAGAGTGGGTGTTCCGATAAGGCTGCCTCTTGATTTCCAGAACTCTTTTATGGCAATACTCATTGGTGTGGCTCTTAGTTTGATAACCTTGCACTCTACCCCCTCATCTTTTATACCTTGCATTATCGGGAGTGCCATCTGCTCTGTGCTATGCCACATGGTATCGTAGATGATGGAGACACTCAGGTTTGATTTGCCATTTGCCATGTCCATGTACATCTGTAAAACCTTTTGAGGGTTTGCCCTCCAGATTATCCCGTGGTCAGGGGCGATCATCTCGATCTCCAATCCCAGTTTCTGTATGTCTGCTATCTTTGCCTTTATTAATTGACCGAATGGCATAAGGATATTTGCATAGTAATCCACAACTCCATCTTCAAGTTCTGACATTGATTCGCAGGTTATAAATTCGTCGTCAAATCTTACTGCTGATGCAATATGCTGGCCGAATGCATCCTGACTGATGAGTATCTTATCTTCCTTTATGTATGTCATCATGGAATCAGGCCAGTGAAGCATTGGCGTTTCTATGAAGAGTAATGTCCTCTTGCCTATATTTAAGGTATCTCCTGTTTTTACAATTTTTATATCCCATTTTGATATGTCAAAAAACCTCTCAAGGCCCTTTTTGCCTTTTTCTGTTATATAAATGGTGGCATCTGGCGTCAAATCCATTATCTTGTCAATGCTTGTCACATGGTCGTTCTCAATATGGTTTATGACTACATTCTTTATTTTAGAAGGGTCGACAACAGACTTTATGTTTTTGATGGTGATGTCTGCGAAGTCGTATTTAACAGTATCCAAAAGTGTTATTTCGCCATCCATTATCAGGTAGTTGTTATAAGTTGTGCCACGAGGGGTTCCATAGCCGTGAAAGTCCCTTACAGCCCAGTCAATTGCACCTACCCAGTATATCCCGTTTTTAAGCTCAATAGCCTTCATAGCGCCTCCACAGTGACTAATCCTCTAAAAGCGTGCTGAATGTATTATGGTGATTCTCTTCGTCGGCAAGAATTTGTTCAAATAGTTTTTTAGTTGTATAATCAGCTTCTTTTTCTGCAAGCTTTATAATATCCTTATACATTGCAATTGCATCCTCTTCTGCCTTTTTATTTATTTTCAACATCTCCTTTGCATTTTTGCCTATTTCGATGGGTGTGGGTTGCGTGGTCGGTTCACCACCGAGATAATCAAGCCTCTCTGCAATGAGTTCAGCATGCCCCATTTCAATAATTGCTATCTGTCTGAAAATAGGTCCAATGGCCTGTGCATTGATTCCCTTAATCATCACATGCTGCCACATATACTGAATGCTCACCTGAATCTCCCTTGCTATCGCCTCATTCAGCTTTTTGAGTAATTCCTTGCTTACCATAAAAGCCTCCTGTTAATGAATTGTCCCTTCGTTATGAAAGATTTTATAACCACAAATGCGGCATCTTGTTTCATCTTCATCTGTCCAGAGTTCAACCTCATATCCACAAATGGGGCATGTTATCTCTGTGGGAAATGGGATATTTACAATCGAGCAACGGCTCTTATTATTTGTCTCTGTTTTTTGCCTTTCTCCATCCTTCATTTTGCAATATCCATATCGTATTCAATAATCCACCCATTGTCAACAACCACTTTGTCAGGATTTGCATTTGTATTTGAGGAGCAGTCAGGGCAGTAAAGCCCCTTTATCACCATTGCTGGCATACATACTCTCTTGTTGTTGCTTCTGTCATCCTTGCTCCTTCAATTAAGAGAATTGATAGGGCCAGGCTTACACCGCTGAGCCTGACCCTTGCGATACATGCTTTTAAGCAATTCCCTTGCTATTAAAAAACGGGCTGTATTTCTTATCGGTTCCCATGATGTGCTTTGAAAGCCAGTCCTTTAAAAAGTTCATAATATCAATGGTGACCCACATCTCACCGGCCTGAAATTTTTTCTGAAAATCCAGTACCTGACTGACGAGCTTTTCGTGTGCTGTTTTGTGCTGCGAACATTCGGAATAACCGTGCGTTTTCATCAGATTTTCTTCATATGCAAAATGGGTTTTTGTATAATCAATTAAGCCCTGTAACGTTTTGCCTAATACTTCTTTTCCTTTGCCAGCAGCCATTGCACTGTGTAGCTCATTGATAAGCTCAATAAGCCTTTTATGCTGATTGTCAATCTCCATAATGTTGACACTGTATCCGTCACTCCATACAAATAATGCCATATCACACCTCCCATGGTTTTGTTAGTTAGCCCTTCCAAACTCCGTGTAAATTACAATACTCCCTTGCAGTAATTGTCGATGCATCAATCATGAAAACAGCCTCTGGCACATCACCCGGCTTTAAGAATTGGCGATATGCCTTCCCATCTGCTATAACCTCTATCCACTCAATGTAGTGTTTTTCTTCCATGGGATGGGGAACGCTCCCAACCTTTATCTTAAAGCCGCCTTCTATTTTTTCCACCACAGGAACATGTTTTTCCTGAGATGCGTCCACAGTATTCTCTTCATAGAACTTCATTGGCTGGCCGCAGCACACCAATTGCCCTATGCCTTCGTGTATCATCTCCACAATGTTGCCGCATATTTCGCATTTGTAGATCTGTAATCTCTTTGTCATCTCTACCTCACCTCCTTTGATTATTGGCAGGGCTAAAGCCCTGCCATATATAAGTTTATTTGCCCTCGTATGCCTCATAAACCTTACCGACCATTTTTGCTGAGGGCTTAAGGGTCTTATCTCCTTCTTCCTTCCATTTCGACGGACAGCCTTCATCCGTATGCTTTGCAAGGTGGAGGTTTGCCTTAAACTTCCTCATCAGTTCATCGACATTTCTGCCCATGTTATAGTAGTTGACCTCGGAATTAAGGAGCTTACCCTCAGGGCTGATGATAAAAGTCCCTCTCAATGCGAGCCCTGTTTCCTCATCATACACACCGAACATCCTTGAGACCTTTCCTGTGGGGTCTGAACCCATTGGATATTTAACATTCTCAAGCATCTTCTCTTCCCTCTGCCATGCAAGATGGACAAACTTTGTGTCTGTGCTGACGGTTATAACCTCTGCACCCATCTTTTTAAACCTGTCGTACTGCTCTGCCAGAGCAGCAAACTCAGTAGCTCAGACAAATGTAAAATCAGCAGGGTAAAAGAAAAGTATTGTCCATTTCTTATTTGCCTTTAGAGTTTCAAGGCTGACCTCACCAAAATCACCCTTTGATGGATCAAAGGTCTCGAGCTTAAAATCTGGGACCATCTGTCCCACTGTTAAACCACAGCAATTTTCGCCCATAATTGATACCTCTTTTTTTTCATTTTAATCAAGAGTCAAAGACTCCTTTTAAAAGTAGTTAGTGAACAGTGAAAGAAATTACTGACGACTATTCACTGTTTTTGCATTGTTCCCTTTTCACCGCATTTGGGACATTTCTGCGGCTTGCACCTTCCCTCCCTTGTTGTACCGCATCTACTGCATTTAAAGACTGCCATTTCTATCACCTCCTTAATTTAAGTTTAAGAGTTGTAGAGTTGCGAGTTTGGAGTTTTGCCCCTCCACTCCTTAACTCCTCAACTCCTTACTGTTTTTGCATTTAGGGCATATGCCATAGAACTCTATATGATTTCCAACAAGTTCAAATCCTTCTGTCTTATCCTCTGGAACCGCTAATTTGTAATTATTATAAATATCAACTATCTTCTTGCATTTGACGCATATCAAATGATGATGTGGTTTTGTGTTTGGGTCGAACCTCTTTTTGTCAGGATCTATTGTTAGTTCTAAAATACCTCCTCGCTGCCTTAACGCTTCGAGGGTATTGTAAACCGTTGCAAAGGACATGGTTGGAAACCTCTTTGAAACGCCCTTGTAAATGTCCTCTGCCGATGGATGCTCTTTATTACCGTCAAGATAATCGAGTATTGCCAGCCGCTGAGGAGTAAGCTTGAGTCCTATATCTTTGTATTTTTCCATTTCCTACTTCTTTAGAATAATTCTTTTTAAATAAAGACTATCAGATTAGAATTGTTATTGTCAAGTATTTTTAAAAATTAATTTTTCTTGCTGCTGAAGGAAATGGGAATGAAATGTTAAACTAAAATATGACTGATAAGACTAAGCACATCCTAATCCGAGGAGTCAACTGGATTGGCGATGCTGTTATGACTATGCCTGCCATAATGGCATTGAGAAAAGCATATCCTGATTCAAAGATAAGTCTTTTTGTAAAGCCAGGGGTTGCACCCCTTTTTGAAAAAGACCCGAATATTGATGAGATTATCTTATATAGCGATGAATTTAAAGGGATTAGCGGGAAGATAAAACTATCCCGAATCGTGAGACAAAAAAAAATCTCACAAGCAATACTCCTTCAGAATGCCTTTGATGCTGCCTTGATACCCATCCTCTCAGGCATCCCTGAAAGAATAGGCTACAGTAGAGATGGTCGTGGTTTCCTTCTAACAAATGCGATACCTATTGATAAAAAAATCCTCTCCCTGCATCACATCGATTACTATCTTAATCTCCTTAACTCCATAGGCATTGAAACCCCCTATAGAAAACCATGGATTTACTTAGCTCTTGAGGAAAGGCTCTGGGCAAAGAAACAATTGAATGACCTTAAAAGACCGATTATTGGCATAAATCCTGGTGCAACCTATGGCTCTGCCAAGAGATGGATACCTGAAAGGTTTGCAGAGGTCGCATATAGAACAATTACCGAACTTGCTGGGAGCATAGTGCTTTTTGGAAGTCCTGCAGAGGCAGAGATTTCAGATGAGATAGTCAAGAACTTAAAATCTATGAGCCCATCCTCTATCCCTCGTTACTCGTTACTGTTAACGGCAGGGAAAACCAATCTCAGAGAACTTGCATCATTGATTTCTGAGTGTGATGTTTTTGTTACAAATGACTCAGGCCCGATGCATCTATCATATGCAGCAGGGACACCTGTTGTAGCGATCTTTGGCTCAACAGACTCGAATCTCACCGGCCCCATTAATACAAAAGTTCGGAGTTCGGAGACTTCGGCGAGCTCAGTCGAGCCATTCGGAGTTAAGAACATTGTGATTAAGAAGGATATTGAATGTTCGCCATGTTTTGAGAGGGAATGTCGCCGTGGGGATTTAGCCTGTATGGAAGCTATATCAGCAGACGAGGTCTTTGACGCTGTTAAAAAGCTCATACCAGAACATAAGGCAGTGTTTTTTGATAGGGATGGGACCTTATGCAGAGATGTGGGCTACCTCAATAAATATGATGACTTCCAGATTTTTACAGAAATCGATAATGTGGAGCTTCTTAAAGAAAGAGGTTTCAAACTTATCGGAGTCAGTAATCAATCAGGTATTGCGAGGGGGATTGTTGAAGAAGATTTTGTAAACGAGATAAACGAGATTTTTATCAAAAGATATAACTTTGACGGTTTTTACTACTGTCCACATCACCCTGATGAACACTGTCCCTGTAGGAAGCCCGAGCCGCAAATGCTTCTCAGGGCGAGGGTTGACCATGGGATTGACCTTAAGAAATCCTATGTTGTTGGAGATAAAGACGCTGATATGCTTCTTGCAAGAGCAGTGGGCGCAAAAGGTATCCTTGTGCAAACAGGGCAATCAAAAGAATCAGAATATGCTGATTTTGTTGCTAAAGATTTAAAAGAAGTCGTAGAGTTTATTAGCAGAGATAGTAGGGACAGTCTTTAACATTCAACAGGGTGTGGCAATAGAGTTGTTTGTGGGCGAGTGAATGTTCCTATTCATTTAGGGAAAATCATAAAAAGAAAGACCTTAAAATCAAATTATCAGCAGGTTTAACAATAGAAGGATTTGAACGGTTGAGAAAAAGCTAAAAATATATGCCAAAACTTCTCTTGAAAACTATTAAACTAACCAAGCCCCCTCAAAAAATCCTCATCATCAAACCAAGCTCTCTCGGTGATGTTGTTCATAGCCTGCCATTTCTTGATGTAATTAGGGATTTTTTCCACGATGCTGAAATCCACTGGGTAATATCAAAAGGGCTTGAAGGCTTGCTTGAAGACCATCCAATGGTAAATAAGCTATGGATAATCAATAAAGACCAATGGAAGAATCTGAAAAAAGTAAAAAATACTGTATCCGAAGTCAGACACCTCTTTAGGGAGCTAAGAAATGAAGCATATGACATGGTCATAGACCTTCAGGGACTGCTAAGAAGCGGACTGCTCACAATAGCAACAGGTGCTCCATTAAGAGTAGGCTTCAAGGAGGCAAGGGAGGGAAGCAGACTGTTTTATACACACAGGGTCGAAGGTGGGAAGGAAATACATGCAGTAGATAGATATCTTAAGGTTGCTGCCTTTCTTGGATGTGATATAACCGATGTGTGTTTCCCTTTCCCATTATCTTTTAACTCGTTACTCGTCACTCGTCACTTGTCGCTCTCCGAGGATTACGCTGTCATCGTTCCTGGTGCAAGATGGAAGACCAAGATATGGCCTGCTGAAAGGTTTGGTAAGCTCGCATCATTGCTGCCGCTTAAGTCCCTCGTTATTGGCAGCAGGGCAGATGTAGATATATCAAATAGAGTTGTTGAGTGCTCAGGGGGAAATGCGATTTCCATTGCAGGAAGAACAGACCTTAAAGAATTGCGAGAGATTATGAGGGGTGCAAAGTTTGTTGTGAGCAATGATTCAGGGCCAATGCACATTGCGGCAGCCCTCGGTGTGCCTGTCTTTGCCATATTCGGACCAACGAGCCCTGCGAGGACAGGCCCTTACGGATATGGCCACGTTGTAATTAGAGAAGAGGTCTCATGCGCTCCATGTTTCAAGAAGAGATGCAAAGACACGAGATGTATGGATTCGGTCACTATAGAAAAGGTTTCTGGTATCATTAAAGAGAAATTCAAAAACCCATATTTTTATAGTTTACCTTGAAACGGGTTTTATGTTATTAATACAAACGCATTAACTTAACTTCCCCAAAATAGTGGAGGTTACGATGACCCTCGGAATCCTTGTGACAAGAGATGAGTATAAGGAAGATATAGTGGGGCTGGCAAAGGCTGCCCTGAGTAATGGGCATAAGGTCATAATCTTCATGATGGATGAAGGGTGTCTTCTTTCCACAGATTCAGAATTTACAAGCCTCAAAGATATTAATGGCGTAACCATGACCCTATGCGATTTTAGCCTGAAACGTCATGGCTTATCAGAAGAAAACGTGCCGGAAGGTATCACACGTGGCAGTCAGTACAATAACGCTGTTATGAACCACGACTCTGATAAGGTCATTGTTTTTTAGGAGGATAGAATTTCTAAAAAAATAGCTGTTTTGGTTAGAGATAGACAGGGCGAGGCATTGAGGATAAGTGTAGGGCTTACAATAATGGATGACACGGTTGAGGTTTTTGTCCTCGATAAGAAGCTTGGAAACACAGAGGATATTGCCATGAACCTCGAGATGATAAACGAGCTGGGTCTGAAGATGTATACAAACACAGAAGAAAACGTCGGGATAGAGTATATTCCTACAGAGAAACTGGCAAAGAAATTTCTTGAATACGATACTGTCCTTCCATATTAGGAATAAATGAAAATACTTCATATACTAAAGATAGAACCAGATGAGACAGTGAAGAAGATAATAGAAGAACATAAAAAAACAGACGCTGTAACTATTGTCGAGCTCTATAAAAAAGACAAGAACTATGAGGAAATCATAAACCTTATCGAAAAGAGCGACAGAGTTTTCACATGGTAGTAAGCCTTACAATAATCCTGAGGGCCATAGGTCGTTTAGGATAACCCTGAGAATAGGGTTCTTATAAAAAAAAGTTCTGGAGGATTTTTATGGAAGGGTTGCAGTCTGGAACAGTAGTGACTCTTTTAACAGGGCTCTTAGTGGGGGTAGTCTTTGGTTTTGTTCTTCAGAGGGGCAGATACTGCATGAACTCTGCTTTCAGGGATATCATCTTTATTAACGATTTCACACTCTTCAGGGCATATATCCTTGCCCTTGTCATCGCTATACTTGGAGCGAATCTCCTTGAAGACCTCGGTTATATGGGAGAGGGTCTAAGGAGGCAGGCGTTTGCACCTGTGGCAAACATTATAGGGGGGTATGTGTTCGGGATAGGTATAGTTTTAGCTGGGGGATGTGGAAGCGGAATCCTTTACAGGGTGGGTGAGGGGCTTCTTAATGCCTGGATGGCAACATTGGGATTTGCCTTTGGCATCATAATGACGATGCACGGGGTATTTAAGCCTGTCTATACGTATCTTAAAGGTTTTAAGGTTGAGATAAATGATACAATAGCTCCTGCCCTCTGGGATTTATTTGGTGGAGGGCAATACAAGTGGATTGTTATTGCTGTGCTTGTTCTTGCAGCCCTTCCTTTTATACTTCAGGATAAACCTTTTAAACCTCGGAAACAGAAGGGATATTACTGGTCTGTTACAGGGCTCTTGATCGGAGTTATTGCAGTAATTGCATGGTGGGCATCGGTCTACTGGGGTGGTAATGCAAGAGGGCTGTCTTTTACAGGGCCAACTGCTGATTTTTTCATGGCGGTTTTGACAAGAGACAGCAGGGCCCCAGCAGACCCTATGTTCAATTTCTGGGGTTTGTTTAACTCAACATGGAGTGCGATTTATGTTATAGGCGTTCCTCTCGGCGCCTATCTGAGTGCGAGGGCACTTGGAGAGTTCAAATGGAATGTGCCGCCAGCAAAGGAGCTGCTAAGGACATTCCTCGGAAGTTTAATTATGGGATTTGGCGCTGCAGTAGGCGGGGGATGTAATATCGGTCATGGCTTGACAGGTGTATCCAGCCTTGCTATATCAAGTATCGTTGCCACCATCTTCATAATCCTTGGCAACTGGACAATGGTTTATTTTATGTTTATTAAGCCTATGAAGGATTAAAGTCTTCCTAAAAGGGAATGTAATGCTAAAATGGGAATGCTGTTCTGCTGCGGGTCATTTCAATGGTTTATGGATTTGCTGGCATAATAATTGTATTCTCGGGATTAAAATATTATACTTAGAAAGGAGGTGAAAAAGAAATGAAGAGATTTGGAGTTATTGCTATAGCACTTCTCATTGCCTTTGCTTTCGCAAGCATGGCCATTGCCCAGGATAAGCCAATGGAGCACAAAGGAACCATATCCAAGATCGACCTCAAGGCCAAGACCTTCTCGATAAAGGATGATAAGGGTGTTGAGACCACCATGATTGTTGAGGATGATAAGATACTGAAGACACTTGAAGGGCTTAAAGTTGGTGACAAGGTCGTCTGCAAGCACATCGTCAAGGCTGGAAAGAATATCTGCCAGGGTGTGATAAAAAAGAAGCCAATAGAAGGTTGTTAAGACATAAGGCGGAGGTTTTCCTCCGCCTTAGATTTTTTAAAAGTGGAATTAAAGTCGACAAGCCAAAATAATCAATCTCAGCGGCTTCCTCTTACGCTTTACGCATCTGTATAATCTGTGTTATATAATACCCAAGTTGAGCGATTTATTATATAAAACCATGACAGCCGAGACGGCTGTCCTACCCTATGGGTGATGTCGTTAAACAGTAGGACAGGCGTCTCGCCTGTCAAAGAGTGATTTATAATCAAAGAATCGCTCAATTTGGGTAATAAAAATAGTGATTAAATTCATCACACTGGGTTTATCAGTTTTTTTGTTAACCTCTTTTGGAAGCTCCATGAGCTTCGAGATGAGGAAGGGGGCAACTCCATCGCCTGGGGCAGCGGCAAAAGGGCACAGTAGAGATTCCTTTGTCTTTGCAGTCTCACCGATGGCCTCTCCTGTAGCTACAGCATCGAATTTCTCAGAATTCATTGACTACCTTTCTGAGGAATTAGGGGAAAAGGTTGTCTTGAAACAGAGAAGGAAATACTCTGAGATTAATGACCTTCTGAGGACCGGCAAGGCCTCAGTTGCCTTTACATGCACAGGTGCATATTTAGCAGGAAGGCAGGACTTTGGACTTGAACTTTTAGCAGTTCCAGTAATAAAAGGAAAGACCACTTATAATTCTTATATAATTGTCCATAAAGACAGCCGTATTGAAAGCCTCGAACACCTTAAAGGGAAAACCTTTGCCTTTACCGACCCTCTGTCTTTAACAGGCAGGTTATATGTAACCTCACTTTTAAATGAAAGAGGGATATTAACAAAGGATTATTTCAGCAAGACCTTTTATACAGCGGGACATGAGAAATCCATCGAGGTGGTGGCAAAGGGGCTTGCTGATGGTGCTTCTGTTGATAGTCTCATACTTGATGACCTCAGGGAAAAGGGCAACCCTTATGCCTCTAATGTAAAGGTGATAATGACTTCACAGCCCTTTGGAATTCCACCATTTGTTGTGTCCCCGAAACTGCCAGGAGAGGATAGAAAGGCCGTATTAAAGATACTGCTGAATATGCCCAGAGATGGGAAGGGAAGAGAAATACTTAAGAAAATTGGAATAGATGGCTTTGCTTTACCTGATCATGCTAATTATCTTTCGGCTCATGAGGTGAAGAAAAAAATGAGGGAGTGATGACTATTAAAAGACTATTAAACAGCATTGCCTTCCGGATTTCCATCTCCATTGCCCTTGTTGTTGCATCTACGACTGTGACTGTTGCCTGGCTTATACTCCGTGAAGAGAGGCATGTCCTTGAGCTTGAGCTTCAGAAAAAGGGGACATATCTTGCAGAGATCATATCGCACCAGATGGTCGAACCTCTTCTATACGAGGAAAGATATGCAATATATTCGCTTTTTCAATCATCCATGACCGCAGAAAAGGGTATCGTTGCTTTTGGAGAGGTCTATGGATTAAAAGGTGAGCCAATTGTGAAGGTCTATGATGAAAAGCTTAAACCACCTCATGTTGATAAAGCAGTCTTATCAGGGTCTCAATCCATTATACTCAGGGACAATCCCGCTCTCCAGATATATGATATTTCGGTCCCCATCGTTGCAAAAGGACTCGGCACTGTGGGTTATCTCAGGCTCGGTATAACAAAGAAATTCTTAATAGAGACCCTTGCAGGCATCAAGAAGAAACTCTATCTGCTCTCATCGGTGATAGTTTTAAGCGGAATCATGGCGGGGTTATGGATGGCGCGAAAAATAATCAGGCCTGTATTGATCCTGAATCAGGGGGTAAAAAGAGTTGGAAGCGGAGAGCTCGGCGCCGAGGTGGAGGTTATCGGAGAAGGCGAAATAAAGGAACTATCCGTTGCATTCAACGAGATGTCGAGGAAAGTAAAAGAATCAGTTGATGCTATAAAAGCAGCACAGGAAAACCTTATACGCACAGAGAAGCTTTATGCGCTTGGCGAATTCTCTGCAGGTCTTGCCCACGAGATAAAAAACCCTCTTACTTCTATAAAGATGCTGATGCAGACAGCAAAGGAAAAAAATCATGCCCTATGCGCAGCAGACATCGAGATAATAGAGGGTGAGATTAACAGGATAGACAGGATAGTGAAAGAGTTCCTTGCATTTGCCAGACCAGCAAAGGCAGAATTCATAAGCACAGACATAAATGAGCTTTTAAAAGAGGTGATTACACTGAGCAGACCAAACATGGAACAATCGAATATCAATCTAATAGAAGAACTCGATTTTAGTATTCCTAAAGTAAAGGCACATCCAGATGGGATGCGGCAGGTGATCTTGAATATCGTTCTGAATGCCATTCAGGCGATGGAACGTGGCGGGACACTAAAGGTGACATCATCTGCGGGTGATGGCACAGTATCAGCATGTATCCATGACACAGGCCCCGGCATCCCTGATGAAAACCTTAATCGTATCTTTGACCCGTTTTTCACAACAAAAGAGGATGGAACTGGTATGGGGCTTGCTATAGCTTATAATATCGTACGGGAGCATGGTGGAAGTATGGAAGTTGATACCGCGATAAATCGCGGAACTATAGTCTCGATATTATTACCTACATGAATAAAATCCTTGTTGTAGATGATGAGAGGGCAGTCAGGTACTCTTTTGAGCGTGCCTTTGGGGAGGAGTATGCAGTTATTACCGCTGAGAATGGTATTGATGCCCTTGAGAAAGTAGAGAAAGAGCAGCCTGATATTGTGCTTATGGATATAAAGATGCCAGGGATGAACGGTATTGAGGCTTTGAGAAAGATAAAGGAAACATCTTCCAATATCCCGATAATCATGATGACTGCATTTGGAGATACTGATACTGCTATTGAGGCAATGAAGGAAGGTGCGTATGATTATATTACAAAGCCTTTTGAAAACAGTGAGCTCAGGACGATTATAGAAAAGGGGCTTGCATCTGCAAGGCTTCTTGTGGAGGCAAGTTGTTTTTACGTTGACGATACGCCAAGCTGTGTAGAGCGGATTGTTGGGAAAAGCAATGCTATTTTGAATGCCTGTAAGCTCATAGGACAGGTCGCCCATACTGATGTGCCTGTGCTCCTTGTTGGAGAAAGCGGTGTTGGCAAGGAACTAATCGCAAGGGCAGTATATCATCACAGCAGCAGAAAGAATAAGCCTTTTATCGCTGTGAACTGTGCCGCGCTTCCGGAAAACCTTGTTGAGAGTGAACTTTTCGGTTACGAGCAAGGAGCATTTACAGGCGCTGATAGAAGACGCATAGGGAGGTTTGAACAGTGCAGTGGCGGCACAATATTCCTTGATGAGATTGGAGATATGAACCCCATGACACAGTCAAAGGTCCTGAGGGTGTTACAGGATTCGACCTTTGAGAGGCTTGGCGGGAACCAGACTATAAAGGTTGATATGAGGGTTATAGCTGCAACAAACAAAAACCTTTCAGAGGAGGTGAGTAGAGGCCGTTTCAGACCAGACCTCTATCACAGATTGAATGTTGTTTCCATGAACATCCCGCCACTCAGGGAAAGGCGGGAAGATATTCCAATCCTTGTAGAGTATCTTATCAAAAGGGCAAATAGGGAAACCGATCATGATATCAGAGGAATCTCTCCTGATGCGCTCAATGCCCTTGAGAGCTATTCATGGCCCGGCAATGTGAGGGAACTGGAAAATACCATTCGCAGGGCGGTTATTGTTGCCAAAGGAAATATCCTGAGCAAAGAAGATCTTATCTTTCCAGAGCAAGATATCTCTAAGGGATTCAGAGAGGCAATCAACTCTGTTATTGAAGGTGCCTTTCTGTCAGGAGAAGGCAAGCCCTACGACAGGGTTATTGCAGAAGTGGAAAAGGCGCTTATAAAAAGGGCTCTCGAATTAACAAAAGGCAATCAGGTAAAGGCATCCTCTCTTCTTGGAATAACCAGGGTGACGTTGAGGAAAAAGATAGAGGAATATAACCTTCAGTTTTCTGCATAGAAACTATACATTTCTGTATATTCTCAAAACAGTTCTTCGTCCCCTTCCCATAAAAATTCTTTAAAAATCAACCATCCGAATTCAGGCATGTGGATTGCATTTTCATGATACATGATAAAAATCTTTTTGAGGCTATTCAATAACAAAAGGGTTTTAGGTGTCATTCTGAGGGGTTCTGAACGAAGTGAAGGAAATGTTACTTACGATGCCTTGGTTTTCAAGGGTTTGTAAGTTTTTGAAAGCTCTTAAAATAAGGGAGGTGAAGAGATGTTAAAGAGAGGCAGATTTATACTTGTTATGTTTATGGCGCTCGCATTTGTTTCAATGGCAACGGCACAGGCAGAGAAGAAGGCTGAGCCAGCAACGGATAAAAAGCCTGTTGAGGCTAAGAAACCGGGTCCTGCAAAGAAGATTATGGGGTCAGTGGCGGCGGTTGACAAAAACAAGATTACAATAATGACAGCGGCTGGTCCAATGGTCATACTCGCCGATGAAAAGGCAACTACCGTTACTTATGAGGGTAAGGCTTTGCCATTAAAAGACCTAACTCCCAAGTCTAAGATAACAGTAGTGTATGAATTAGACGCTACAAAGCCTCTTCAGACAGCTAAAAGTATAGAGATTAAAAAACTTGAGCCAAAAGAGGAAAAGAAATAAGGAGGTGTGAAGATGGAAGAGAGCCGTCGTGAGTTTTTCAAACAAGTTCTGGGGGGCGTCCTTGCAGGGGCTGCGGCGGTGGCAGTTACCAGGGATGCCGCTGCACAGACAAAGATAGAACCACCAAAACCAGAGGATGTAGCAAAGCTCTATAAAAAATATGCAAAGGTTGACCCACTTATCAGGATGGAGGCAGAGCTTAAAGAATCCCTTAAGAAGCCGCCACAGCGGTGGATAATGGTTATTGATTTAAGAAAATGTGTTGGCTGTCATGCTTGCACTATTGCATGCGTGGCGGAGAACAAATTGCCTCCGGGTATAGTTTACCGTCCTGTAATGGATGTAGAGGTGGGGAAATACCCAAATGTCAGCCGCAATTTTACTCCAAGACCATGCTTTCACTGTGAAAAGCCTCCCTGTGTGTCAGTATGTCCTGTTGGCGCTACGAAGAAACGGGAGGATGGCATCGTGGATATTGACTATAACAAGTGCATTGGCTGTAGATATTGTGCGGTTGCCTGCCCTTATAATGCAAGGGTATTTGATTTCGGGTATAAGGATTATCAGACAGGGTTTCCAGCATCCGCAGGGCTTATCCTGGGACAGGAGGGTCTTAATCCCTATAATGAAAGGCCCAGCCTTGAATATAACAAAAAATGGGTAAGGGAGGCACATAAACAACCTGTTGGCAATGTAAGGAAATGCCATTTTTGCCAACACCGTCTCTCAGCAGGGATGCTTCCTGCATGCACCGTGACATGTATTGGAAGGGCCACATATTTTGGAAACAAGAATGACCCAAATAGCCTTGTTTCTGAGCTTATTGCAAACCCCAATGTCATGCGGCTGAGGGTGGAAATAGGCACAGACCCACAGTGCTATTATCTTGTATAGGGGGGTGAATGCTATGGTAAAGAAAATAATCTTTTCAGCAATAGGTCTGGCAGTAGGTGTTGTCCTTCTTATCATTGGAGCTGGAGGATTGAGCAAGCTCCTGAAAGAAGGACACTTAGTCGCTAATTATACCAGCTATGTCCCGTGGGGGCTTGGTGTGAGCTGGTATGTGTACTTAGTATGGCTCGAGGTGGGCACACTTCTGTCCTTCGTACTGCTTGTCTACATATTCGGCATGAAGCAGTTGAAATCCATTGGGACGGTCATTTATCTATCAGGGCTTCTGATTTTGACTGCTGCTATTCTCACCATTGTTATGGATATCGGCAGGATTGAAAAGGCATTTGATATTATCTTTAAACCGCATTTCAGTTCAATGATAACATGGATGGTCTGGATGCATGTAGCTTACAGTGTAGTGTTGGCTCTGGAGTTGATAGTTTCTCTATTTTCAAACAAGGGTGTGAAAGGAGCCGACACAATAGGTGCAGTCCTGGGATGGATTTCCATACCGGTTGGTATAGTGCTTATCAGTGTAATAGGCGCTGTCTTTGGCGTTGTTGCGGGAGAGCCATTCTGGAAGTCATCTGCGCTGTCCTTTGGATTTTTATTGTCATCCCTTGTAGCAGGTGGTGCCTTCCTGAATATTATGTATATAGCCTTCAGCCCTGATAAAGAAACCGACCTGTACAATGAAACCACAAGACTTCTTGGCAAAGCCATTCTTATATTTATGGCATTGTCAACGATTGGCGCTGCCGTGACACTCACGGGGATACGCTATCCAGAGATTGATATTGCAACTCCGATTACAATCTATTTCTCTGGTATTTATGAGGCAACATGGGCACTGATCCTTGGATTGGTGATCCCAGCGGTCATCCTCCTCGTCCAATCGATCATTAATATCCCAAGAAACTGGTATGCCGTAGCCCTGGCATCTATCCTGATAGTGATAGCACTCTGGGTAGTACCCCTCAACATAATAGTCAATCCACAGCTTATTGAACCACTCCCTGGACTTGCAGAAGCATTCCCTCATGAGAGGCTTACATTTACATATACACCGTCGGGCACTGAATGGGCAATAAACATGCTGCCACTGGGAATTGCAGTATTAGGGTTTACAATTGGATATTGGATACTCAATCTTATTTCACCAATGAAGCCAACAGCAGAGAAGGAGGTGTAAATTGAAAGAAAAGAACGAAAAAAATAAAGGATTAAACCGCCGCGACTTTTTAAAAGCTGGCGCAGCGGCTACAGGCGGAGCTGTTCTGGCATCATCAGCACCTTCATGGCTTGAAGCAGCCTCAAGGGCATTGGCACAGCCTATGACACCAGAGGTTTTGTATGAGCTTGGCAAGCCCGAAAACCAGATATACACTGTATGCCAGAACTGTAACACGGGCTGTGGGATGAAGGTTAAATTCCTCGATGGAGTTGCCATGAAGATTGAAGGCAGTCCTTATACCCCATGGGGTATGCTGCCACATGTTCCATAAATAATACATCTCCATTTGATATGGCAACTACTGATGCCCATATATGCCCAAAGGGACAGGCAGGTATTCAGATACAGTATGACCCTTACAGGATTACAAAGGTCATAAAAAGGGCAGGACCAAGGGGCTCAATGAAATGGAAGACTATTCCATTTGAGCAGGCTATAAAAGAGATAGTTGAGGGCGGAAAGATTTTTGCTGATATTGGCGAAAACCAGCATGTGGATGGATTAAGGAAGATAAGGGCACTTACAGACCCTGAGCTTGCAAAGAAGATGGCAGAGGAGTCAGGCAAGATTACAAAGGAAAAAGACCATGAAAAGAAAAAAGAGCTTGTAAAAAAATTCAAAGAGACATGGAAAGACCAACTCCATGTCCTCATAGACCCAAATCACCCAGATTTAGGTCCAAAGAATAACCAGTTCCTCTATTTCTGGGGCAGGCAGAAGGCAGGTAGGGGTGATTTCGCGGCAAGATTTCGTGACAATTACGGGACAGTGAATGGCCACGGACATACCACGGTCTGCCAGGGCAGTCTTTATTTTGCAGGCTATGCCATGAGCCACCAGTGGTATTTTGAGGAAAAGGACAAAAAGGAAAAATGGGGAAAAGGCACAAAGTTTTACTGGCAGGCAGATGCAGGACACAGCAACTTTATAATCTTTATTGGATCCTCTCCTTATGAAGGTAACTATCCACCCCTCCGCTGTGCAAAGATAGCACAGGGTCTTGCAGAGGGGAGGCTGAAGTTTGCTGTTATAGACCCGAGGCTTTCAAAGACTGCTGGAAAGGCATGGAAGTGGCTCCCTGCAAAGCCAGGAGAAGAAACCGCCATTGCGATGGGCATGCAGAGATGGATAATAGAGAATAAACAGTATGATGAGAAATATCTAAAAAATGCTAATAAAAAGGCTGATGATGATGATGGTGAGACAACATGGTCTAATGCCTCATGGCTTGTAAAAATAGAAGACGGAAGACCCGGGCATTTCCTTACAGCAAAGGATTTGGGGCTTCCAGCAGTGAAAAAGAAAGGCAAGGTCAAAGACAAGGAAGAAGAATACGAACTTTACCCATTTATAGTAATGCAGGGTGATAAACCCATTCCCTTTGACCCCAATGACAAAAAGGTGGCAGTTGAAGGTGACCTCTTTGTCTCTACTACTTTAAAAGGAGTAGAGAAAGACAAGAAACCTATAGACATCCCTGTAAAGAGTGTCTTTCAGATGCTGTATGAGGACTCTATAAGGAATAGCATTGCGGGATGGGCAAAGATTGCTGATGTGAAGCCTGAGGACATTGTTGAGCTTGCGAGGGAGTTTACATCTTATGGAAAGAGGGCTGCAGTTGAGGTCCACCGGGGTGTAAGCCAGCATACTAATGGTATCTATGGATGTATGGCATGGCTCACCCTTAATGTCCTTATCGGCAATCTTGACTGGAAAGGAGGAGCTGCGTGGGGAGGGACATACCCTCATGTGGGAGACAAGGAAGGCCAGCCCTTTGATGTCAAAAAGCTTGACCCCGGAAAATTCACAAAGTGGGGTGTCTCCATAATAAGGCACGGTGTGAAATATGATGAGACCACTTTATTTAAGGGGTATCCTGCAAAGAGACAGTGGTATCCGCACGCCTCCGACATATATCAGGAGATTATTCCATCTGTTGTGGATGCATACCCTTACCCAATAAAGGCGGTCTTTATGTATATGGGTTCTCCTGTTTATTCCACCCCCTGCAGGACATGCAATGATTGAAATATTGAAGGACACAAAGAAGGTTCCCCTCTTCTTCACCTCAGATATCACCATCGGCACAACAAGCATGTATGCAGACTACATCTTCCCTGACACTACATATCTTGAGAGATGGGAATTCCATGGAACGCATCCAAATAATACCATCAGGGTCCAGCCTGTTCGTCAGCCTGCTATGTCGCCGCTTGTAGATTCATGCAAGGTCTATGGTGAGGAGATGCCCCTATGTCTTGAGTCCATGCTATTAGCCATAGCAGAAAGGCTCGGGCTTAAAGGTTTTGGACGAGATGGTTTTGGTCCCGTAATGCCATTTACAAGACCCGAGCATTTCTACCTCAAGTGTGTGGCTAATATAGCATCTGGAGAAAAGGGAGATATGGTGCCTGATGCATCACCTAAGGAGATGGAACTCTTCAGAAAGGCGAGGAAACATTTACCAAAGACTGTCTTTGATGAGGCAAAGTGGAAGACCGCAGTTGGTCCAGAGTGGTGGCCCAAAGTGGTATATGTCCTTAATCGTGGAGGCAGGTTTATGGATTATGAAAAGGCATATACCAGAGAACAGCTAAATGTTGGGTATAAAAAACTTGTCTGTATATATTCCGAAAAGATGGCTAAGACAAAGGACGCGATGACAGGAAAATACATCCCTGGATTTGGCACCTATATCCCGCCTTATCAGGACTTCCTCAGAAGGCCGATAAAGGACGATGGTTATGACATGATACTCAGCACTTACAGG
Source organism: Nitrospira japonica (assembly GCA_020723925.1). GTDB lineage: Bacteria > Nitrospirota > Thermodesulfovibrionia > Thermodesulfovibrionales > DYHX01 > DYHX01. The sequence goes on along the minus strand of DYHX01000012.1, from coordinate 4,589 downwards.
GATATAACCCAGTGTAAGAGCAGGACAATCACATCTCCGTGGCTTAGGGCTGTTATGCCTGAGAACTTTCTGTATATCAATACAATAGATGCAAAAAGGCTTGGGCTTAAGAGCGGTGATAAGGCAAAGGTTGTCTCTGCCACAAACCCTGATGGTGTATGGGACCTTGGCAATGGGATGAAAAAACCCATGATCGGGAAAGTAAAGGTTATTGAAGGTATAAGACCTGGTGTTGTTACATTCCCGCTCGGCTATGGTCACTGGGCTACAGGTGCAGAGGACTTTGCCATTGATGGAAAGACCTTTAAGGGTGACCCGAAGAGAAAGGCTGGGGTTCATGCTAATGCAGCCATGAGACTTGACCCAGTAGTAAAGAACACCCCCCTTTCCGACCCTGTTGGGGCAAGCGTTGTCTTTTATGATACAAGGGTGAAGCTTGTGAAGGTGTAAGAGGGTCACTTACAGAATCAGACCGCAGAAGGGGCAAGGGTGACCTTGCCCCTTAAATTATTGAATCCTTTATAAAAGAGGTAATCGTGGAAAAATCATATAATTTTTCAGAGATGCTGCGCCCTCTTATTAAGCTTGTGGTAGGGATAATAGCCCTTATCTTCATTAAGATTTTAATGGCCATAGCCATCCCATCATTTGACGAGGGGGCGCCAGGTGTGCTTGCTTACATAGGCACTGTTGGAAATCTCGCTGTTAACACGTTAATTTTGTTGTTATTGCTTAATTTTGGCAGGGAAGGTAAAAATATACTTAATAAGGTTACTGAAGAGAAATATTTTGGGGATATCATCCTATTTACTATGGCAATAATTGCTACAGGGCTTGCCCATTGGGTCTATAAGGATGTCTTTTCTCTGTTACTCGGCAAAAATCTCTATATATACTCACTGATATTTCTTGCAGTAGCAGCGACTCTAATCATCATATTTGGCGTAAGGATATACAAGAATCTTGATAAAATATCAGGGTTTTTGTTGGAAAAGATAAAGAGCATCCCTGATATTATCCGTAAGATTGAGAGGGAAGATATAACGAAAAAGTAATGATTCTCTTAATATTGCATGATTCGTGAAAGTCTCTCAAATTTCACGTGACAAAATCAATTAAATAGGATAAAAATAGTCTTTAATTATGCAGATCACTTGCGAGACAATAATACGCAAAATGAGACCTATATAGTCTTAACCTTTTTCATGTACCCAAAAGATGCAGACATGGATTCAAAATTTCTTCAATGCGACGTATTTATTATATAAAGTTTATTGATGATGAGCAAATAATAAGGGAGCTTGGAAAATCAATACTTCAGAACCTCGGCTACAGGGTTATCACTGCATCAAACGGCGAGGAGGCAGTAGCAATTTATAAAGAAAGAGGTAACGAGATTGCCCTTGTTATTATGGACAGGGTCATGCCCAGGATGGATGGCACCGAGGCATGCAGGATATTAAGAGAGATAAACCCTGATATCAAGGTTATCATATCGAGTGGCTATGCGGCTGATGAGGCGCAGAGTCTCAAAGAATCAGGTGTTTTGGGTTTCCTCAACAAGCCTTACAAAGTGGCTGACATGGTAAAGGCAGTGAGAAAGGCGATTGATGCAAAAAAGTTATAAAGACAATTGGGGCTAAATGAGACCCTATTTGACTATGAGAATCTTATTCCCGGAATCAAGGAGGATTATCTTCGGTTTGAATCTCTTGACCTTGTTGTCTTCAACGTAGCTGTAACAGAATATAATAACTTTGTCACCCACAACGCCTTTCCTGGCCGTTGGGCCATTAAGACATATCTCGCCAGAACCCTTCTTGCCGGGGATAACATAAGTCTCGAACCTCTCTCCATTGTTGAGGTTGCTTATCATTACCTGTTCGTATGGAAGGATACCCGCCTTCTTGAGTATAATTTCGTCTATGGTGATGCTCCCCTCATAGGCAAGGTTGGACTCTGTGACAGTGGCCATGTGTATCTTTGCCCTGAGCATACACCTTAACATAGCGAACCCCTTTGTCATTCTATTATCTTTGGTACTCTATAAAATTTGCCTGATGGGTCAGTGGCATTTTTAAGGGCATCCTCTGCTGACAGGGATGGCCTCGGCTCGTCATCCCGCATAACATTGCTGAGGGAAAGGACATGGGAGGTTGGCTCTATATCCTTTGTGTCAAGCTCATTAAGTTTTTCCATATAGTCGAGGATGCTGCTCAACTGTGCGCCGAACATCTCTCTATCTTCATCAGAAATAGAAAGCCTCGCAAGTCTTGCTACGTGTTCAACCGATATCTTCATCTCACTCTATAAATTGGCTAATACCAAATATTATATGTCTATTTTCAGCTCTATATTTTCTCAAGATTTGCAAACTTCAGGGCAAGTCTCTTTACGCCTACATTCGGGAAGTTTACCATAACCTTTTGCTCGTCACCATCTCCATAACAGTCCCTCACAACACCCACACCCCACTTTGGATGTTTCACCCTGCAGCCAGCCGCATAAGGGGTAGGAGGCTTCAGTGGTTCAATCATCTTCTTTATTGAGATGGCAACAGGCAGTGGCTTTTTTACTGTTTTCTCTATCCATTGACAGTATTGCCTTGGAATATCATTAAGAAATCTTGACGGCTCCTGCTCCTGCACCTTTGCATACAACCTTCTTTTCCTTGCCCCTGTAAGCCAGAGAATGTCTTTAGCCCTTGTCATACCAACATAAAACAATCTCCTCTCCTCTGGTATTTCATCTGTATTCTCTATGGCCTTAAAATATGGCAGCACACCCTCTTCAAGCCCTACAATAAATACAACTGGGAACTCAAGCCCTTTTGCGCTGTGCAGGGTCATCAATGATATGGCATTCTCTGCAATTGCATCATCTATATTTGTAAACAGCGACACCCTATCAATGAAATCTTTTATATCTTTACCCGCCGCAGACGCAATAAGCTCATTAATATTCTGCCCTCTTTCTTCGTCAATAGAATCCATATATCCTGTCTTATCGACTATATACCTGAGCATATCGGCTGCCGATTTATAATTTACGGACGAAATATGTTCTATCAGTTTTATAAACTCTCCGAGATGCTCCCTGGCTGCAGAGGCAATACCATTCACCTTTAATGTGGACTTGATTGCAGTGAACAGGCTTACTGATTTCTTTTTTGCTTCATGTTCAATCTTCGAGAGGGTTGCAGCGCCCATCCCCCTTGGAGGACAGTTTATTACCCTCCTCAGGCTGACGCTGTCGTCCTGATTTATAGCAAGGCGCATGTACGCAATAATATCCTTTATCTCTTTCCGCTGATAAAAACTTATGCCGCCAATGACATGATATGGTAGCCCTTCATCCCTCAACGCCTCCTCTATAGCCCTTGATTGAAGGTTCACCCTGTAGAGCACAGCAAAATCCCTGTAGTTGTAAGCACCCTTCAGATACAGTTCCCTTATAACCTTTGCAATATGCTTTGCTTCCTCGTCCTCCGTGTTCATCCAGCAGTGAAAAACCTTCTCTCCGCATCCCCTTTCTGTCCAGAGCTTTTTGAGCTTTCTAATAGGGTTCATGGATATGATAGCACCTGAGACATCGAGTATATTCTGGGTCGAACGATAGTTCTGCTCAAGCTTTATAACCTTTGCGCCTGAGAAATCCTTCTCAAAATTAAGAATATTATTTACATCAGCACCCCTGAACTTATAGATGCTCTGGTCGTCATCCCCGACAACACATATATTCCTGTGCGCTGAAGCAAGCAACCTCAGCAGTTTGTACTGCGCATAGTTTGTATCCTGAAATTCATCAACGAGGATGTGCGGAAAAACATTCTGATATCTATAGAGTACCTTTGGGTTTTCCTCAAAGAGTTTTACTGTCAACATTATAAGGTCATCAAAATCAAGGGCATTACACCTCTTCAGTTCATCCTGATACCTTATATAGACCTTTGCAAGCTTCTCATCAAAACCAAAACCATCGCCTGTAGAAAGAAACTCCTCTGGACCTATCAGGGAAGACTTCAAGGAACTTATCCTTGATGCAACGCCCTTATAAAGGGCCTCGTATAGCTTGAACTCCTTCAGTATATACCTTACAAGATTGCACTGGTCACCTTCGTCATATATCGAGAAGTCAGTCCTGTAGCCAAGGGCATTTATTTCCTTCCTGAGTATCTTATTGCACTGGGAGTGAAAGGTGCCAATCCATGAACCCTGTATATCCCTTCCAATAAGATTGACTATCCTCTCCTTCATCTCATTGGCTGCCTTGTTTGTAAACGTAACAGTGAGTATAGAAGATGGCGAAAGCCTATTTGATTTCGCAAGATATGCAAATTTGTAAGTAATAACCCTCGTCTTACCACTACCTGCCCCTGCAAGTATCAGAAGCGGACCTTCTGTATGCAAAAGGGCACTCCTCTGCTGAGGGTTCAAATCTTCCAGTAAATTTTCTTTTGACATCTCATCTCCAGACATCATAGATTAACATATCTAAGCCGTATGCGTCTATCATATCAACCCAAATAATGCAGTTGAAAGATGCAGATATGGTGAACCCCACACCACGTTGGTGTGGGGTGAAAAATT
>DYHX01000079.1 GCA_020723925.1 Nitrospira japonica | reverse complement strand
CACCCTCTTTTTTTATACTTCAAGATTTTACACAGAAAAGTTTACGCTACCGTGAAAATGCTCTGATTGCTTTGCTGGATATAAAAATGTTAAAATGTGAAGAAATTTTTCAGGAGTATTCGATGCTTGGAGATAATCTACCGATAGGCTTAACTTTTGATGACGTGCTTCTTGTGCCAGCCAAATCTGATGTCCTGCCGAGGGAAGTTGACATCAGCACGAAACTGACAAAAAAGATAAAGATAAATATACCTATAGTAAGTTCTGCAATGGATACAGTCACCGAGTCCTCTCTCGCAATCGCAATAGCAAGGGAGGGCGGCATCGGAATAATTCACAGGGCAATGTCTCCACAGAAGCAGGCATCTGAGGTAGATAAGGTAAAGAAATCAGAGAGTGGCATGATCCTCGACCCAATCACTGTCCCTCCAGATGCACAGATATCAGAGGCTATGGCGTTGATGGAGAAATATAAGATATCTGGGGTTCCTGTTACTAAAGGCAGAAAACTCGTTGGTATTCTCACAAACAGGGATCTGAGGTTCGAGACAAAGTTAAGCAAGAGGGTTTCTGAGGTGATGACCAAAGAACGACTGATAACAGCCGCTGTTGGTACAAACCTTGATACAGCTAAAAAGCTTCTTCATAAATATAAGATAGAAAAACTTCCAATAGTAGACAAAGATTTCAATCTGAAGGGGCTTATAACAATCAAGGACATCGAGAAAAGGCGCAAATATCCGAATGCATGTAAGGATAGGGTCGGCAGGCTCAGGGTTGGCGCTGCAATAGGAGTCGGTGAGGATGCGATGTTCAGGGCTGATCTCCTTGTGAAGGCAGGCGTTGACGTCATAGTTATAGATACGGCACACGGTCATACAAAATCGGTTCTGACAGTGCTCAAGGCAGTTAAGAAGCAGTTTGATGTCGATATTATTGCAGGCAATGTTGCCACTGCTGAAGGCACAGCGGATTTGATAAAGGCAGGGGCCGATGCAGTGAAGATAGGTATAGGGCCCGGCTCCATATGCACTACAAGGATAATTGCAGGTGCTGGGGTTCCGCAGATTACAGCCATAAAGAACTGTTATTCTGTTGCAAATAAGTATGGTATACCTCTAATTGCAGACGGTGGAATTAAATATTCAGGTGACATAGCCAAGGCACTTGCATCTGGCGCTCACTCTGTCATGATAGGAAGCCTCTTCGCAGGCACGGATGAATCACCGGGTGAGATTGTTTTATATCAGGGGAGAAGCTATAAGGTGTATAGGGGCATGGGTTCCCTCGGTGCAATGGAACAGGGCTCGAAAGATAGATACGGACAGGAAGGTATAGAAGCCAAAAAACTCGTTCCAGAAGGCGTGGAAGGAAGGGTGCCATATAAGGGTCCTCTATCGCAGAGCGTGAATCAGCTAATAGGAGGGCTGCGGTCAGGTATGGGCTATTGTGGATGCAAAAACCTTGATGAGCTTCGAAAAAAGACAAAGTTTATACAGATTACAAATGCAGGTCTAAGGGAAAGTCATGTCCATGACGTCATCGTAACAAAAGAGGCCCCGAATTACAGGCCGGAGTGGTGATAAAGAAGAAGAGAACGCATTTCTGGTATATTCATGCACGAAGAAAAGATTTTAGTCTTAGATTTTGGCTCTCAATATACACAGCTCATCGCAAGACGAGTAAGGGAAAGTAGCGTCTATTCCGAGATATTTCCTTTTAATGCACCCATAGAAAAAATTAGGGACTTTAATCCAAAGGGGATTATCCTCTCAGGAGGGCCTTCGAGTGTCTATGACCCTGGAGCACCGATTCCAGATTTAAAGATATTCAACCTCGGCGTGCCTATACTCGGCATCTGCTATGGGATGCAACTCATGGCGCACTGCCTCGGCGGAGAAGTCGCAAGGGCCCAGAAATGTGAATACGGCAGGGCAGAGCTTTTTGTTGATGATGATTCAGACCTCCTCTGGGGAGTATCAAAAAAGACCGTTGTCTGGATGAGTCATGGCGACAGAATAGAAAAATTCCCTCAGGGCTTTCACCCTATTGCGCATACGGATAACTCACCCATTGCTGCGGTGGCTTCAAAGGAAAAAAGATTCTATGCCCTTCAATTCCATCCAGAGGTTGCCCATACACCAATGGGAACCAGCATCCTTAAAAATTTTCTCTTTAAGATATGTGATTGCAAGCCCACATGGACCATGAGGTCCTTTATAGATACTGCCAAAAATGAGATTAAAGAAAAAGTTAAGGATAAAGGCGTTGTGTGCGGTATAAGCGGTGGCGTTGATTCTGCTGTCACAGCGGTTTTGGTGCATGAGGCTATTGGAAAGGCCCTTACCTGCATCTTCGTTGATAATGGGGTCTTAAGAGAGGGAGAGGCAAAAAAGGTGGAGGATACCTTGCGGAAAAACTTTCACATGAATATCATCTGCGTTAATGCCTCAGAGAGGTTTTTAAAGAGGCTTAAAGGCGTAAAGGACCCAGAAAGGAAGAGAAAGATTATAGGGAATGAATTTATAAGGGTTTTTGAAGAAGAAGCAATGAAGCTAAAGAACGTGGGCTTCCTTGCACAGGGAACCTTATACCCTGATGTAATAGAAAGCGTATCCTTTAAGGGGCCTTCAGCCACCATAAAGAGCCACCATAATGTTGGCGGGCTTCTGAAAAAAATGAAGTTAAAACTCATTGAGCCATTGAGGGAATTGTTTAAAGATGAAGTGCGTGTCCTGGGGAGAGATCTCGGGATGCCTGATGAAATAATAAACCGCCATCCATTCCCGGGCCCTGGCCTTGCCATAAGATGCCTTGGAGAGGTAACAGAAAAAAGGCTTCAGATATTAAGAGAAGCGGATGCCATAGTCCTTGAAGAGATTAAAAAGGCAGGGCTTTACAGAACCATATGGCAGGCGTTTGCAGTAATCCTTCCCGTAAAAAGCGTCGGGGTCATGGGAGATGAAAGAACCTATGATAATGTGATTGCTGTGAGGGCAGTAACAAGCGTTGACGGCATGACTGCGGACTGGGCTCAGATTCCCTATGAAGTTCTTGGAAAGATATCTAACAGGATAATCAACGAGGTAAGGGGCGTTAACAGGGTTGTCTACGACATAAGCTCAAAGCCGCCAAGCACAATTGAGTGGGAATAAAATACGTGATGCGTAATGCGTGATGTGTAAAGAGTTATAAAAAATCTTATCACGCCTAACGCATCATGTATCACGCATTAAAATATGGGCATAAAGTCATACCTTAAAGAAAAGAGAACGTTGGTCGACTCATTCCTGAAGTCATATTTCAATGCCCCTGCTGCGCCATCTATCCTTTATGAGGCCATGAACTATTCTCTTTTTGCAGGTGGCAAGAGGATAAGACCAATACTCGCACTTGCCTCATACGAGACATGCGGAGGGAATCCAGAAGACATCATCCCCCATGCCTCTGCACTTGAACTCATACATACATATTCACTCATCCATGATGACCTGCCTGCCATGGACAATGATGACATGAGGCGCGGAAAACCAACGAACCACAGGGTATTCGGTGAGGCTATGGCAATCCTTGCAGGCGATGCGCTGCTAACAGAGGCGTTCTTTATGATTGCGGATTGCGGATTGCGGAATGTAGAATTAAAAAAATCTAAAATCCGAAATCCGAATTCCGCAATTTTAAGGGTTATCCGTGAGATTGCTATGGCAGCAGGTGCCCATGGCATGGTCGGTGGTCAGGTCCAGGACCTGCTCTCAGAGGACTCAGAACCTGATAGAGCCTCACTTTCATTTATACATAAACACAAGACAGCAGCCCTAATAACAGCATCTGTGAGGATAGGTGCCATACTTGCTGATAGCAACAAGACTACTCTCCGGGCCATCACAAGGTATGGAGAGAATGTAGGCCTTGCCTTTCAGGTCATCGATGATATACTTGATATTGAGGGCAATACGGCTGAGATTGGGAAGACCACAGGCTCTGACGAGAGGAAGAAAAAAATGACTTATCCAGGCCTATATGGTCTTGAAATGTCTCGAAAAAAGGCAGATGAACTCGTATCAGAGGCCATATATGCACTTAAAGACTTTTCAGAAAGGGCAGAACCTCTGAGAGAGATTGCTAAATACCTTCTCAGAAGGAGAAGTTGAGTTGATAGAGAATATAAAATCACCTGATGACCTCAAGAAACTCGCTACAGATGAGCTAAAAGACCTTGCCCTGGAGCTAAGGGAGACGATAATCGAGAGGGTGTCAATAAATGGCGGGCACCTTGCATCAAACCTCGGCGTTGTCGAGCTGACAATAGCCCTCCACTATGTCTTCAATTCGCCTATCGACAAGATTGTCTGGGATGTCGGTCATCAGTCGTATCCACATAAACTCATCACAGGCAGGTATGACAGATTTCCGACCATAAGGAAATACAAGGGTATATCAGGTTTTCCAAAAATAGACGAGAGCATTTATGACGCCTTCGGAACTGGCCACAGTTCAACATCTATATCGGCTGCCCTCGGAATTCTCGAGGCACGTGACAAGAGGGGAGAAAATTTTAAAGTAATAGCTGTGATCGGTGATGGTGCCATGACTTCAGGCCTTGCCTTCGAGGGTTTAAATCATGCAGGGCATCTTAAAAAAGACCTTATAGTTGTTCTGAACGATAATGAAATGTCCATCTCGCCAAATGTCGGCGCACTCTCCGCATATCTGAACAGGATCCTCACAGGTGAGTTCTATCAGAGGTTCAAGAAAGAGACAAAGTCGTTTCTTGAAAGCATACCTAAACTCGGTGGGCCAGTTGCGAAGATGGCACAGAAGGCAGAGGAGACATTAAAGGGACTTTTTCTTCCAGGGATACTATTTGAGGAACTCGGGTTTAACTATATAGGCCCGATAGACGGTCACAACATTGAACTCCTGATCGAGACATTCAGGCGAATAAAGGGTGCTACTGCGCCTACCCTCATTCATGTGATTACAAAAAAGGGGAAGGGCTATGAGTTCGCTGAAAAGAACCCCTCCATATTTCATGGTGTCGGACCTTTTGAGTTAGAGACAGGCTATTCAATAAGCGATAAGAACATTTTGTCATACAGTGATGTATTCGGTCACGCACTCACAGAACTTGCTGAAAGGGACCGGAGGATTGTTGCAGTCTCAGCAGCGATGAGGGAAGGCACAGGCCTTGAATGCTTTGCAGAGAAATATCCTGACAGGTTTTATGATGTAGGGATTGCAGAGCCTCATGCTGTCACCTTTGCTGCAGGTCTTGCAACACAGGGTCTGCGGCCTGTTGTGGCTATATATTCCACTTTCCTCCAGAGGGCATACGATGAGATAATACACGACGTGTGCCTCCAGAACCTCCCTGTTGTATTTGCCATCGACAGGGCAGGTATAGTCGGTGAAGATGGGCCCACACATAATGGCCTTTTTGACCTTTCATATTTAAGACATATACCTAATATTGTCGTCATGGCACCGAAGGATGCTGTAGAACTCAGGGCCATGCTTGAGCTTGCACTTAAACACAATGGGCCGTCTGCAATAAGATACCCGAGGGGGAAGATGAGTCAACAGTCAACAGTCAGCAGTCAGCAGTCAGAAATAAAGATAGGAAAGTCTGAAATACTCATGGACGGCACTGATATAGCGATGTTCGCAATAGGCAACACTGTTTATCCAGCCATTTCAGCAGCAGAGAGGCTCGAAGAAGAGGGGATAAGGCCAACAGTCATAAATGCAAGGTTTGTTAAGCCGATTGACCAGGCACTCCTCCTTAGAGTGGCATCAAGAATACCAAGGATAATAACAATAGAAGAAAACGTTATTGCTGGCGGTTTCGGAAGTGCGCTACTTGAATGCCTGAACAGTATGAATATGCACAGCATCAGACTAAAGAATCTCGGGATACCTGACGAGTTTGTTGAACAAGGGGCACAGGGCATTCTGAGGAAAAAATACGCCATTGATGAAGAAGGAATATACGCTGCAGCGCTCTCCCTCATTAGAGAGCCCACCTATACAATGGAGTAATGAAACAAGCACGTTTCAAAGAGACACACAGGAGAATGAAAATTAGTAATCCATATGTTAGAGGTATTTTCGAATGAAGGAAAGATTAGACAAAATCCTTGTTGACAGAGGCCTTGCACAAAGCAGGGAAAGGGCAAGGGCCCTGATAATGGAGGGAAAGGTCCTCGTTGGTGGCGTAACTGTGACAAAGGCAGGCGTTATGATAAACGACAGCTCCGTAGTCAACCTGAGAGGAGAAATCATCCCTTATGTGAGCAGAGGTGGATTAAAACTCAAGGCTGCCATAGACTTCTTTGGTATATCCCTGAATGATAAGATAGCAATGGATGTGGGCTCATCAACTGGAGGTTTTACAGACTGCATGTTGCAGATGGGGGCAGAAAGGGTTTACTGTATTGATGTAGGCTACGGACAGCTTGCATGGCCACTCAGGCAGAACCCAAGGGTCGTTCTCCTTGAGCGCACAAACATAAGGCACCTCGAAAGAGAAAAAGTGCCAGATATAATCGATATTGCAACGGTGGATGTCTCGTTCATATCACTCACAAAGGTAATACCGAAGGTGATGGAATTTCTCAGGGATGGCGGTGAAATACTCGCCCTCGTAAAACCCCAGTTCGAGGTCGGAAAAGGTGAGGTCAGCAAGGGCGGCATTGTTAGGGAAGAAGAGAAAAGACTGATGGCTGTAAAGTCTGTCAGGGCCGGGGTGGAGGATCTCGGACTTCATACGATCGGCGTGTTTCAGTCACCTGTTCCAGGCCAGAAGGGAAATATAGAGTATTTCATATATATGAGGAAGAAATAATTAAGCAATGCAAAATGCAGATTGCAAATTGTAAAAAGTGTAAGTGAAGGCATTTCGGTCACGCTGGTCAGTGACCTTAAGACCAAGGACCTCTCCATTCTCGAGAAAAATAAAAATGTTGCAGAGGCAGTCCGTGCAGCAAAGAAACTCCTTCAGTGGAGAAAACCACATTAAAAAATAATTGCATAAAAATTAAAAATATGTTTTATAATGTTAGGTTTTTCAAGTTGAAAGGAGCTTATGATACCGCGAATCTTTAAAGTAGAAAAATTTCATACAGGAATCGTTCCTAAATCAACTTTGTTCAAGGTATTAAAATACCTTGATAAAGAGAATATTGAAACGCCATTCCTCCTTATGGACAGGGAGAAGGTCAAGGAAAAGGTATCCATCATTGGCCAAAACATAAAGAACTCAAAGGTATTTTACGCTGTCAAGGCAAACCCTGATGATGAGATAATCAAGCTCGCCGATGAACTGAACATGGGGTTTGAAATAGCCTCTGAGGGAGAACTGAAAATGCTCTCATCAATAGGGGTGAAACCTGAAAGAATCATATCAAGCAATCCTGTAAAATCCTTGAAATTTTTGAAGATGGCTGCATCCTACGGTGTAAATTATTTTTCCTATGATTCTGTAGACGAGGTGGATAAGCTTGTACGGTTTGTCCCTGGTTGTAATGTCTATGTCAGACTTTCGGTCCCCAATGAAGGCAGCGAGTGGCCGCTCAGCAAAAAATTCGGGATTGAGCTCGATGATGCTGCAACTCTTCTCTCTTATGCTAAGAACAAAGGGCTCAACCCTGTTGGTATCACATTTCATGTGGGCTCACAGTGCACGAATATATATAACTGGAATACTGCCCTTGACAAGGCAAATGCCCTATGGAAAATAGCCGAGCGTAATGGAATACGGCTGAACCTTTTAAATATCGGCGGAGGTTACCCTATAAAATATACAAAGAATGTGGTTAATGTCGAGACCATAGAAAAAAATGTAAATACCCTCATCTATGAAAAGTTCCCGATGGATACAGAGATATTTATCGAACCAGGCAGGGCAGTTGTCGGTGATGCTGGAATATTTGTGACTTCGGTCATAGGTAAGGCCAGAAGGGCTGATGAAAACTGGCTTTACATCGACGTGGGTGTATTCAATGGCCTGATGGAGAGTGTCGGCGGCATAAAATATAGCTACCTTGTGGAAGGCTCAAGGCAGACAAAATACAAAAAAAAATGGACCATAGCAGGTCCGAGTTGTGACAGTTTTGATGTAATCGATAAAGATGTAGCACTTCCAGAACCTGTTGTGGGCAATATGATTCTCATACTTTCCAGTGGCGCCTACACAATATCTTATGCATCAGAATTTAATGGCTTCTCTATACCAAAAACAATTTTACTTTAGGAGAGGACAAGATGATAAAGTTTTTTGAAAAAGACCCATATGCCCCTATTGAGTATTGTTATGAGGTTGAAAACATCCTCTATAAAGGGAAGAGCAAATTTCAGGAAATCATGGTTATTGAAAATACACATTTTGGCAAGATGCTCATCCTTGATGGTGTCGTACAGATAACAGAGAAAGATGAATTTTTCTACCATGAGATGCTCACCCATGTAGTTATGCATGCCCATCCTGATCCAAAGAAAGTCATCGTTATTGGCGGTGGTGATGGCGGAACAGTCAGAGAAGTTTTAAAGCATAAAACCGTTGAAAAGGTCTACTTCATAGAGATAGATGAAGAAGTTATCAATGTTTCAAAAAGATTTTTCCCGACTGTAGCCTGCGACATTGATAATGCCCGGGTAGAGATTAAAAACATGGACGGCGCTGAGTTTGTAAAAAGATGCAGGGCTGATATTGATGCTGTAATCGTAGATTCAACAGATATAGTTGGCTTTGCAACAAGTCTCTTTACAAAAGAATTTTTTACCTCAATAAAAAACTGTCTATCAGAAAACGGCTTATATGTGACCCTTTCCGAGTCCCTTCATTTTCATAAAGACATTGTTATAGAGGTACAGGAGACGATGAAGAGCGTATTCCCGGTGGTAGACTTATATACTGCCCCAATTGCCACTTATGCTGGTAACTGGTGGACTTTCTCTGTGGCATCCAAATGCCCTTCGCCTCGAGAGATGAGACGCAAATTTGAGATAAAAACAAAATATTACAGTGACGAGATTCATCAACAGGCATTTCTTCCCATCGGCATGTACGAGAAGCTTATGCAGGGAAAACTGGAGTGGTAAATAGGTAATCCGACTCACCAACTTCACTAACACTCTACTAACCCAAAAACAGATATAGGAAAGGCTGTCTCATGACAAGCGAACATGTTCGCTTGCTCTTTTCGTATTTTTATAATCGACAGATAATTAATATGGCAATCGTAAGTGCCTCAGAGATTAAAGGTTTATTCGTTTACGCCTCAAGAGGTTTTACTGTGAGGTGTCGTATAAAAATT
>DYHX01000078.1 GCA_020723925.1 Nitrospira japonica | reverse complement strand
CAGCCGTCTCGGCTGTCATGGGTTTGCATAATAAATCGCTCAATTTAGATAATAAATACGTCGCATTGAAGAAATTTTGAATCCATGTCTGCATCTTTTGGGTTAAAGAGACAAATTAAGGTTTAAAAATGCCAAAAACCATGCCGAAGATGACTCAGAACAGAGTGATCTTCCTGCTTGTTATCAGGTTGACAATCGCGGGGTCAAACTGAGTGCCCTCACCCTTCACCAATTCGCCAATCACCGCCTCATAAGGCAGCGCCTTTCTGTAAGGCCTGTCCCGCAGCATTGCGTCTATCGCATCCACAATTGCTACAATTCTTGCAGGCAGAGGTATGTTAGTTCCTTTCAGCCTTTCCGGGTAACCCGTCCCGTCAAACCTTTCGTGATGATGCAGAATCACCTCAACCGCATCTTCAAGAAAAGGCACCGAGTTGACGATCCTGGCACCGATTACAGGATGTTTCCTTATCTCATCAAATTCGCTCTTTGTCAGAGAACCCTGCTTCCGCAGTATCTGTTCATCCACCCCGATCTTCCCCATGTCATGGATGAGGGATGCCTGTTCTACTTTGTTTTTCATGATTTTTGAAAACCCGAGGGCATCTGCTATTGCTCTGGCGAGCTTTGACACATGTTCGGAATGGTTATAAGTGTAATGGTCTTTGGCATCGATTGCAAGGATCAATGCTGTTAGAGTACCCTCGTAACAGGACATTAAATTCTCTCTTGCAGCCTCGACCTGGCTTTCCAGATACTTTGTTGTATCCAGAAGTCTCTCATGTTCGATCTGCGCTTCCTTCACTGCCCTTCGTTTGCGCAGTCCCTTCTCCACCACACTGGTCACATCGTCCTTGTCAAAGGGTTTTATCAGGTAATCAAGTGCGCCGTAGCGGATTGCGCTCCTGGCAGTTTCGAGACTGGCGTATGCTGTCACCATGACAACTTCAGGTTCGGGATACATGCTTTTTATTTCTTTCAGGGCTGTAATGCCATCCATATCCGGCATCTTTATGTCAAGCATGATGAGGTCAAATTTATCCTCAGAAAGATACTTGAACCCCTCCCTCGCCCCAGAAGCGGTCATAACAGAGTGCCTGTCTTTAAGTATCATCCGCATGGCCTCTCTTGGGCCAAGTTCATCATCGATGATAAGGATTTTTTCTTTATCAATCATCTATTTGACTCCTTTCCGTTTGAACCCTTGCAGATTCAACAAGTGGCAGGGCAATCACAAAGGCGTTGCCTGTATCAGTGCTCTTTATCTGCATGGTGCCTCCGTGTTCTCCCAATATCTTCTGGCTTATCGCTACATTCAGATCCATCCCGAAGGTTTCTATATCAAGCAGCGGCCTCAATAAGCTCTCCATTTCTTTCTCAGTGAACGTGGTGCCTGAGCATGTGATTGATATTTCCACACGCGGTATCCCGCCTTCCACCACATCAGCATTCATCATAACGAAATCGTCTTTGCGGGACTTATCGGCGCATGTTAATATTATATAAGAGAGTGCTTTGGTCAACAGCTTTCTATCTGCACTGACAAAAGCTGACCTGTCCAAATTCCTTTTGACCAGCCTCACACCTGAAGGCATTTCCATCCAGACATAGTTCGCCGCATCGTCGATTATCTCATTGACATCGAGCTTCTCCGGCTTGTAATCAAGGGGGCCCGAGAACAACACCAGTTTATCCATGAGGTTATCAATCTTGCGGATTGATTGCATTACCGTGGTTGTGTAGTAATGTCTGAATTCCTCGTCGTTATATTTTTCATTGAGTAACTGCGTGAACGTTTGTATTGCAGTGAGAGGGTTTTTTATCTCGTGAGCTATCTTTCCTGTTAGGATGTTAACCGCCTCAAGCTTTTCGGATCTTCTTCTCTCTTCCTCAAGCCTTTTGAGGTCAGAGAGGTCTGTAAATACGATAACGGCACCTATCGGACTTCCTTTCTCATCCGTGAGCCTGTAGCTGTTTATCCCCAGGGGAAGTTTGCCCGTCTGTATTACGACTTCATGCCTTCTGTAAGAAGTCCCATCTGCCATTGTTTCATAAAGGATGTCGCCAAGGGGCGATGGAAGTTTTCTCAGGTCACTCCCTATTATTTCAATAGGGTTTATGTTTAAAATCTCTGCTGCCCTCTGGTTGAATACGCTGATACGCTCGTTCTTATTTATCGTGACGACCCCGCTGTTCATACTGGAAAGTATGTTCTTGGTGAATTCTTTCTGATACTGTATCTGATGGTAGAGGTCGATGTCCTTTACAGCCGCCGCCAGGTAGTTGCAGAGGAGGTAGATGACCTCGATCTCTTCTTTATAAAACGGATCGCCTGTGATTTTATTGTCCACATTGACAATACCTACCAATTTTCCTTTATAAATCATGGGGAAAGAGATGATGCATTGAAGAAGATTCATCTCTCTGGAGATGCTCATCTGGACAGTGTCCCTTGTGTTGAAGGATTTATGTACGATCCTTCCGTGTTTTGCAAGCCAGTTTACAAGGATGCACTGGTTTGTAAGTTTGATGTTCTCTGCTATGTATGGGTCCATACCCCTGTATGCCTTTATGTTAAAACCATTATTTTCCCTCAGCATTATGGACATTTTGCTCACACGTATGATTTCCATAACGGAGTTCATAAAATAATTGAAAAGTTTATTGATATCGAAGTTTACAGTCAGAGTTTTTGCAAAATCTATAAGGACCCGTTCGTGCAGGAACCTCCTACCCGTGGACTCTCTTATCTCAGGGACTTCGAAAATCAGTGATGAGGTCGGGTGCTGTGGGCTGCGAATGCCTGGTATACCGATTTCATCCCGGTATCTCTTTCTTTCTGCAAGACGGTTCACGACAGCCGGCAGGTCTTTATGGAGGGAGCTGGCCTCAACAAAATCAGTCGTCTCTTCAAGTCTATTTTCATCAAAGCCCTCGTGTCTGATCAATATCGCTGAATCTCTGCCGAAAGACCGCAGGATTTCTTCGATCTGGGTGGATCTCAAGGAAAGCGTATCAATAATCAACATACACACCGGGACGTTGACAAGCAAGTCCTCGAGTTCGGCCCTGTCTTTCACAGGGTAAACGGTGTAATCTTTCAGGCTCTTTTTTACCGCATCGATTATTTTATGTCTGTCGCTCAGAAGAGCTAAAAGTTCCATTCATTACTCCCCATTTTACCTCTTTGAATGATGGAAGAGATAGCACAAATGTGGTACCCACAAAGACTCTGCTTGAGACGCTTATCTTTCCTCCGTGGTCCTCGGTTATCTTTTTGCTGATGGCAAGTCCCAACCCTGCACCCCTCTGTTTGGTCGTGAAGAAGGGATCGAATATCTTTTCGATGTTATTCTTGTGGATGCCAGCCCCATTGTCCTCGATAGAGATATTAACATAGTCGTTATCAAAAGTGGTTGTTACCCTTAATGTGCCTCCGTAGTCCATTGCCTGGTAACTGTTTATTATTATATTAATCAATGCCTGTTTGAGTCTTTTTTTGTTGCCTGCTACAGATAGAGGTCCATCGTATCTCTTGATTACGTGAATATTATTTTTCTTAAACCGTCCAGTGAATAATTCTAATGTATTATCCAGTAAATTTGGAATGTCCACTTTTTCGGTAATTATTGGGGTTTTTTTCGAGAAGTCGAGCAGTTCAGTCACTAATCCATCTATGCGCTGTATTTCGTCAGAGACAACTCTTGAGAATGTCTCTCTGAACTCATTGTCGGAATATCTCTCGGGCATGAGCTGGGCAAATACCTTTATAGAGGCAAGCGGATTCTTGATCTCGTGAGCAAGGGTGGCTGCCATCATGCCTATTGAAGCAAGCCTTTCAGCATGGATCTTTTCTGCATAAAGGGTGGCATTCTTTATGGCAATGGCAGCCTGATTTGATATAGTGTTGAGCAGGTTGATGTCTTCGCCAGAGAAGATGTCGCCTGAGAGTTTTTCACCTAAGATTAATAGGGATGTTAATTTATTATCTATAAATACAGGCACGACGGCTTCACCCTTAAAAGGTGTCAGTTCTCCTGCAATAATATCTGCTCTATCTTGTTCAATAATCTTCGGCAGCTCTTCTTTAATGATAATATCGTTTCTGTTTTTTAGAAATTTAGCCAGTTCAGAGTCTTTATCTACAAATCCCCCCATCCCCCCTTTACTAAAGGGAGGATGGGGGGGGATTATTATGGATTCGGGGGGATCATTTTCATCAGAAGGTTTATCTTTCGGTAACCTAGAATAAATTGTCTCAAAATATTTACTTTCTGCCGATAAAAGATATGTACTTTTTAATTTTAATGTCGTAAAAATAGTATCAACGATAAATCTGTAAATATCTTTCAACTCGATTGTTGCAGCAAGCTCGTGGCTTACTTTTTGTACGGTGGCGTAATAATCGTATGGTGTCTTATAAAATACTTTATCTACGTGGGTCTGAATCCTGTTTTTAAGGGGGTTAAATAAAAGGGCGATGATGAGTGCAGAAATGATGGAGATTTTAAATTCATTTACACCAGTAAAGTCAGAGAGGAATCTGGTCAGGATGAGAACGAGTATAATAAAGAGCCCTGTAAGTAGCCCTGCAGAAATGGAATAGGTCATGGTTTTCTTGAATACGAGATGTATGTCCATTAGATGATAGCGGACAATGGCATAGGTAAGGATAACGGCATAAAGAAATACGACAAAGTTACCTATGGGATAAATAGGGATGTCGTACCATAAAGGATAATTAGTCGCACCACCACCAAAACCAATAATAGTAGCCAGAATTGCATATTTAATTTGGCTTCGCCTCAATCCAGTTAATTTTTTTAATGATTTGATCATCAAGAAGCAAGCATAAATTACATATCCCAGAAATGTTAATAGAAAGAATGGATAAACCAAACCTGGTTCAGGCCAATATTTAAAAGAAAGCTTG
Organism: Nitrospira japonica; assembly: GCA_020723925.1. Lineage (GTDB taxonomy): Bacteria > Nitrospirota > Thermodesulfovibrionia > Thermodesulfovibrionales > DYHX01 > DYHX01. The sequence continues at coordinate 4,394 of DYHX01000078.1, read as the reverse complement.
GGCAATACATCTTTTATAAACAATGGTGTCAAATTGAATATCAAAAAGATAATACATAAAATGTATCCAAGATTAAGAATTCTTTTTTCCTTCTTATCATCTTCAAGACCTAATAAAGTCAGTATGTGGTAAAAATAAAATATAGGGATTAGGATGGAACCTGTGGCTAAAACTCTAACCCATAATAGCGCATCTATTTTTTCAAAAGAAATTTGCCATTTCCAATAGCCAAAGCTCCAAAAGGCTATTGATAAACTCATTAGAAAATAACTTCTATTTATCGGTCGTTTGTAATCCTTGAAAAAGACTAAAAATCCTAAACTTATACTTGTAATACTATTTATTAGCCCACTTATAGCTAAAGGATTCAAGAATTCCTCCTATTTTGTTGCAATCACCAAATTCGCTTGATTACCAAATGTTTTATAACATTCAACATTCTTTAAATTAGCTTCTTTTAATAGTTTTATTAGTTCTCCCTCTCGAAAGAAATTATAGTAACCACACTTTTCTTTTTGTTTTATCTTTCCTGCACTGGTAAGTAATCTTCTTGCTTCTTGAATTTCTTTCTTGCTTCTCTTCCGCTCGATAAAATTACGATATATTTCCGAGATATCTGCATGTGGTTTAAGGCTTGTGACAATAATTTTCCCTTCCGGCTTGAGAATCCGAAGGCATTCCCTTAGTAAGAATAAGGGATCTTTTATATAGGAAATCAGAAAACTACAGCAGATTTTGTTAAACGTATTGTCTTTGAAACATAAATGAGAATTGTTTTCTGAATTCCAGGAATTATCTAGGTCACCACATACATACAGTATCTTGGTTCCATCTAAAGAGAGGTTTTTAAAGATACCTGAGATTACGCTTTTATATCTTGACTTTGCTTCTTGTAGTACCGGATAAACGAAGTCTATTCCAACATATAATGGGGAAGTTTTTTTATTCTTTTTTAACAAAAATGTTCCAAAATGTCCTGGACCGCAGCCAGCATCTAAAATAACTTCGTCCTCCCCAATTGTTCCAAAAAGCTTGATGATAAAATCCATATACTCTTGAAAATCTTCTGACTTATCAACAAGAATGTATTTTGTTAGATATTTCTGCCAGAACATTCTTTCTTCCGCTTTTGTTATCGCGTTTACTTTTAAACGCTCTCTTTCAAGTCGGGTTTCTCGCGCAACCTCACGAATGTGCGGCTTGACAACCTTGTCTATGCCAATTTTTTCTTTACATAGGTATTTTTTGCAACTTACTACGGTTTGCTTAAAAGCAAAGAGCGCTGCTTCTGGATTTTCATTTATTTGATGTAATGTGCTTGGCAGAATATACAATTCAACCTCATTACCATTTCTGGGGTTGAGTGCTTCTTTAATATTGTCAAGATTGACCCATGTATCCTTTTCACCGAATAAAAAAACTGAAGGTATCGTTAATCTCTTGGAATCATCCTTAGTGCCCTGGAGACTATGATAGTTGTCCTCGATTGCAGTTTCTAAAAAGTTCCTGCTTACTTCGAAGCCGAATATATCAGCAAATTTCCAATTTTTGTATTTCTTTTTTAATACAATATCTACTAAATCTTCCCGATAGACCGAGTTTAGAGTCTCCTGTAAGTTGAATATCCCGCAGATTCCTAAAAGAAACCGTATTCTTCTATCCTGAGTTGCAGCACGTAAGGCAAATCTCACTGCAAGAGATTTAGCCACAACACCAATGTTGTCAGAATCAAATTGCCTCTTAACAAAATCTATAACAGAGATTAGATCGTTTTTGCCTTTCTCCAAAGTGAAATTAAATATGTCACCATCGCTCTCTCCAATATGATCGGTGCCATCGTAACGGATAACATTAAAACCATTTGCAGCGAGGAAGTATGCTAATGATAAAGAATCTGTCTTTGTTTCTCCGTAGGAAGAGGGTATGACAATAAAAGCTTTATTCTCCTTAGAAGTCTTCGAGTAATCGTAGCTTCCAATAATATCTTTTCCTGCAATGTTTTCCAGATTTATAGATTCACTGATAATCAATTATTTTGACTCTTCCGTTACATCTATCCGATATTTTACGTATTCCCAAATATCCTCTGCGACTTTTGCTTCACGAAAGACACTATCATCTAGTTTGATTTTAAAGGTGTCTTCTATCTCAAACATGATTTCTATTGTACCGAAAGAATCCACCCCCAAGTCATCAATTAGCGAAGAGTCTGGCTTGATATTTTCGACTGGAATGGCTAACTTGTCAGCCAGGATTTCCTTTATTTTTTGTTCTATATCCTGCTGGTTGGATGTTATCACCTTCTACAGTTTCCTCATAACTATACATGCATTATTATTCCCGAAACCAAAAGAATTCGAGATGACTGTATTCACCCGTGCCTTTCGCGCTTCATTCGGTACATAGTCCAAATCACACTCTGGGTCAGGATATTTATAATTGATTGTTGGTGGTATAAGGTTGTTCTCTATTGCTAATGCACAAACAATCGCCTCAATTGCCCCACTGGCGCCAATAGTATGTCCTATCATTGACTTGGTCGAACTGATGGGTATGTTATAGGCATGTTCTTTAAATACCTCTTTTATTGTCATAGTCTCTGCCTTGTCATTGGCCTGCGTTGAAGTCCCATGGGCATTGATATAATCAACCTCCTGGGGATTTATCTCTGCATCTTTCAAAGCCGAAACTATTACCCTCGCTGCATCTTTACCCTGGGGTTCAGGCATTACCATATGATATGCTCCCGAATTCGAACCATAACCAATTATCTCAGCATAAATAGGGGCATTTCTTCCTATAGCATGGGACAGTTCTTCTAAAACAAGGACTCCTCCGCCTTCACCGAGGACAAAACCATCCCTTTCTTTATCAAAAGGCCTGCTGGCTTCCTCCGGTGAGTCATTCCTTCTGGATAAGACATGCAAGGCACAATAGGCACCAAAAGTAAAAGCAGTAAGCGGAGCTTCTGCTCCACCTGAAAGAACAATATCTGCCTCATTATTCTGAATCATTCTGAATGCCTGTCCTATAGCATGGGTTCCAGAGGCACATGCTGTAGAAATGGCCATATTTGGACCTGTAATATTGAATGTTATGGAAATATGACTCGATACAGAATTAGGACTTATTTTAGGAACGCACAGTGGATTGAGTCTGTTGATCCCTTTTTGATAGCCTGCCATCATCTGTTCTTCATGAAACGGTACCCCGCCCAGACCTGAACCGATGCAAACACCAATCCTGTCTTTATCCTCTTTTTCGAGATTTAGATTAGAGTCCTCTACGGCCATTTTTGCAGCGGTTAAACCTACATGGACAAAACGGTCAACCCTTCTGGCAACCTCATTAGACATGTATTTTAACGGATCAAAATTATCTATCTGGGCAGCAATCTTTGAATTCAGATTTAAGACATCAAAGCTCTTTATTAAATCTACCCCTGATTTGCCATGGACATTCGCCTGCCAGAACTCTTCCTTGCCAATTCCATTCGGGGCGACAACACCCAGCCCTGTTACAACAACTCTACGTCTCTTCATGAGAAATGTCCACTGTGCTGGATGGCACCGAGAAAATGATTAATTTCGGAGGGTTATCTATGAAGGCTGAGGCGCTACTGTCTAACATATTTTTATTACATAATTATTACCAAATCTATTTAAAAAATCAAGGGAACGACTTTCCTGACGGGGAATTTCCTTGACAAGATAATTTTCAGGTGTTTTAATTTTTTTGATGGTTCCTCTTGCAAGCTATGTAAAAGAGGATATGCCGTCTATTGTCGGGGAGACAGGGTTGAGATTTACTCCAGAGAGCAGGATGAAAGATAAGAGGCACAGCAGCACTGAATCTTTCTTTGATGTTTTTGAAAGCCCTGTAGGTATTCTCTTCCTTCTATTTTCAGGGAAAAATCTCGCTGGAATATCCTTTGAAAAACCGACCTGCAAAAGGGGTGAGGCACCGGATTCATTCAAGAGAGAGCTCAGGGGTTATTTTGAAGGCAGGATTGAAGAATTCAACCAGCGCATTGTTTTCCTCGAAGGGACAGACTTTAAGAAGAAGGTCTGGCTTGCCCTGAGGGATGTGCCCTACGGGGAGACAAGGACCTATAGGTGGCTCGCAGAGAGAATAGGTAATCCCGGTGCGTCAAGGGCAGTAGGTCAGGCCCTTAGCAAAAACCCAATCCCCATAGTCCTTCCGTGCCACAGGATCATAGAGTCAGACGGCTCCATTGGAGGCTATTCCTCAGGCATAGATATTAAGAGAAGGCTTCTTGAGATTGAGTATTATACAAGACTATCGAAGTCAAATTAACTCATAACTTTTTATCCTTAAATATAGATATAGGAAAGGCTGTCTCATAATTTTTATAATCGACAGATAATTAATAT
>DYHX01000077.1 GCA_020723925.1 Nitrospira japonica | reverse complement strand
ATACACCCTCTTTTTTTATACTTCAAGATTTTACACAGAAAAGTTTACGCTACCTACTCCTTCCATATCTGATAGGATTATATTGTGGAAACCAGCATTCTCACTGAAATCGCAAGGGTAGAAAAAGAGATGGAGGAATCCCTCAGGCAGGAGAGGGTCATTGCTGAAAGGCTCATAGAAGAGACAAGAAAGAGCATAGAGGAGAGTATCAGGGCGAAGGATGAAGAACTCAATGCAAAAATTGAGAGCGCTATAGCAACAGCGAGGCAGGAAGCAGTAGCTGATGGGAAGAGATTGATAGAGGATGCTGAGAAAAGGGCAAGGCTTCTGCTGGGCATTGATGATGAGTTTTCAGTTAAAATCTTAATGGGGAGTATAAAGCGGGTGCTTCCCGGGAGGGACCATTGATTGTAAGGATGGCAAAGATCGAGGTTATCGGACCAAAAAGCCTCCTTGATAGCGTAATGGGACTTATTCGTGAAATGGGGCTCACGCAGATTGAGCCGAGCCCATGCGGGTTTATAGAGAAAGAAGAAGAAAGGTGTATAACTGCATTCCTGCCGGATGAGAAGACCCTGAGGGAGCGGTTTTTCCTTGAAGACATGCTCAAGAGGATAAAAGAACTCCTCAGGGTTCTCCCAGAGATCAGGCCAGAGAAGGGTATGCTTTCGGCGGTCGAGTCGGGTCAGTTTCTTGAAGACATCTCAAAGGTTCTGTCATGGAGCCATAGAAGGGCAGGAGAACTCGTTGCAAAAAAGACAGGTCTTAAGGCTGAGTTTGAAGAGCTGAAGAGATATGAGGAATTTCTTACTGCTATGGCCTCGCTTCTCCCATATATGAAGGCAAGTCCAGACGTAGACTTTATAGGTGTTACTGTTAAAGATGCATCTGAGATTATGTTCCATCTGAGGGCACTGCTTTCAAGGCTTACAGAGGACAGGTTCGAGATAACGTCTGAGGAGCTTGAAGATGGAACATCTGCATGTCTCATATCGATTCCAAAGGCATATTCACAGGCTGTTAGAAAAGCCCTTTATTCAGAGAGGGTTATGGAATTAAGGCTGCCTGAGTCTCTTGCAGAGAAGCCATTCCCCGAGGCTGTGGAGATTTATTCCAGAAGGCTTATGGATATCCAGAGAGAGGTCGATGAGGCGGACAATGAACTTATGAGAATTTCGACGAGGTGGAGGCCAACCTTCGAGGCATGCATGAGATGGATTGAAGAGAGGCTTTTATTGATCTCAGCCACATCATATGTTTTCGAGACAAAGAGGACCTTTATCATATGCGGCTGGATGCCTGATGAGTATGTGGAGACCCTGAGAGAGAGGCTTGATTCTGAATTCTCTAAAAGCGTTGTTCTTGAAAAGAAGGAGATAAGGGAAGAAGATATGGGGAGGGTCCCTGTCACACTCAAGAACCCTGCTTATTTTCAGCCCTTCGAGCTTTTCACAAGGCTCCTTCCACTTCCAAAATATACATCCTATGATCCTACGGTATTTGTTGGAATCTTTTTCCCTGTATTCTTTGGGATGATATTTGGAGACGCTGGATATGGCCTCATCCTTATAGCAGTGGCAGTTTTCCTCTATTTGAAGTACAGGGCGAGAAGGGTTATAAGCGATGCATCAAAGATTCTCTTTATATCATCTATAAATTCTATATTTTTCGGGGTACTATATGGAGAGTTCTTCGGTGACCTCGGCAATAAACTATTCGGCATGGAGCCGATATATCTTGAAAGGAGAGAGGCTATTATTCCCCTTCTGTTTTTTGCTCTTGCAGTTGGCCTTGCGCATGTGATAATAGGACTTCTCTTCGGCGTGGTATCAGCCATGAGGAAGAAGGCAGCATCAGAGGCAGCGGCAAAGGGACTCTATATTGTGCTTGTTATCTGCATAATCATTCTCATTGCATCATTAGCAGGTATCTTCCCTGAATTTTTCTCAAGACCGCTACTGATTATCATATTAATACTTTCTCCATTCCTGTTATTCACAGGTGGCCTTCTCGCCCCTCTTGAGCTTCTAAAGACTATTGGTAACATTATCTCCTATGCAAGGATCATGGCAATCGGGCTTACATCTGTGTTTCTTGCCTTTGTAGCTAACAGGATTGGTGGCATCACAGGGGATATCATAGTTGGTATACTTGTTGGAGGACTGCTTCATCTCATTAACATAGTCCTCGGCGTATTTTCACCGACCATACATTCATTGAGACTCCATTATGTTGAGTTTTTCAGTAAATTTCTGGAGCCAGGTGGAAGGAGATATGAACCATTAAAAAGTCCTGAGTCTATTAGTCGTCGGTCAACAAGAGACTAACGACCCTGAAATAGACATAGGCAAGCGTTTTCAAAATTTTTATAATCGACAGATTATTAATATGGCAATCGTGAGTGGCTTACAGATTAAAGGTTTATTCGTTTACGCCTCAAAAGGTTTTTCTGTGAGGTGTCGTATAAAAATTTCTCATCCGCCTGCCCTATGTAACTCATTGCTATTACACTATATTGGCGTTCTATGTCTATTTTTCGGTAACTACTATCGATTGTTGACTACCGACTAGAAGGGAGGGTTTATGGAAAAGGTGTTGATTGCATTGGCTGCAGCATTAGCAATAGGGCTCAGTGCCCTCGCAACTGCATGGGCGCAGTCGAGGATTGGCTCTGCAGGGGCAGGGACATTGGCTGAGAAGCCAGAGTTGAGCGGGACGATTATCATCCTTGTTGCGATTCCTGAGACAATGGTTATCCTCGGATTTGTTGTGGCAACAATGATACTGTTGATGAAATAGCGGAGCTGTAAATGGAATTCTTTTCGTTCCCTGGAAGTGTAAAACTCACCCTTGTCTTTCATCAGCCTTTCATGCCTATCTTAGATATGTATATCTTGGTTTTATGTTAGGAGGCAGGAGTTGATTAGATGGGCTACAAAGAACTCATTGATGCATTGAAGAAAGAGGGCGAGAAGCAGAAACAGGAGATAAGAGATTCAGCTGAAAGAGAGTGCGAAAGACTCCGGCATGAGGGTGAGGTACGCATGAGGGAACTTGAAGAGCGGGCTGATGGGATGATAAAAAGGGTGCAGGCAGAAGAGAGGCGAAAGATAATCTCAAAGGCGGAGGAAGAGGCAAAGAAGATTATTCTTCAGGCTGAGGCAGGGGTTCTGAAAAGGGTGTATGAACTTGCTAAAGGGGAATTAAAGGAACTCAGGAAAAAGGATTACCCTGAGGTTTTTAGAGGTCTTGCTGAGGAACTTGGAGTTTTAAATTGTGAGAAGGTGAGGGTCAATCCTGAGGATATGGAACTTGTAAGGGAGCACTTCCCTGATGCAGTCATAGAGTCCGATGATTCAATATCAGGTGGGCTTGAGGTCTTTATTGAAGGTGGAAGGATTCATCTCATAAATACCTTTGAGACAAGGTTTGAGAGGGCATGGGAGCATTTGAAGACAGAGGTAATAGAAAATATGAGATATATCCATGATATCTAAAATTTTCAAAAATAATCTTCTTCAGGGCTGGGAATATGAGGGGTTTCCGATTGAGTATATCCTTGCGAGGATTCGCGGAAAGAGGACAGGGCTTATTGTGGGTTATGGTGATATTCTTTATTCTCAATTACCATATGAATCTCTGAGGGCAACAGATTATTCTCCATATCTGATACATGAGGATATTGAATATGCTGTTAATAGGCTCATGGAGGCTGAGCGAAGAAGGTTATTCAGGCTTGCGGATTATGACCTGAAGGCGGTCCTTGAGCCAGTCCTGATGTTTTTCGAACTCGAAAATCTAAAGACGGTTCTGAGGGGCAAGGCAAATAATTATGAGAAAGCGGTTATTGAGGCTTCGCTCGGCCCAACAATCTTGAGAAGAAAGATTCTTAACAGACTCATTGATGCAGAAGATATCCATAGTTGTATCAACGCGATGATCGAGTTTATTCCAGAGATAGAAAAGCCACTGAGGGAGGCTATTCCTCTCTATAAAGAAAAGGAAGATTTGTTTTTAATCGAATTGAACCTCGAGAAGGGTTTGCTTGAATATGTCATAGGTCACATCAGCAAGAGAGATAGAGCCTTGAGGGCATTCTTTGAGTTCAACATTGATTACAGAAACCTGAGGACAGCATTCAAGCTCATGAACTGGAATATCAGGAAGTATGAACAATCTTATGTTAATGGTGGAAGATTGAAATCGGGGATTCTGAGAAGAGTAGCAAACTCGAAAGACTTTTATGATGCCCTATCGAATCTTGAGGGCATCCACATGTGGCGGTATATAAGAGGTGCTGGTTTGTATCTTGAAATCGAAAATAGGCTGGATGATTACAGCCTTATCTTCTTCAAGAGGCTTTCGAGAGAACCGTCAGGTATAGGACTGATTGTAGGTTATCTCTGGAGGAGGCATATTGAGGCAAAGGCCCTCAGGCTTATATTTCACGGCATGAGGCTTGGATTGGAGAAGGGCGAGATAGAAAGAGAGGTCACGCATTGAAAAAGGTTGTTGTCATAACTTCTCCAGAGGCAGCCCATGGATTCAGACTCGCTGGCGTTGAGCATATATCTGCAGCAGGCGAAGAGGTCTATGAGAAGATTAAGAAATGTCTTGAGGATAAGGAGCTTGGATTGATTATTCTTGAGGAAGGGTTGACTAAATTTTTATCAGAAGACTTTCTTTCTATGCTTGAGAAGAGCCAGTTGCCTATCCTCGCGATTCTTCCATCTCCGATTAGGGCAGGGAAGAAGGAGGAGATAGAAGATTACACACTGAGGCTCATCAGAAGGGCAATAGGGTATCAGTTGAGGATAAAGAGATGAAGGGCAGAATTGCAGGCATATCAGGCACAACAGTCCGCATTGAAGGGCTCAGAGGTGCAAGAATGTATGACAGGGTCTGTGTTGGAGAGGCGAGGCTTCCGGGCGAGATTGTGAGACTTGATGGCGATGATGTAGTGTCTCAGGTCTATGAGGACACAACTGGTCTTGGTCTTGGCGAGCCTGTTTTTTACGAGGGGGAACCACTTTCTCTGAGGCTTGGTCCTGGCCTTTTAGGTTCAATCTTTGATGGCCTTCAGAGACCTCTATCAGAGCTCCATAAAACACTTGGCCCATTTCTCTCAGGGGAGAAAACGACAGAAGCTCTAAGGGTGGACAAAGAATGGGTATTTCATTCAGATGTAAAAAGGGGAGATAATGTTAAGGAGTTTGATGTCATTGGTTTTATTGATGAAGGACACATTAAGCATTATTTATCTGTGCCTGAGGGAGTGAACGGGCGAGTGGGAGAGATAAAGGAGGGAAATATCGCTCTTAAAGAGCCTGTTGCATTTCTGGAGGACGGACGCGAGATTAAGGCATTCCATGACTGGCCTGTTAGAAGGCCAAGGCCATATGTCAATAAACTGAAGTCTTCAGAGCCTCTGATAACAGGCCAGAGGATTCTGGATTTTCTCTTCCCTGTTTCAAAAGGCGGATGCGCAATACTGCCAGGAGGTTTTGGCACAGGGAAGACTGTGCTTGAGCAGACCATAGCAAAGTATGCAGAGGCAGATGTCATAGTCTATGTTGGATGCGGTGAGCGGGGCAATGAGATGGCAGAGATGCTTGAGGATTTCTGCTGCCTCAGTGACCCGCGAACTGGCCGCCTACTCCTTGAAAGGACGATACTCATTGTAAACACCTCCAACATGCCTGTTGCTGCAAGAGAGGCATCCATCTATTCAGCAATAACCATCGCAGAGTATTACAGGGATATGGGATACAATGTCCTTCTCCTTGCAGACAGCATATCGAGATGGGCAGAGGCATTGCGTGAAATATCATCGAGCCTTGAGGAGATGCCAGGAGAGGAGGGCTATCCAACGTATCTTGGGTCAAGGTTATATTCATTTTATGAAAGGGCAGGTCTTGTTAGAGGTTTCAGTGGAAAAACTGGTTCTTTGACAGTGATAGCATCAGTATCTCCTCCAGGAGGGGATTTTACAGAACCCGTGACACAGGCATGTTTGAGGACTGCTGGTGCATTCTGGATGCTTGATACAGACCTTGCCCACAGGAGGTATTTCCCTGCAATAAATTGGACCCACAGCTTTTCCCTCTACGTAAAAGACATTGCAGAGTATTTCAGAAAAAGGGTCTCTGATGAATGGTATTCACTGCAAGGGAAGTTGATGGAGATGCTCCAGAAGGAGAAGGAATTAAAAGAGATTTCTGAGATTGTTGGAAAAGAGGCCCTCCAGGATTCTGACAGGTTTTTGATGGAGGTAGCAGAAATTGCACGGACATACTTCCTCTGCCAGAACGCATACACAGAGGATGCCTTCTGCCCTCCAGAGAGGGCTTGCGAGATGCTTAAGGCGATTATTGATTTTCATGAAAGAGGAATCGAATCGATAAGGGCTGGTAAGAAATTTGAGGAGATCTTTACAAAGGATTCGATATCAAAACTAAGAGGTGCAATTCGCAGATAAGTTTATTTGCTATGAAACGTTCATACCGCTTTGCGAGGCACAAAAAGGCTATTTTCAGGAGCAAATTGATTGAGACTGAGTGAGCATAGATACAGAACAATAGAGACAGTCTTTGGCCCTCTGCTATTTCTGGAAAAGGTAAAGCAGGTGCGGATGGGGGAGAGGGTGAGGATTCTCCTGCCTGACGGTACAGAGAGGGCCGGACAGGTCATTGAGATTGAGAAGGGGCGTGTGCTGATTGAGGTGTTTGGCGAGACAGGAGGGATAGACAGGGATAATACAACAGTTGTATTCACAGACGAAATAGCAAAGATGCCCCTTTCGCCAGAAATCATGGGAAGGGTCTTTAATGGGTCCGGTAAACTAATTGATGGACTTCCTTCATTCACCCCGGCCAGGCGGGCTCCAATAAACGGAATCCCGATGAACCCCGATGCAAGGGAGAGGCCATCTGATTTCATAGAAACAGGCCTTTCCTCTATTGATGGATTGAATACCCTTGTAAAGGGACAGAAGCTCCCGATATTTTCATGCTCAGGCCTTCCTTCAAAGGAGATAATTGCCCATATAATAAGACATGCAAGGACATTAAAGGAGCCTTCAGGCTTTGCAGTAATCTTTGCTGCAATGGGAATAACATTTCATGAATATTCTTTCTATATGGATGTGCTTGAGGATATAAGGGCTGAAAGGTGTGTTATCTTCATAAATAGAGCGGATGAGCCTGCCCTTGAAAGACTCCTCACACCAAGGCTTGCCCTGACTGCTGCTGAATATCTCTGCTTTGAACTCGGCATGGATGTGCTTGTGCTTTTGACAGACATGACAAATTACTGCGATGCACTGAGAGAGGTTTCAACAGCAAGGGGAGAGCTTCCTGGCAGGAGGGGCTACCCGGGCTACATGTATTCAGACCTTGCAAGCATATATGAGAGGGCAGGGAAGATAAAGGGGCTGAATGGCTCGGTGACGATGATACCTGTTGTCACAATGCCAGAGGATGATATAACCCATCCTATCCCAGACCTCACAGGCTATATAACAGAGGGCCAGATAGTCTTGAGCAGGGAACTCTGGAGGCTCGGGGTGTTCCCGCCTGTTGATGTGCTTCCAAGCCTTTCGAGGTTGATGAATAACGGAATAGGCAGGGACAGGACAAGAGAAGACCACAGAGACCTCGCAAACCAACTCTACTCTTTCTATGCCCAGGGCAGGGATGTCAGGAAGCTCGAGGCCATTGTTGGTATCGAAGGGTTAAGCGAAAAGGACAGGAGGTTTCTGAAATTTGCAGAGGACTTTGAGAGGGAGTTTGTGCATCAGGGAGATAAAGGGAGAACCGTTATCGAGACCCTTGATGTTGGATGGAGGCTTCTAAGGAGGTTTCCAAAGAGCGAGTTTGACAGGATTAAAAAAGAGACTATCGAGAGGTATTACTAAGAATGCTGAGTCCAACGAGAACAAACCTTATTTATCTCAAGGATAGGATTAAGACAATCAGGAGCAGCATGAGCATCCTTGAGACAAAAAGAGAAGCACTTATCAGAGAATTTATGGCTACTACTGCGCCCTTTGTTAAGAGCCGTGATGATATAAGGGCCTCATACGGAAGGGCAATGGATAATCTTGCCTTTGCCATTGGAGCCTGTGGTGAGAACTGCATTGATTCTGTTTCCATGGCAACAGGGAGGGCTATAAGGATCGAAATAAAGGAGAGGATGCTGTGGGGTGTCAGATACCAGGAGATAGAGCATCTTATAGTTGTGAGGTCTCCTGATGATAGGGGATATGATTTTACTGGCGGGTCAGGATTTATAGAGCAGGCAGCACTGGATTTTGAGAGGCTAACAGAGGCAATATTTGAGCTTGTCTCCTATGAGGCAAAACTCAAGAGGCTTGGTGAAGAGATACGAAGGGTTACAAGAAGGATTAAGGTACTTGAAGAGAGATTGCTGCCGGAGATGAGAAAAGAGGCAAAATTTATATCACAATATCTCGGCGAAAGGGAGAGGGAAGAGCATTACAGGTTAAAAAGGTTTAAGGAAGTGGATATTCAGATTTTTTAGCGCTGTTTTCTCAATTGTTTCATCCTCAATGTCTTTAAGATGAGGGAATATTCCAATTAAAGGCACATGGCTTAGCTGTTTTATTGTTTGAGGGTTTGTCTCCTCTGCTACAGTCCCTTCTGGTGGTTGACTGTAGTTGATTATTATTCCAGCAACCTCAAGCCCTTCTTTGATAGCATAATTTACCGTTAGCAATGTGTGGTTTATCATTCCTAAACCAGGCCGTGCTACTACTATTAATGGAAGTCCAAGTTCCTGTGCAAGGTCTATCATATAGTAGGGGCGACCTGGTGGATCACCCCTGCTTATAGGCACAAGAATACCTCCGGCGCCTTCTACAACAATTGTCTGATAGGTTTTTGTCAGGTCATTAAATGCCCTTTTTATTTTATTGACGTCAACGGATATTCCTTCAATCTCAGATGCGACCATCGGAGCAAGAGGATGCTCGAAACAACAGGGGGTTATTTTATCTATGTTCTCATCCATGTGGGCTATTCTTTTCAGAAACATCCCATCTGCCGGCATGAGAATATTTCCTTCTCTACTGCAACCTGTTTCAATCGGCTTCATCCCGCATGCCCTGATACCAAGAAAGTTTATGGCTTTAATGATTGCAGCAGCTATGACAGTCTTGCCTACACCGGTGTCAGTGCCAGTTATAAAGAAACCTTTTGCCATGAAACCTCGTCATGCCTGCCTTATTGGCAGACCTGCCTTCTATGTCTATCCTTCGGTTTACCCAAAAGATGCAGACATGGATTCAAAATTTCTTCAATGCGACGTATTTATTAT
>DYHX01000076.1:3382-9574 GCA_020723925.1 Nitrospira japonica | reverse complement strand
AATATATCCATTTCTGATAATCTGTCGATTCTAAAAATTATGAACCCCGCACTACATCCGTAGTGCGGGGTGAATCCTGCCATGCCTGCCTTCTGTCTCTGTTTTAGTGTTTCTCAAACCTCTTTCAAAGGTAGGGTCAAAAAGGATATATTTGGGCTTCGCCTTACCTTCCTTATTTTTAAAAATTATATCATAAATATGTGAAAGCGTATGTATATGTGAAAACTTCTTGCTTACACTTACACATTCACTTTTTAATAAGGCAGACTCCTGGAGTTGAAACAGTAGTTCATCTTCAAAAATAGCAGTATAATTATACTATGTACAGAAAGATACTCACCGCAGTCAACGAGCATCTAAACTCAGAGGTTACAGCGAGATACGCGCTGAATCTTGCGCGGGTCTGCGAGGCAAAGCTCTATCTTTGCTTTATTGCTGAGAAAGGTCAGCCATTTACCAGCCTTGATAGGGCAGAGGAGGCAATAAAAAGAATATTCATCGAAGCAGAACAGATGGACATCGAAGTCGAGACCATAACAGAGACTGGAGACCCAGCAAGAAAAATCGGTGAGATTGTCAGGCACGAGGGAATCGACATTGCCTTTGCAGCAACAAGGAGGGAGGATGTTGAGAGGAGGTTCTATGCAGGGACCGTTGCAAGACGTCTCTCGCTGAATCTTCCATGCTCTATAGCACTTGTGAGGGTAGTCCATATTGGAAGAATACATCCCAGAGAAATCCTTGTCCCACTCAAGGCAAGGGTTAACCATGTAGAGGAAAGGGCATACTTTACAGCAAAAATTGCTCAGGCATTTGGCTCAGAGGTCTTTCTGTTCCATGCCACCAAACCGATATCAAAATTCTTCCACGGAGAGCTTCACCTTACGCCCCTTGAATGGGAAAAGAAATTGCCGGAGGACATATCACATTACATGGAACACATGAGGAGATATAAGATCATCCATGATGGAAGGCTTGTCCCTGGCATGGCTGGCAAAACAATTGCAATAGAAGCATTCTCCAAAAGGCATGACCTTATAATAATGGGGGCAAGCCAGAGGAGCCTCCTGAGTTCTATTTTAAAAGGTAACCCGGTTGAAGAGGTCCTTAAAGATACGCCCTGTGACCTCATAATCCTGAGACCAAGGCATGAAAATACATAACCTCCCAAAAGAAGAAGTCTTCCGCAGTCTTGTCACATCAGAAAATGGACTTACAGAGGAGGAGGCTAAAAGACGCCTCTCTGAATTTGGATTCAACGAGATAAAAGAGGCAAAGAAGAAATCCCTCACTATAAGGTTCTTTGAGCAGTTTACACATTTCCTTGCAATACTCCTATGGATAGGTGCTGGACTGGCCTTCTTATCAGAATATCTCCGTCCTGGCGAAGGAATGCTCACCCTTGGCCTTGCAATAGTCTCTGTAATATTCATAAATGCAGTATTCACATTCATCCAGGAGTACAGGGCTGAGAAGGCCCTTGAGGCGCTGAAAAAGCTCCTCCCTTTCTATGTGAAGGTTGTGCGTGATGGAAAGGAAAAGGAGACCCATGCAAGGGAGGTTGTGCCTGGAGATTTAATCTTAATCTCAGAGGGAGATAAAATCCCTGCTGATGCAAGACTCATAGATACCTCTATCTTAAAGGTGAATAATGCACCGCTTACAGGTGAGTCAGAACCTATGATGAGAGATCATGAGCCCTTTGATGGAGAGCTCATAGAAAGTCCGAACATGGCCTTTGCAGGCACAACAGTCCTCAGCGGCTCTGGAAAGGCAGTCGTCTTTGCAACAGGGATGAGGACAGAATTTGGCAGAATAGCCCACCTTACAAGTGCTGTAGAGGCAGGACTGAGCCCCCTCCAGAAAGAGATAATAAAGGTCACAAGGATTGTTGCCTTTTTGGCAACAATCATGGGCATTGCCTTCTTCATCATAGGCCATATCATTGGAAGAACATTCTGGGAGAATTTTATATTTGCCGCAGGCATCATCATTGCGAATGTCCCTGAGGGCCTTCTTCCAACAGTAACACTGTCCCTTGCTATGGGAAGCCAGAGAATGGCAAAGAGAAAGGCACTGATAAAGACCCTCACAGCTGTTGAGACCCTCGGCTCTGTTACAGTCATATGCACGGACAAGACAGGCACCCTAACCCAGAACAGGATGACTGTCAGAAGTGTATGGCTTGATGAGAGGATTATGGACATAGATGATGTAATGGCAGAAGAGGCAGAGAAGCTCATGAGGATAGCATATCTCTGTAACAATGCGAAATTCATCGAAGGTGAATACAGGGGAGACCCGACAGAGGCTGCACTCCTCAAGGCAGCAAGGGAAATCACTGGTGATATAAAGATAGAGCGCCTCTCAGAGATACCATTCGATTCAGAGAGAAAGAGGATGACCACTCTGAATCTCATCAATGGGGAAAGGGTTGCCCTCACAAAAGGCGCTATGGAAGGGCTTCTTCCTTTATGCAGCCACATGCTAATAAATGGGGAAAAAGTACCAGTGGATGATCTCCTCAGAGAAAGGGCAATGGATGCCTACCATTCATTAATGGACATGGGGCTAAGGGTTCTATCTTTTGCGTACAGGGAGATCGAAGAAAGTTCTGAGTTTGGAGTTCGGAGTTCGGAGTCAAAGAATGAAGACTCGTCACTCGTCACTCGTCACTCGTCACTTGAAACTGACATGGTCTTTGCCGGATTAATCGGTCTTGAAGACCCGCCAAGACCTGAAGTCCCTGAAGCCATAAGAAAATGCCATGAAGCAGGAATAAAGGTGATCATGATTACAGGTGATGGAAGCAGGACCGCCCTTGCAATTGCGAGGGAGATCGGGCTTGTTAAGGGGAATCCTGCAGTGATAGAAGGTCATGAATTTGTGAGGATGAGTGATGGAGAACTCAGGGAAAGGCTCTTCGAGAAAGAGATAATATTCGCAAGGATGACACCAAAGTATAAGATGAGGGTAGTATCAATTCTTAAAGAAGAGGGAGAAAGGGTTGCAGTTACTGGCGATGGCGTGAATGATGCACCTGCGCTCAAAAAGGCAGACATCGGGATTGCTATGGGCATAACAGGGACAGATGTGGCAAAAGAGGCATCAGATATGGTTCTCCTCGATGATAATTTTGCGACAATTGTGAATGCGATTGAGGAAGGAAGAGCGGTGTATGAGAACATAAGGAAATTTATAAGCTACATATTCTCATCAAACATCCCTGAGATTGTGCCTTATCTCAGTTATGTGCTTTTAAAGATTCCCCTTCCCCTGACAATCATGCAGATACTCGCCGTTGACCTCGGAACAGATATGCTCCCTGCCCTTGCCCTCGGTGCAGAGAAACCAACAAAGGAACTTATGAAACAGCCACCAAGGAACCCAAAGGAGAGGCTTCTGAACTTTAAACTCCTTAGCCGTGCATACCTATTCCTCGGTCCTATTGAGGCAGCAGCAGGACTATTCGGGTTTTTCTATGTATTGAAATCCGGCGGTTGGCAGTGGGGAGAGGTGCTTGCAGCAAATAATCTGCTTTATATGCAGGCGACAACAGCATGCCTTACAGCGATAATAGTCACACAGGTAGCAAACGTCTTTGCATGCCGCTCATTCAGAGAGTCTGTATTCAGCATCGGCCTTTTCTCTAACAGGCTGATATTCTTTGGCATAGCAGCCGAACTCTTGCTACAATTCTTTATTGTTTACCACCCATGGGGGAATAAAATATTCTCCACATCACCGATTCCTATAAGTGTATGGCTTATCTTAATCCCATTTGCGGTGATTCTTTTTGTGGCAGAAGAGATAAGGAAATTTACAGTAACAACCTACTTTCAGAAACAATCTCCCTATCCTTGACAAAGCCCTTTTAAAGGGAATAGTAACAGGTAAGTTTTTCTAAAAACACTTGAAGACAGGATGGTATGACAGGATGACTTTGCAGCGAAATTCACGGGTCTGGGAACCGAACTTTTGCCCTGAAGGCAAAAGTGGGTATTGCACTGGTAAAACATACGCTTACAGGTAAAGGATATGTATGCAACACAAGGTAGTTTAAGTTCGCAAGAAGTCGCCCTGTCATACCAAAATGTTTACTTTTGGAAAAACTGAACTTTTAAAGGGAATATTATTCAGCAAACATGTAGTCTAAATCCGCTTCATCTCTGAATTCGCTATACGTGTTGTGCCGGCAATAGCCTGCGGTTATTCGGATTCCTCTGTCTCATCTGTCTTCTTGAGAAAATGTCTCATGGATTCGATGGAAAATGCCGGCATCACTGATTCTTCCCCTGAATCAGGCATGACCATATACCGATAGGAAGCGACCTGCCCATAGTTTTCCTCCATGTGTTTCCATCCGTTAACAAAAAGCGGGCAATTGTCGTTAAAGCAGACATAAAGAAACGGTGTGCCCCAGCCAAGGCCATCCGAGAAATTAAATGGGGGGGCCTTATACTCGCTTGTCTCTATACCACAGTGCGGGCACATCGGGGCTTTATCTATCTTCATTCCTTACCTCCTCTGAATATCTTTTTTGCTGATATTATGTGAAAGCTCTATCATATAATATCCTGTTTATATTTTATCAACGTTTATGAATAATTCGGGTTAGACCAATGCAGGGGCACCCTACTTAACAAGTGGCTTAAGCACAAACAATCGTCCCTGTGCATGTCTGCCGAGGTCGGTGTTTGGTGCGATCCTGACCTGAAACTCATACTCCCTGACTGCTAACCTTAAATCCCCTGTATTCTCATAGCATATGCCGAGGAGGCCGTGAACCTCAGGATGCTTTGGAACAACTTCTGCAAAATTTCTCAGATGCGGGATTGCCCTTCTCCATTCCTTTATGGAGAAATAACTCCTGCCAATGCCAAGAAGGGAGCCTGGATGTGAGGGATAGAGGTTGAGGCTCATCCTGAACTCATCTATTGCCCTGCGGTAATTGCCCCTCATGTATTCAACAAGCCCAAGGCCATAATAAGATGGCTGATATTCGTTGTCTATGGACAGGGCATTTCTGAAGAGCTTCTCTGCATCATGGTAGTCCTTCTGTCTGAGCCTTACCATACCCATAAGATTATAGAATGGCGCCTGCTCGCTGTTCATCGAGATAGCTGCATGGAGCCTTTCCTCTGCCTCACGGAACTTGCCTTTTCCATACAGTCTCTCTGTCTCGTCGTAAATGAAATAGGCTCTGTTTACCTCTTTAATCTTTGCTATTGCGGTTTGAAAACGCTCTCCAAAACGGCCGTCCTGCTGTATCTGGTATGGAGGAAGCTCATTAATCATGGACTCTATCTCGTGTCTTCTTATCTCGGTCCTCGGGTGTGTTGAGAGGAGCTCATCAAGGAATGTGTCTTCCTTCCTTGTCTTGCCAGCCCTCCTGAGGTAATTGTCAACTGCAACCTCAAGTCTTTCATGGGCATTCAATGCCTCCTTTGGTTCATACCCGAGCCTTGCCGTATATCTCACACCAAGTCTGTCTGCCTGAATCTCCTGACCCCGATCGTATTTCAGGAGTATCAGGCTGCTTCCAATAGCACCGAGGGTAAGTATCTCATTGCCACCTTTTCTGCCTTCAAGTGCGGCCCCCCCAAGCACAAGGCCGAGCTGCTGTATGGTGCCGATTGATATTCTCTGGGCTGTATGCCTGGCCATCACATGGCCGACCTCATGGCCCATGACAGCCACAAACTGTGCCTCGTTTTCAAGCTCGCAGAGGAGTCCTCTTGTGATGGCCACATAGCCCGGAAGGGCAAACGCATTTGGGATGGATGTATTCTGTATTACAAATTTCATTGGCAGATGCGGCCTTTCTGAGTTCTGCCATATACGCCTTACAATGCCTTCAAGATAAGACTCAAGCCAAGGGTCGCGATACCTCCCTCCGAAGCCCCAGCTCAGGGATGGGACAGCCTCCTGGCCTATGGCTATCTCCTCGCTCTCGCTGACAACCATGAACTCCCTCTCGCCTGTCACAGGATTGATTGCGCAAGAAGCAAGAAACATCAGGAGGCATAGCCAGATGGAGAACCACTTTAATCTAACTAAAAGCTCTTTCATCCTCTACCGATTAAACTCAAAACTGGTGGACGGTAGGGGATTCGAACCCCCGACTTCCACGTTGCGAACGTGGCGCTCTCCCAACTGAGCTAACCGCCCGTTTATAAAAACACCGAGTCA
>DYHX01000076.1:0-3282 GCA_020723925.1 Nitrospira japonica | reverse complement strand
CCTGTCTGTAAGTGCCTTCCTTAAAGGAAAGCCATGAAGGACATATCATAGTTAATATTTCGGATTTAAGATTCCAGATTACAGATTCGCGCTAACCTTTCAAAAGCTCAGTAAATTCCTTGAGATGTTCTTCCTCCCCAATCTCACCCGATAGATCCTTGTTTAAAAGTTCTATAATCTCTGTCTTTTTCATCCGACCTCCTCAATTGAAGTAGTGTCGCAGGGGCGAGGCGACGCCTCGCCCCTGCAAGCTATTCTATTTTTATATTCGCCTTTGATTGGTTTGCAACCACAACAACAACCAATCTCTCAGGGTCGAGGTATTTCCTTGCAACCCTCAGGACATCTTCCTTTGTGACAGAATTAATATAATCGGGATATCTCTCAATATAGTCAGGGCCGAGATTGTAAAACTCACCCGATGCGAGGAAATCTGCAATCTTTCTATTCGTGTCAAGCCTCCTCGGAAAACTGCCCGTGAGATATGTCTTTGCATCAGATAGCTCATGGTCTGTTACACTCTCAGTCCTTATCCTCCTCATCTGTTTCAGTATCTCATCAATTGCTGTATTTGCTGACTCATTCCTTGTCTGGACGCCTGCCTGAAAAACACCATGCTCTTTATTCGATACAAAAAAGCTATGAACATCATAGGCAAGGCCCATCTCATCCCTTATGCTCTGCATAAGCCTCGATGAAAATCCACCACCGCCGAGGATGTAATTCATAATAGATACAGCGTAGTAGTCAGGATTATCCCTGCTTATACCAAGGTGGCCCAGAACAATATTCGCCTGTGTGAGATCCCTGTCTATTTTTATAACCTTCTTTGCCTTTAACTCAGTTATACCATTTTTCTTTCCTACGGGGATACTGCCTTTATACCAGGTTCCGAGGTATCTCTTTATCAGGGAATTCAGTTCATCGCTTGTAAGGTCACCGACAACTGACAGGATAGAGTTATTGGGCAGGTAATAGTCTGAATGGAATCTTCTCAGGTCTTCCCTGTTTATTTTTCCTATAGTCTCTACAGTGCCCTCAACCAGCCTTCCATATGGGTGTTCTCCAAAGACCTCTTTCTTGAATGCCCTCTCAGCAAGGAATGACGGGTCCTCCTCCCGCTGTCTCAGAGAGCCCTTTATAAGCTCCCTCTTTCTGTCGAGTTCCTCCTGTGGGAATACAGGATTGAGCAAGACATCTGAGAAAAGGTCAAAGCCTTTCTCCACGTCTTTCTTGAGAATCGACAGTGTTACTGATATATAATCACTACCAGTAGATGCATCGAGGGAAGCACCGATAAACTCTATCTCATCGCTTATGTCCGCTGCCCTCCTCCTCTTTGTCCCTTCTGTTAAAAGCTCTGCTGTAAGATTCGCAAGGCCAGCCTTATCATCTGGTTCATCAAGTGGGCTCGCCTTCACAAATAGAGTAACCATAACAATGGGAAGATTATGTCTTTCTGAGTGAAGAACAGTAAGACCATTCGGGAGAACGGTTCTTTTGACATCAAGGGCATGAACATCAGTAGACAGTAAACAGTAAACAGTAAACAGTAATAAAGACAAAAACAGTCGATAGTCGATAGTCGATAGTTTAATATCTTTTAACTTCTCACTTCTCACTTTTCACTTCTACCTTTTGTTGGAATCAATATCCCGGCTGTCCTGTTGTCTTCATTAAGATACTTCTTTGCAACCCGCTGCACATCCTCAGGAGTAACCCTTCTTATGCCATCAAGGTATTTTTCCATAAGCTGCCAGCCTCCAAGCATCTCGAATGTCCCAATCCTCATTGCCTGTATGTATATGGAATCCTGTCCCATAATGAAAGACGCCTCAACCTGATTCTTTGCCTTCTGCACTTCGTGGCCTGATGGTGGCTCCTTCTTTATCTTCTCGATCTCAGCATAGAGAGCATTCTCGACATCAGTTATATCCTTTCCTGGCGCTGCAGTCGCTGCAAAAAAGAACAGATAAGGGTCATTATGGAGCCCGCTGTAGTCGGCATAGGCATAAAGTGCAAGTTTCTTTTCGTAGACGATGGATTTATATAGCCTCGCACTTTTACCACCGGATAAGACCATGCCAAGGACATCAAGGGCATAGCTGTCCTCATCAGGGAAACTCGGTGTGTGGTATCCGATTAATATATAAGGAAGCTCTGCCTCTCTCTTAAGGTATATTCTCCTCTCACCCATCTGCTCAGTCTCCTTTGAGGTGAGTGGCCTCTTTGGCGGACATGGTGGAATCTGACCAAAAGATGCCCTTATCTTTTCTATCTCATCACCAGGCCTGATATCGCCTGCTACAACAATCACTGCATTGTCAGGGGAATAGTAAGTCTTATAATGGTTATATAAGTCTTCTCTCTCTATAGACGCAAGGTCAGACATCCATCCTATCACTGGCCAGCGATATGGGTGAACCTTAAATGCAGCTGCCATCACCTCTTCGTATAATGAGTTCTGCGGGTCGTCCTCATAGCGCAGCCTCCGCTCTTCCATAACAACGCTTCTCTCTGCTATAGTCTCCTTCGGGTCCATGATAAGATTCGTCATCCTGTCTGCTTCAAGCTCTATTGAAAGCCCGATACGGTTTGATGCCATTATCTGATAATACATAGTGTAGTCCTTTGTTGTGAATGCATTGTCAATCCCGCCATTTTTCTGTACTATTTTTGAGAATGCCTTTGAGCCATACTCTGGTGTGCCTTTGAACATCATGTGTTCAAGAAGATGGCTCAAGCCAGTCTTTCCAGTTGACTCGTTCCTTGAACCAACCCTGTACCATATCTGAAATGTAGCCAGTGGAGCCTTATGGTCTTCAATGATGAGGACTTTTAGGCTGTTGTTGAGTTTGTATTCTTTGACCTCGGCATGAATGGCTATGGGGATAAGGAGAAGGAGGAATATTAAGACAAATCTTAACCGTTGCATAGTGAGTAACTATAACAAAATTATTGAGAACTGGGCAAATGGGATAAAGACTTTTTAATGTGAGACCTAACCGCATCAAGGGCAGTCCCACCATTACTCAATATTTCGTATCCGGATGAAAGGGATTCAGAAAGCTTCTTTAAGGCATTTTTTGTGGGCCTTCTGTCCCCTGCTCCTCCATGAACAATTAATAGCATTCGCCTTCTCCTCTTCTGCTATAGTTTACACCATGACATCCCCAGAATGTTACCCAGTTACTGAACAGGTAAACCATCGGCCTATGAATATGAATATGTAACACCAAAATGATAATGTCCTAAAATACCAAAATAGAAATGTCCTATCCA
>DYHX01000075.1 GCA_020723925.1 Nitrospira japonica | reverse complement strand
TGTCGGCAGCTCTTCTGTCTGCTTAAGGAAATTATCTATTCTTAAATCAATCTCTATCTTCTTTTCAGCAGGTATTGATGAAGTCTCAAGGTCCTTCTTGAGCTTCTCAAGATTCTTAACAGTTTTATTTACAGCCAGTGGCAGGTTGAGCCCAACGCCACACATATCGTTTTTCAGTGCATGGAATGCTGCAAAGACCGCATTATACCCTCGGAGTTGATTGGTAAAGTAAAGAGATGTTTCATCTTCTTCAGCTTCTATTTTGGGGGCTACGCTTACTTTCTCTATTACAGGGGTTACAGTCTTTCCCTCCTTTTCTGGCATCAAGGCAGGTTGACTCAGAAGTTCGGCAATATCTTTGAGCTCCTCGGCAATCCTCATCAGACGCTTGCTGATGAAGGCATCGATCTTTGGTCTCTCATCTGTCCTTAACCCTTCCATAGATTCACCTCCTGCTTTTTCGAGGGCTTTTTCTTCACCGATATTTTTAATAATCTCATCCAGCTCCCATTCCTCAACCATCTCCGGATGTGCTACTTTCATGCCGAGCTTAAATGACCTTGCCTCTTTTGAGTATGCCCCACAGTCATAAAGGGAGTATCCCCTGAATTCTGTAGGTTCCGCCTGATAGCATGACCAGACTGCCTTCGCTACTACATCAGGGTTTTCTTCCCCAATCATGTTTATGAGGGTAACCTGCCTTCTGAATATATCTATAGCCTCCATGGGGATGTTGAAAAGATATGGTGTGGCCGATGGGGCGCCTATGATGGTTCGTTTTTCATTAATTCCGTTTTCTATCAGGGCACTAAAGGTAGCGCCAGGGTAATGCCCCTCAGCATCTTTTCCACAAAGGACAATATAGCGGATATTAGGGTTTGAGGCAATATTTGCCACAATCTTCTCTATCCCGATATTCTCTGTCTGGAGAGTCCCTGCAAGGGATGCTCCCGTATCTATGCTGGTTCTCACCAGCCTTTCTGCCTCAATGGGAAGGCTATCTACATCTGCTGGTAGTTTCCCGTAAGGTGTCCTTAGGAGTACCACTACCGCTACAGGCGAGTAAGGGTTACCGATGAGATAACAACCTGGCTCAGGAGGGTAGTCTTCTTGTGGTTTGACCTTCAGCATTTTATTGACTAAACCTTTTCAACTATCATGCGACTCGTACCATCCCTTTCTTCAATCCTTTTCTTTCATATCTCTCCCACAACATGTAAGTGTAGGGCATTTCGGATCAGGGACTGTCTTTTTAATAACTTGCACCTCAGCCTTACACATCTCACAAAAATATATTTTTCCTTCTTCAGCCATTTTTCTCACCTCCTTTGTTTTTCTCTTCAACCAGAGATAGCCGAGTGATACAAACCCTATGGTTATTAAAGTCGTGACCCTGGGAGACAGAACGATAGAACCAGCTGTTATACCTAAAACACCCAATATTATAACAAGAATTGGGGCGCCACAACATGAGGTAACCCAGACTAAAAAAGCAACTATTGCGCTCCCTGCAGCCGCACCTTTTGACTTGCCTCTCATCTTAATAAGCGCAAATGCCCCATAGGCAAAGGCCAGTCCTAAGGAAAATCCGACCAGGTATTGTTCCATCCGGAGATAGAATGTCCACCATTTGGGGTTAGATTTCATTACAAATATATTAAAATACAAGAGATGGACAAAGAAGGCTAAGGCAAAGACTACAAACGGTATGAGCTTTTTGAAATTTGCTCTCATTTAATCCTGACCTTAAAATGAACTTTTCCCGCTTTTTTTAACACCTCGAGCACCGGACACCCTTCCTCTTTAAAAATTTCAATAGTGCAATCCTTAAAACCACCAGCGACAATTACTTTGAGAACCTCACCGGATTTCATCCTTTTCATCTGACTCTTAACTGAGTCAGCCACAACAAGAGGTCAGCCTTCACCTGAGATGTCTAATATATTATTTGCTGTTATTTTTTGAGCAACGAGCAAAAACGGTTCTTTTTTATTTATTTCCCATGGGAAGCTCAAGGCAAAGGAGGTTGCACTAAGATGAAGAAGATAAACAAAGAAGACCACACCACAAACTCCAAGAATAAAATTTTTTGAGTTCATTTATTTTTATTCCCTATCTTAAGGGTAAACATCAATCAGGAAGATGTCAAACTTATTTCCCAAAAAGTGTCAAGCCAATTTAGAAATGTCCTATGTCAGATAAAAATTGTATAATTATGTATGAAAAGGTTCCTTTTTTTAACCCTGGTCATAACATCTCTCTTTGGCTGTGCCCATGTTATCTCTCAAGAATTAAGGGGAAGGGTCGACAGGGAACTCACACCCATGGCCCTCTTCAAAGACCCTGACGCTTATAAGGGAAAGACTGTTATGCTTGGAGGTGTTATTGTCAGCTCCATAAACACAGACGAGGGGACATATATCGAGGTGCTTCAGAAGCCGTTGGATTATCGCGGGAGACCAGAGGATGCAGATATCTCACATGGCCGATTTATCGTCTTCTATGAAGGCTACCTTGATACAGCTATTTATTCCAGGGGAAGGGAGATGACAGTGGCTGGCGAGGTTATAGGGAAAAGGCTACGCCCCCTTGGAGAGATACAATACCCGTATCCCCTGATAAAGAGCAGAGAGCTTCATCTATTTGAACCCCCTTATGGTATACCGATAAGGTTTTGGATAGAAATATGGAAAACCTTTTAAAAACCTAATCTTGCAGGCTGTTCGGGGGGACAGTCTGCATTGTTTTTGAACAGCCTCATAATACAATGAGGCGTTGCCTTGAGGTTTGAAAGGATAAGAGAGGATAAGAGGCTTGAGAAATCACAGGTTGGCGTGTATCTTCCTCATCTCCTCCTCTTCTATACCAAGACGGCTCATCAGCTCAAGCACGCAGGCCTCAAAAAAGATGAGAGTCGAGATCTCAAAAAGTGAGCCTAATGGTGGAAGAGGAAGTCCCATAAGTTCTCTGGTTGTATAACCTGTAATCTCTCGGGGTATGGCCTCTGACTTAATGACAATAACTATATCTGCGAGGTTTGTGAGCTCGGAGTTTGGATCCCATGTAATGGCAGCCACTTTTCCACCGAGGGCCTTCGATGCCCTTGCTGTCTCAACAACCCATGTTGTCTTTCCAGAGCCAGAAACGGCAACTAAGGCATCACCCTTTCTCATAGCCGGGGTGATGGTCTCACCAACTATAAAGACCTTCTTTTTTAAGTGCACAAGGCGCATGCCAAAAGCCTTTGCAACGAGGCCAGAACGGCCAGCACCGATTATGTATATCCGTGGCGCCTTAATAACAAAGTTAATGAATCTGTCAAAATCCTCAGGAGATATTCTGTCTGTAATTTCTTTAATCTTCCCTAATATAAAAGGATAATAGTTCATATGCACCTCCAGACACAACCAGATAAGAATATAGGGTGCGTTCTACGAACGCACCATTAAAGGCTCCGTGGACCGAGCCCTTAGCCTCAACCTGTGTTGCAGGCATCTATCGCCTCTTTGATTGTTTTTGCAGCCTCCTCAGGGCTTTCTGCTTTTGTGATATATCCTCCTACTATAATGATAGAAGGCTCAAAAGGCATTATAGAAGGAATATCTTCAGGCTTTATTCCGCCTGCAATAGAATACGGCAAATGTATTTCCCTGACAAAGCCTTCGAGTCCCTCAAAAGGTTTTTTGCCCTTAATCTGTTCATCCAGGCCAGTATGGATGCAGAAGTAGTCAGGGGAAAGATGCTTCAATTCCTTTGATCTCTGGAGCCAGTCCCTTGAGCCTATAAGGTCTATCACCACTTTCTTATCCCATCTCCTGGTTTCCTCTATAGCCTCTGTGATGGTCTCTATTGATGCCTGTGCGCACACACTTATCATATCGGCTCCTGCCTCAAAGGCCATTCTTGTTTCTAAGACGCCCGCATCCATTATTTTTAAGTCTGCGAAAATCTGTTTTTCCTGAAAATTTTTCCTGAGGGTATTTACTGCCCTGATACCCTCGGATTTAATAAGGGGTGTGCCTGCCTCGATGATATCGACATACACATGGGTCACCGCAGCGGCTTTAAGTGCTTTGTCGATACTTAGAAAATCAAGAGCTACCTGAAGAAGTGCCATGCTGATAAAATCATAGTTTTATTAAAGCCAATTGTCAAGATTATGGATGAATTTTGTTATGTCTTTGTTATACCTCCTGATATAATTTACTTATGTTCGATCCTGTTGAGATGGCAGAGTTCGCCAGAACTATTGTATGCAAAGATGACAGGAGAAAATACTACCGCTTCAGGTCTTCGAGATTCTATGGAGGTATATCAACTGCAGACTGTGTCGGCTGCTGCCTGAGATGCATCTTCTGCTGGTCATGGAGAGAGGCTGCAAGGCCAGAGGAATGTGGAAGCTTATACGCTCCTGAAGATGTTGCAAGGAGACTTCTTGCTATAGCAAAAAAGAAAAAATTGAACCAATTGAGGATGAGCGGAAATGAACCGACTATCTGCAGGGAACATCTGATCAGGGTCCTCGAATTAATCCCAAAAGACTATCTATTTATCCTTGAGACAAATGGGATACTAATAGGGAGTGACCCGACCTATGCTGAGGAACTCTCAAGGTTTCCTGATCTCTATGTAAGGGTCAGCCTCAAGGGGACATGCGAGGAGGAGTTCTCAAGACTGACAGGCGCGATACCAGAGGGGTTTCAGTTGCAGCTAAAGTCCCTCGAACACCTCATCAGATACAGAGTAAATGTCCATCCTGCATGCATGGTGAGCTTCAGCCCTCCTGAGAATATCACGGCCTTGAGAGAAAGATTAAAGGGAATAAACCCAGCATTTGAGGATTTTGAGATAGAGGAGCTGATCCTCTACCCCTCCGTTGAGGAGAGGCTGGAGAAACTGAAGGTTGACTACAGGACAGGCCATAGGCCTGATAACATACCTGCTGGATTGATATGAAAAAAGAGGCGATCCTTTACGAGAAACTCGGAGATAAAAAGGTCAGATGCAATGTTTGCCAGAGGAGGTGCGTAACCCCTGAGGGGAAGACCGGCTGGTGCATGACAAGGTTAAACGATGGAGGAACCCTATATTCATTGATATACGGTGAGGTATCATCCATATCTATAAATCCCATAGAGAAAAAACCGGTATTCCATTTTTATCCTGGTTCGAGGTGGCTTTCCCTTGGAAGCCTCGGATGCAATTTCAGATGCCCTGGATGCCAGAACTGGGAGATAGCACACTGGAAAGGTGGGAGATTAAAAGGAACCGAATACATTTCGCCAGAAGAAGAGATTGAACTCGCCGTCAAACATGGATGCATCGGGATATCCTGGACATTCAACGAACCGACAATATGGCTTGAATACACGATCGATTCTGCAAGGCTTGCCAGGGCTCAGGGGCTATATACAAATTATGTGACCAATGGGTTTATCACAGAAGAGGCGTTTGATATGATAGCACCATTTCTTGATGTCTACAGGGTTGATATAAAAGGCTTCTCTGACAGGACATACCTGAAAACCGGCCACATAAAAGGTTTCAAAGGAATCCTTGAGATAACTAAAAAGGCAAAGGGACATGGAATGCATGTAGAGGTTGTTACAAATGTTACTCCAGGATTCAATGATGATGAGACAGAACTCCAGGGTATTGCATCATGGATAAAAAATACCCTCGGCCCTGAGACCCCATGGCATGTGACAAGGTTTTTCCCCCATCTCGAACTGAGCCACCTGTCACCAACACCCCTCCCTGTCCTTGAAAGGGCATGGTCAATAGGAAAAGAAGAAGGTCTCTGGTATGTGTATCTCGGTAATGTCCCTGGCCACAAGCGGGAAAACACATACTGTCATAACTGTAGTGAACTATTGATAGAAAGATATGTTTTCGAGATTATTAAAAACAAGATTAAAGATGGTAGGTGCCCTGAATGCGGCATCATGGTTCCGGGAAGGTTTAGATAAGATAATGGCTCAATGCAAATTATGCAATACTATCTCAAATAACATCTCAAAAGAGCTTGGGATATGCCTTAAATGTATAAGAGAGAGGCCAGAGGATGCCCTGCCACTTACAATGCAGACTCACATGAGGAGCAGGGCTTCCTTCGGGCTGCCAGAAAGGCCTCCAAAGGACCCTCAGGGAATTCCATGTAATATCTGTGTGAATGAATGCAGGATTCCTGAAAATAAAATGGGATACTGTGGATTGAGAAGGAATGAAGGAGGAAGGCTTATCGGTGTATCAGCCCATGAAGGAAAACTATCGTGGTATCATGACCCCCTTCCTACGAATTGTGTTGCAGACTGGGTATGCCCTGCAGGAACAGGCGCAGGCTATCCAGAGTATGCATACTGTCAAGGTCCTGAGTTTGGATATAGAAATCTTGCGGTGTTTTTCCATGCATGCTCATTCAACTGTCTTTATTGCCAGAACTGGCACTTCAGGAGGGAAACCCTGAAGCCCTATACAACCTCTGTAGGGAGACTTGTTTCAGATGTTGATAAAAAGACATCCTGTATCTGCTATTTTGGGGGTGACCCGACACCACAGCTTCCATTTGCACTCAGTGCGTCAAGACTTGCCATTGAGGAAAATAAGGGCAGAATCCTCAGGATATGCTGGGAGACGAATGGCTCTATGCATAAGGGATTGCTTGATGAAATGATAAAACTTTCCCTTAATTCTGGAGGCTGTATAAAGTTTGATTTAAAGGCATGGGACGAAAATCTCCATATAGCCCTGACAGGGATTACTAATAAAAGGACCAAAGAGAATTTTTTAAGGGCTGGAGAGAATATCAACCAAAGACCTATGCCTCCCCCTCTTATCGCAAGCACTCTCCTTGTGCCTGGCTATATAGATGAGGATGAGATACGATGCATTGCAAGGTTCATTGCCTCAATAAATCCTGATATTCCATACAGTCTCCTTGCATTTTATCCCCATTTTTATATGTCAGACATGCCCTTGACCCAAAAGGCCACGGCTGAAAGATGTCTTAAGGCAGCTCAGGAAGAAGGGCTCAAAAATGTAAGAATAGGAAATATCCACCTTCTCGTATAGGATCGATCTGAAGGACATTGGGTTTATGAAGTCTATCCCTCAGTCTGTTTATTCAAATCCATGGCCTTAAATAAAAGGGATAAGAGTTCTTCCTGCGAAATAGCATATTCTGTCTTGCAAAACTGGCATTGGACATTTACGTTTTCCCCTTTATGGGCAATATCTTCCATATCCTTTTCACCAAGGGCTACTATTGCATCCAGGACTCTATCTTTGTTGCATGGACAGTAATAAAGAACATCTCTTCTCTCAAGGATTTCAACCGGGAGGCCAATCGCCTCCTCCATTATCTCCTTTGGGCCGAGGCCGTTCAGAACCATAGAACTTACAGGGAGAAGCCCCTTTAATCTCTCTTCCAGATATTCTATTGTCTCATCACTAACACCAGGGAGGGCATGTACCATAAATCCCCCAGATGCCTTCACAGAGTTATCAATATCAACATATACCCCGAGGGAGACCGCAGCAGGTATCTGTTCAGAGACCCTAAAATAATAGGCAAGGTCCGTGGCAATCTCGCCTGTCTGTAGAGGGACATTTCCATGGTAATATTCCCTTAGGCCAAGATCCTTTGCCACATTCAGGAATCCCTTTCCAATGGCCCTTCCAACATCAAGCTTACCATCCTTGAGCCCAAGATGAATGTGCGGCCTTTTCACATAGCCCCTTACCCTGCAGAGCCAGTCTGCCTCAGCAACAATCCCTCTGAGAGGGCCATCCCCCACCACCTGAAGAATTACCCTCTGCCCTTCCTTGAGAATAGAAGAAAGAAGGATAGCTCCACTTATCACCCTCCCAAAGGCTGCAGAGGCAGTTGGATACGTATCGTGAATCGACCTTGCTTTTTCAACAGTCTCAGTATCAACAAGCCCAACCACTAAAAGTGGTTCTTCTTTTGCCATTCCCTTTAAAAGTATATCCATATCCTGTGTTAGTGTCCTGTCCCTAATGCTCCTTTATACTGTCATTCGCACCCCAAAAAGTCTGCGACTTTTTGGGGACCTCATTGCGAGGGACGAAGTCCCGAAGCAATCTCAAGAACCTTTGACATAGTGAGCCATGGTCCTAATAGAAACTTAGCATTAAAGGCACACGCCATGCAACTCTTAAGAAACAGAGGCATCTAAATCGCTAATGGCTACTGTTTTCAATCAGGGAGTTTTGGTAGAATGGAGGCAAGGGAAAAAATTGCCAAGGAAAGTAACTTTTAAAAATAGTCGTGGGTTTAAACTGGTGGCTATAGAAAATCTAAAGGAATATAAAAGGGTGATTGAACATGTTTAACGACAGAAGGGATGCAGGAATACAGCTTGCATTGAAGCTAAAAGAATACAGAGACAAGGAAGGAGTTCTTGTATTGGCCCTTCCAAGGGGAGGGGTTGTCACAGGCTATGAAATTGCCCATTATCTCAATGCACCTCTGGACATTGTTATTGTTCGGAAAATAGGTTTTCATGGACAGCCAGAACTGGGGATAGGTGCAGTGTCAGAGACAGGTGCCGTGGTCTTAAACCAATTCATCATATCCACTTATGGGGTCTACAAAGACTACATCGAGGGTGAGATTTCCAGACAAAAGGAGGAGATCTCACGCAGGGTTAAATTTTATCGCAAAGGCAAAGGGCTTCCAGACCTTAGAGAAAAGACTATCATCCTTGTTGATGATGGAGTTGCCACAGGGGCCACTATGAAGGCAGCCATCTCCACTTTGAGGGAGGAAAAATTAACCAAATTAATCGTTGCACTTCCTGTTGCACCTCTTGATATGGCCCAGGAACTTGAGCAAATGGTGGACGAATTCATCTGCATAGAAACCCCTGTTGATTTCATGGCCGTTGGAGCCTATTATCGGGATTTTACTCAGGTCTCGGACGAGGAAGTGGTAGAACTGTTACAAAAATCAATGACTGAACAGTCCAAAACTTGAATGGGTCTTCCTTTGCCACCGCTTAAAAAGTGGAGGTTTACGCTTACTTACCAAGTTCACATTTTAGGGCAGTAGCGATATTCTGCAACTCCTCTCCAAGGAATACAAGGATATCATCAAGGGCTATGACACCTATAATCCTTCCGTCTGAGTCAACAACAGGGAATCTCCTGACCCCATGGGTGCTCATTAATTTAGTAACATCAACAATGTCTTTCTCAACTGAAATTGTAACAACAGGCGAGGCCATAATATCTTTGACCTTAACTGTCTGAGGGTCTTTTCTTTCAACCACAACCTTAGTCATAATGTCCCTGTCTGTTAAGATTCCAATAGGCTTATCCCCATCCACTACAACAACGCTTCCGACATTCATATCGGTCATAAACTTTGCTGCATCCAGGACTGTTGCATTTGGAGGAAGGGATGTTACTTCCTCTGTCATTAATGGCTTTAAAGACATGATATTTTTTCCCTCCTTTCACAATTTAGGGTAATCATACCAAACGGAGAAACTTTGTCAAGTATTTATGCTGTGACCTTAAAATAGATATAGGAAAGGCTGTCTCATAATTTTTATAATCGACAGATAATTAATATGGCAATCGTAAGTGCCTTACAGA
>DYHX01000011.1 GCA_020723925.1 Nitrospira japonica | reverse complement strand
TCGATTCTAAAAATTATGAATCCTGCCATGCCTGCCTTCTATGTCTATTTTTCGGTCATTTTAAGCCTTAAGCAGAGATATAATCCAGAGGGCAAAGGCAGAGATAAAGGATAAAGCCCCATAAAGGGCAAATCTCTTCCTTATCTTTCCATTATCATCAAAGCCTTTAAATATCATAAATATAATAGACGCTACCCACCCAAAAAACCCAACCTCTACAAGCACAGACCATAATGGGTCTGGCGCCCTGTCGACTTTTAAAACATAGAGGTGTTTCTTTTTCTCAGCATCTGCTTCCTCTGGTTTGATAGAGCCTTCCTTGATTAATATCCTAACATTAAGGTCTGCAATTTTGTCATCGCACTTGTTTATCCAATCTTTACCAGGAGTATAGAGACTTCTTGAGGCATAAAAAGAACTCCTTATAGAAGAATACGCAATATTTGCCCAATCAAGCCTGTCCTGCTTTTCGAACATTTCACCAATCTGCCACAGCCTCTCTGCAGACTTCTGAATATAAGGCGACCATGGCGTGTAGAAATGCATCGCAGTATCATATTCCCTTATGGCAAGCTTCCAGTTAGCTTCGCTATAATATTTTTCTGCATCCATAAAATGGCTTCTCTGCAAGTAAAATACCCTCCCGCCTACAAGCAAAAGGAAAAGTATGGCAACAATCAGTCCTTTAACCAGATATCTCTTTAGCATATTTCCTCTTTAAAAATATCTTACCGACAAAATCTTTTATCTCTCTCATTCTTAATCTCCACGGAAGAATCGCTGCCTCTCTAACTATCTTTTTTGACATCTTTGAAGAGCCAGAATTTCTTTCATAGAATATTATTGGCATCTCCCCGACCTCAAAACCAGCCCTTGTAACAAGATATGCCATCTCTATCTGAAATGCGTAACCATTAGAGTAAATTCTATCGAGGTCTATTGCCTTCAGTGCCTGCCTGCTATAGCATCTGAATCCGCTTGTGAGGTCTGTCAACCTGAGCCCGAGTATCCTGGAGGCATATAAATTGCCAAATTTTGACAGCAAGAGACGTCTAAAGTCCCAACCAACCACGCTTATCTTACCAGCAATATACCTTGAGCCTATAACTAAATCATAACCCCTTTCCATCTCTTTAACAAACCATGGTAATGCCTCAGGATTATGGGAACCATCAGCATCGATCTCGATGAAATAATCATAATCCAGCTCAAGTCCCCACTTGAAACCAGTCACATAGGCAGAGCCAAGACCAAGCTTTGCAGGCCTTTCAAGGATAGATACCCTATTCGATTTAGACATGACTTCCTTAACAACCTGGGCAGTTCCATCAGGAGACGCATCATCTACAACAAGAACATCAAATCCATCATGTTTCAAAATAGAATCAATGACAGCAGGAAGACTTTTCTTCTCATTGTAAGTAGGTATGATTGCGAGAAATTTATTCATCGGTTAAAATTATAGCAATTATCTTGCCTGAATGAAAAGGCTAAATTGCTGCCTCTTTAACCAGGTCTATACACGCATTAAAGACGAAATCAACACTTATATCTTTAAGACAGGCATAATCCAGATTTGCATCACATCTCAGGGGTCTTGGCGAGTATCTAAAACACGGGCTACAGGATAAGCCTAACCTGACAATTCTATGTTTTACACCCCAGGGTCTGACCCAGACAGGGTTTGTCGGTCCAAAGATAGCAACTGTTGGCACCTGCATAGCTGCTGCTATGTGCATGAGACCTGAGTCGTTTGTTATAAAAAGTCTGCATTTCTGGATGAGAGAAGCTGCCTGTCTTATTGTAAGAGAATCAATTGAGATAACCTTATCATTATTATCACTCATTGAGATAATCTCCTGCCTCAAAGGTTTCTCTTCAGGACCACCAAAAAGAAGGAAGACACTACCTCTCAGTTCAAGGGCAAGCCTGTTAATAAGATCTGCAAATGAAGCCTGAGGCCATCTTCTCTTATCGTGGTTTTTAAATGCGCTTGTCCCAGGGTGAATACCGACCAATATCTTTTCATCTATCTTCCTTTCTTTTAGCCATTGGTGAGCAAATAATCTTTCTTCTTCTGGCAGGTAAATCTCTAAAGGATAGGGCCTTCTTACTTGAATATCCATGAGATCCAGAAGTCTGAGATTCTCTTCCACACAATGAAGACTGTCATTCTCCATTACAGCATTAGTCTTTAAAAAATTCATTTCTTTTATATCGCCCAACAGGTATCGATGTCCGATTCTGATAGGACTCCCTGCAATAAACGCAGCCAGATTGTAATCCCTCCTGTTAGAGGGGTAAAAGTTGATAGAGCAATCAAGTTTTTTCCTGAACCGCATCAAAAAGCATAGACTATTAAACTTGCTTGCCTCAAGAAAAGGGAAATGGATGTTCTCATCAACATAGGGGTTATGCAGTAAGATGTCTCTTGTGGTCTTAAACATATGAAGATAAGTAATCTCTACATCCAACTGCTCCTTTAAATTCCTGATGGCTGGGGTTGTCATTAGCACATCACCGATTCCATATAATGGAAGGACCAAAATCTTTTTCATGACTTATTTTTCCCTTTGTTATGCCTGAGATAAAGAATAAAAAAACTCAAAGGTGCTGTAACTAAATGAAATATAAATATTGCCCACAGATATGAATGAAGCGTGGAAGAAAACAGCTCAAGGGATAGATAATACCCACCAAGAACAATCCAGAGCCACATCCCTTCTATCCAGCCTCCTATCGCCCCTTTATAATTTGTCACCTGAAGATGAACGGCAAGGGGAATAAGGGCAAGGACATAAGCAGGAACCAATCCAACAACACCCCTATATTTATCGCCAAATAGAAGTCCGACAACCGGCTCCCCGAAGAGTTTTAAAAATCCATATCCAGTGACAAATAAAAGCAGGGCTATGCCAACACCCCATAGAAAGGCAATAACCCCTTTATTGCTTAATCTCTCCTCCACAAGCTTTGGATAAACGACTGCGGAGGCTACAGTGGAAAACATAAGTAACCCCTTTCCAATAAGGGCAGCGGCTGCATAGATGCCAGCCTCTTCAGGAGAGAAGAACCTCTTGGCAAGTAGCAGGTCAAGTTCGAGGAAAAAGCCTGTGGGCAGTGCAATAAAAAAAACCCTTGTGGCTATACTGCTAAAGCCTCCTCCAGAAATGCCTTGCTGCTTCCGCTCATTATATCTTTCAACGATATACCTCCTTCTGCCAAAAAGCAGGAGAAAGACACAGAGCGCCCCAAAGGCTGAGCCTGCTATTGCCCCGAAGACTTTGAGACCTAAAAGCACAAGGGTTATCCCGCATACTGCCCTTACAAAAAGCTCTACGGTAGCAGTATATGACAGCACGCCAAATGCTTCTATCGAGGTGAACAATCCCCTTAATATTCCGGTTAGACTCCAGATAAAAAGCGTTAACCCGAGGGGTAAAAACAGGAGTAAACTCTCGGTCTTAAGGAACATACGAATTATAGGGGATAACAATAGTGGTCCCAGACCTATAATTAATGCCACTGCGAGTCCTAATTTTATAGAAAACTTTTTTATTTCCTCAAAATCTATTCCTGTAGCTCGTCCGGTTACAGCAACCCTCGTTATTGCCCATCCTAAAATATTCACAGGCCTTGACAGGGCAATCATTAATGCGTACAAAACACTGAACTCTGCGTAAAGAGGCGGACCGAGCTTTCTGCTAACAATCGCATGAAAGACATAGCCAAAGACGTTAGTCGCTATGAAGGAAAGGGATAGGTAAAAGAAATTGCGTAGGATACCTCTAACCTCTCTTGTTTAACTTTCTGTGCAATTATCCTGAGAACCTGCTCAAGGGTTCTTTCACCTGAAAATAACCTTTCAAAATATCAGCCAAGCTCATAAAGCATCTCCTTTGTCTCTAACAATTTCTATCTGCCACCTAAGGTATTTAACTGTTTAAGAATATCAAATTTTCTACCTCGCCACCGCCTCCACCAAAAACCTCTCATATTCCTCTGCAATCTTATCCCAGATATAGTTTTTTGCATATTCCCTTGCCTTTTTCCCCAGCTCTCTTCTCAGGGATTCATCCTCAAGGAGAAGTTTCATCTTTTCTGCTAAATCTATTGCATCACCTGTCTTGAATGATAGCCCAAAGCCAGCATCCACAGCATATCTCAATTCGGGGATGTCGCTAACAATCACAGGTTTTCCACAGGCAGCAGCCTCAAGAACGACTATGCCTTGCCCTTCATAGCGGGATGGTATTATAACAACCTTTGAATTAGCTAAGAATTCTATTTTTTTAGCATCGTTAAGATGCCCGATTAACTCAACCTTCCCTGACAGACCGAATCTCCTGACTAAAGACTGCAATCTCAGCTCATCCCTTCCTTTGCCTGCTATAATAAGCCTTGAATCTATTAAATCCATCGCCCTGATTGCAGTATCAAGTCCTTTGTTATGTATATGCAACCTGCCTACATAGCCGATGTAGTCATCATCAGAAGGTTCAACCTCAAACAATTTATTGTCTATACCATTAGGAATAATAGTGGCATTTGCAACATTAAATTTCCTTCTGCTTCCTTCAGAGACACATATAATATTGTTAAAAAGCCTCGGATAAAAGGTCTCTATAAGCATAAAGGGACAACCCAATACAAAGTAACGGTTAAATAAATTTATGCCCTCTTTATGATGGATTTGTAGAACAAGTGGCTTATCAATGATAAATCTTGAGAATAGCGGATTATAGGGGGCAAAATCCTCAATTACTATGTCGTAAAGTTCGGAGTTCGGAGACTTCGGCGAGCCCTCAGCCCGAGCTCGGGCCGAATGGCTCAGTCGAGCCGTTCGGAGTTTAGAGTTTAAAAACAGGAACTGTGCAGCCTTTACAGCATAACAGAATGTGCTCAAAACATAATTGTTCTTCGAGCTCCCGACAAAATGGAATCTGAGATCTCCCTCTTCATAGTCCTCTGCCCCCGGGTATTTACCACAGACAACAGTTATATGGTGTCTCTCGGCAAGCCTTTTATATATCTCATAAACCCTTACAGCCCCCCCGCCGCCAACCCATGGGTTATTAATGTGGTCATAGATTAAATGGAAGATTTTCATCAGTTATTTTTTGACAGCCAATTTTATACGAATCTCATCTATCCCGCCAATTAAAAAGGCTATCCTCTCAACATCCTCTGCCTTTAAAAATCTCAGCAGGAATCTTAATAAAAAGGATGTTATATATATATATTCTGAAGCAGAGGGATGTATCTTTCAATTTTTCCTTTTTGCTCGGAATGTTCGTTAAGATTATTGACTTAATTTCAAGATGCAGAGCCACCTCAGATGAATCCAATATATCTGACACATATATATTATCTTCTTCAGCTAACCCCCTCTTAGCTATCCAAGAGAATCTTCTGGCAGAAAAAAGATGCAAGTGTGTGGGGTCCATTAAGGCCGTTGGTCCGCTCCAGTGTGGGACTATAATCTCTATAGTTCTACCACCTCTCAAAACTCTATGAAAT
Source organism: Nitrospira japonica (assembly GCA_020723925.1). GTDB lineage: Bacteria > Nitrospirota > Thermodesulfovibrionia > Thermodesulfovibrionales > DYHX01 > DYHX01. The sequence continues at coordinate 28,811 of DYHX01000011.1, read as the reverse complement.
TCTCTAAAGGCTTTAATATACTCAGGTATATGTTCTAAAACATGCGAACAGAATAAGTAGTCAAACACATCGTTTCTAAAAGGAAGAGATTGAGCATCACAGATGACATCAACATATGCCTTTTTATTTATATCTGTTTTTATAATCTTATTACCAACAGCAGATATAGAGGCACCTGCCATAGGTCGTTTCCCTGAGCCAACCTCAAGCACTAACATATCATTACCGTAAAGACTCTACAGAATAAACGGGCAACCCCTCCGTGATATTAAGGTGGTCTACTGCAACTTCTGTTGAAGGAAGTCCATTGTAAACGATAACTCCTCTTTCAAGGAGATAGCATGCACATGACCATATCCACAACCCAAAAGACCCTATTGCCTGTTCCCCAAAGTCAATCTCAGGATTGTAGCTCTTCTGGGTAAGCACTATCGGTCCTTCCTTAATCTCCTTCAATTTGGGAAAGTGCTTCGTGAGGTCCGATGTAAAAAATGGCTTTATCTCAAAAAATGGCTTAAAGCGGAGCAATATATTTCTCAATCCGAAATCCTTTGGTAGCATGTTAGGCTTAAAGGAGAAAGGCAGAAACCATGTCAATGATGTAACTATCTGCAGCCACAGTGGGGCAAAAAGATATATGAGGATATTCACCATGCTCAGGTATTGGATAAAATAAAGTCCAAACAACTTGTCAGATCTCATCTCCTTTAAATAGCTGAGCCTCTTCCTCTTTAAGAAGAAGGGCACATACCACCAGCCACAGACAATAAAAGCAACAATAATTGTTTGAATCTTGAGCTTTAGCAAAAATATAATTGCCCCAAGCATCATCGGTAGAGGATGTGACAGAGACCCAAGACCCCAGAGGATTCCAGACAGGATATCGTTATCTACAAATATCGCAAGAGATAAAAAACCATAACCCATAAACTCAGCATATCTGCCCACAATCAAGAGAGGGAATATATGGAAATAACTCGACATAAACAATACGGCTGTAGCCAGCCCCTTATAGTTTATCCACAGAACAGGTACGAATATAAAATAAAGAATAAGGGCTCCGAACATGCCAAGGTATCTCACGATAACGGTGGCAATGGGAGGATAAAATTCGTGCAATTTCACGCCGCCCCAGATAGGGATTGTTCCAAAAAATCCGTATCTTTTACTTAATCCCGCCCTTAAAACAAATGTGCTGAAATCACTTGGTCCTGTAAACCCTATTAACTCATCCCTCATCCTTACACGATCCTTCTACCGACATCGTACATCGGACAATCCCTGCATAATACAGGCACCTCGCCTTTCCTCTGCGCCCTCCTGAAAGCTTTGAATTCATCCGAATACCATATTTCCTTGAAGGGCTTTTCAAACACATTTCCAAAACTATTATCCTTCTGAAACTGTCTGACATTGGCTTCGTTCATAGAACAGCACGGCACAACATGCCCTGTCACATATATAAAGGGCATTATCCAGTTATTGCAGTTGGTAATCGGCGGTTTTTTTTGGGGTATGTTGCTATTCCATAGCAAGGTTATGCCCTCTTTACATGCAACAGACTCGGCCTCTTTAATTATTCCTTCTGGTATATTATGCAACATCATATGCTGAACCTCGTGATAGGGGTGCAGCAGATTTGTGATTGATATCTTTACACATCCAAGTCCCTTTACGAGCTTTATGTAACTCGGCAGCTCATGTATATTCTGGTTTGTAACGATAAAATGAAAGAAAATCTCCGGGAAGGGGCTATTTTCCTTGGATTTTATCTCAACAAAGTTCTTTATGTTTTCGAGTACCCTTTCAAAATTTGAACCAACCCTTATCTTCTCATATGTATCCTTTGTTGCTGCCTCCATGGAGATTATAACCCTATCAATGCTCAGGTCTATTAACCGTCTGGACACGTCTTCGCCAACAAGGTAGAAATTATCGTAGAGTTCTATAAAGGCTGAAGGCCATCTCTCCCTTATGTATTCGTACATCTTCAGGAAATCCTTATTAAGAAAGTTCTCGCCAATCCCAGTAAGTGCAATGGCTCTGACCTCAGGGAACTGATCAATAATGCCTTTAAATTCTTCCAGGGTCATATTCCGTGGTGGCTCGTTCCAGTGGGTATGTTCACAGATAGTACACCTCAGATTACAGGTTGTTGTAGCTTCTATTTCAATCATGGATGGAAAAGGAGTGTAGTCTATCAATGGATAGAGCCTGAAGTAGATAAAATTCCTTAGCGGGTTCTCTACTGCATAGAATGTCCTTAGATACCATCGGTTATAAACGTATTTAACCCCCCTGTATCTCATTAGAGACATCCCCAGCCTTATGTCGCCTAAAAATCTTTTCAGCCAAAGCATCTTTTTCTACAGGGCTATTTAAGAATCCTTAAAATTTTCCTCTTGAGTATAGACGTATGGGGAGATTTTGTCTCAGCACCATATATATCCTCTGTATGCTTTACATACCAGCCATAAGACTCAAAAAACATCTCATCATTGCTGTAGTGAGGCTTCCATGACAGCAAGTCCTTTGCCTTTGAAACATCAAAGTAACACGGCAGAAACGCAGTCCTGTAATGCCAGTCTGCCAGAGGCAACAGATTTATCTTATCCATGAGGTACAAGATAGGTTGAGTTATCCTTCTGGGAATACACCTTATCTCAGATGTGCTGCATGCGTAAGCGATTAGTTTTTCAAATAGTTCTCTAATTGTGCCGAATCTGTCTGTACCGATATTAAATTCTTCGTTATCGGTTTTTTCTACTGCGAGGATGCATGCATTCGAGAGGTCTGAGGCATGCACAAATTGGAAGAGATTATTGCCATCCCCAAGCATATAAACATTCCTGTTCTTTCTTATCCAATCAAAAAAAAGCTCTATTATCCCAAGACGGCATGGTGCAATCACAGTCCTCGGGCGAATAATTATGATATTTAAGCCCTTATCCCTGAATCTTTTACATACAGCCTCTGCCTCCTGTTTGGACCTTCCATAAACAGTGTTCGCCTTAAGAGATGTCTTTTCTGTTATTGGAAGTTCTGAAGGGTTAAGAGAGTACACTGCTGTGGAGGACATATGCAGAACCTTTTTCACCCCGGAACTGAGCGCCGTCTCTAAGACCGTTTGTGTTCCATCAACATTAGTACTCCAGAAATCTCTGCCAGCTTTTGTAAGAGGCACTCTTGCTGCGAGGTGAAACACCACATCTATGGCTTTCATTGCCTCCATCAGGAGATATTTATCCCTTATATCCCCCTTATAAAATTTAACCTCTTTTTCTTCGGTAGTTATTGTATCTATGACAGAGACCTCCCATCCCCTTTCGCTGAGGGTCCGCACAAGATAGCTTCCACAGAAACCTGAACCGCCTGTTACCAGCGCTGTTTTCATTCGCTCAACCCTCTATATATCGATCCCATTGCTTCTGCACCATTCGATCGATCGCTTCATGCCCTCATAAAGGTCTACGGTTGGATTATAGCCAAGCTCTTTCTCGGCCTTTTCTATGCTGCAGGCAATATTCTTATTCATCTCACCTGCAACATGTATCTCTGTCTGATATAAGCCTACACCCTGAATCAGACTGTCCATAACCATGAAGACCTCAGAGACAATTCCCGGAACAAAGCGAGGTTTGAAGTTTTTTACATTGAGGATTTCTGCAACTGCCCTGTATATCTCAATCGTTTTATAAGGTCTTTTATCAGCAATCCAGTATATCTGTCCATTGGCTGCTTTTAAGCGTTCAGCCAGAAGGATTCCCTGTATTACATTATCAATATAAGACATGCTGCGGAGGTTTTCACCATCACCAAATACTATCGGATTTCCAGCCTTTATCATCCTGAAGAATCTTGTCTGCCGTGCAGGCTGCCCTGGTCCATAAAACCAGCATGGCCTGAGGATAACCGTCTCAATTTTCCCCTCTTTTTGATATTGCTGAACAGCCTTTTCTGCAAGGAGCTTGCTCCTGCCATAGTGCATGTAAGGATTTTCTTCTGCATTTTTGAAAAGTGCCTCTTTATCTGGATTACATCCTGCTGGCGAATTGCTACTTATGTATATGAATCTTCTAACATCATTTGAAACAGCTTCTGATATAAGGTTCTTTGTGCCTTCAGTGGTTATCTCGTAAAACTCTTTTACTCTTCTGGGGTGAATGATACCTGTAAGGCAGAAAACTGTGTCCACACCTTTCATAGCTACCCTAATTGAATCTCTATCACATATATCGCCCTCAACAACCTCTGCGCCGTATTTTTTAAGAATACTGCTGTCAACCCCTCTTTTTACAAAACATCTCACATCCCTTCCATCTCCACCTTCACCATCCCACCCCTTTAGCAATACCTCCACAAGGCGTGTACCAAGCCAACCTGGCGCTCCTGCAACCAGTGTTCTCATGTCATACCTCCTGATTCATATCCCTATAATGAAAAGAACTGTTGCTACCCATAAGAAAATATTAAGAATCATCGGCAAATCAGAGTAAAGAATGTCAGTAGGATTTTCGATTCTCTTTGAATGAATTAGATAATAATAACGAAAGATACCATAAATAACAAATGGTGTTGTGTATATCAGGTTATGGGTGCCGAATCTTTTAAAGGCATAATCAGACACTGTGAATAAAGTGTAAGCCATAAGTGCGCCTGTCGCTGAGATGATTAAGAACTGGTCGATCATATGCTCATTATAACTGCTCAAGACCGGTCTCGTGACTGGAGCCGCATTGTTAACTGACAGTTCTCCCCTCCTTTTTGAAAATCCAAGGAACATAGCTATAAACAATGTGCTCATTATAATCCATGGGGATGAGGGAACCTCCACTATAATTCCACCCGCCACAACTCTTAGCACAAATCCTGCTGCTATGCAGAGGACATCAATAATTACAATATGCTTCAAATAGAGAGTATATAGCAGATTCAGAGTTACATAGATCAAAACCACAATCCCAAAGTTATAATTGAGTGAGAAACTCCCTAAAAGTCCAACAGACAAAACTGTAGCGCCTTCAATGGTAGCCTCTGTGGATGTAATCTTCCCGGAGGCAAGTGGGCGTTTGCTTTTTATCGGATGACTACTGTCATTTTTGACATCAAGCAGATCATTGAAAATATATACGCTGCCGGAAGCTAAACAGAATAAAACAAAAGCCATTAATACAGAGAAATCCGTATGCAGGTCACCTATCTTCTTCGAAAAAATAACAGGGATTATAACAAAGAAGTTCTTGACCCAGTGGTTCGGTCTAAGAACAGCTATAAAGTATTTGACCTTAGACATAACTTAATACCTTCCTGATATTCTTGAAAATAAATAAGATATGACTGAACAGAGAATTTCTGTCATATTTCCAGATAATTCTTAAAAGTCTAAATGCCCTTTTTGCAGTGCTTCCATTTTCACCGACAACAACCAGATAATGCCTTCGCTTGAGATTAGAAATATAAAAGGCCTTCTTCCTTTCTGATGACAAATAACTTTCAGTTTCAAAAACTGGTTCTACCTCACCTCCAAAATGTAGAGAGTCTGTCCAATCTCTAAGAATCCTTATCTGTTTGTCACTGTTTATGCTTTCCCAAAGCTGTGTCCCAGGATAAATACTCACGATGTTAAACAATGCATCGTCCAGCCCAAGAGCTTCACTGTAAGCAATACTTTGCATATCATCCTCGTATTTGCTGCCAGGGAGACCCAGAATAAAAAAGCCGTTAACTTTGATGCCAATTTTCTTTGCTAATTTTATTGCCCTTTCTATATCAGCAAGGGTCTCCCCCTTTTTTAGCTTGTTGAATATTCTTTCAACACCACTTTCAATTCCCACATTAATTGATGTGCAACCTGATATCTTCATGAGGCTCAGGAGTTCCTCATCAAGCCTGTCAGCCCTTACCCCATTTGGGCAAGACCATTCCTTATTTAGTCCGCTTTCTATCAGCGTCCTGCAAAAGCCTTTTGCCCTTTCAATATTAAGTGTAAAGTTATCGTCTATTATATGGAATTTTTTGAATCTGTATTTCTCTTGGGCTTCAAAGAGTTCCTTAAGGACATTATCAACGCTTCTTGACCTCCACTTTTTGCCGGAGACCTTACCTACACAACAGAATGTGCAGAGAAAGGGGCAGCCCCTGCTCGTAATGAGTGGGTAGTTCTCTATATAGCCCCTGAATGAGTCAAATACCTCATATACTGGGAATGGCAGAATATCGAGATCCTGTTGTTCGTGCTCAGATTCATTGAAATAATGAATTGTCCCATCTTTTTTATCGTGGTACCATATATTCCCAACTTTGTTAATATCTCTTTTGCCCATGGCGTATTCCAGAAAATTTAATATTGTATTCTCAGCCTCTCCAATAAACCCTATATCAAAACCATATTCTTTGATAAAATCTCTGCCAGCAACCGTAATATGCGCACCACCGCAGATCTTAAATTGTATCCGCCTGTTTTCACCTATTAGATTAAATATAGGTTTTGCCCCGGAAACAATAGCAGACTTTAGCGAGATTCCCACAATATCGCTATCAATCTGTTTTATTCTTTTTTCAAAGTTATCATATCGGTTATTCAGGTCAACGACTCTGACTTTATATCCATGTGAAATGAGAGAGCCAGCGAGATATGCCAGACCAACATTTAATCCCTTTGTTACCCCTTTGGGGTCAATTAATGTGATGTCCATGCAAAATCTCTGTGTATAAATCCATTATCTTATTTTTATGGATTTCAGGCGAGAATTCATTTATAAATTTTTTCTGCCCGTTCAAACCGAATTCATGTATCAAACCATCTGTATCAAACAAAATTCTCACCTTCTCTGCAATCAGCTCAGGTGAGTCGGGAGGCACAAGAAAGCCATTAACCCCATCCTCTATCCAGTCAGGTATACCGCCAATATTGCTGCCTATAACTGCCTTTCCAGCAGACATCGCCTCCAGCCCAACAATCCCCAGTACTTCTGGCCATAAAGATGGAACAACGAGTATGTGTATCCTATCATAGAAACTTCTCATATCCTCCCTTCCGAGTTTACCCATAAAATGAACCTTGCCTTTTATGCCAAGATGTTCTGACATTTTTACAAGTTCTTCTTTATATATGCCATCTCCAGCAACAAGGAGCCTTATATCCTCAGGCAACAGGCTCAAAGCCCTAAGCAGGACATGAACCCCCTTCTCTTTGATAAGCCCACCTGCATACCCGAGATACCTTCCATCAGGTATGGTGACCTCTTTCGGCTTGAAGTCAGATGTATAGGGCAATACTACCACCTTATTCTCTGGCACACCAGCCATTTTAAGCAGCTCTTTCTGTGACTTGTTGGGACAGATAAATTTATCAACTACAGGCAATATCCGCTTCAACCCGTTTTTGCGGATACTGTAAAGAAATCGGCATAATAGCTGAGACTCAAGCAATATAGAGAGAAATCCCCACGAGCCCCATCTCCTCTTTATCTCAGATGAATAGTATTTCTTTACGCAATAAATACACCTGTCAAGCTCGCATGTCTTCCCATCCTCATACATAAACCTTAAGGTTGGGCAGAAGAGGTAAAAATCATGGACAGTCGCTGCAAGGGGAAAACCCCTTGCAGCGAAGATGGCTGCTGAAGTTAAAGAGACATGGATATTATGGAGATGCACTATATCAGGCTTTAGCCCTTCAAGGATTCTTTTAATTTTTTTATATATCAATGGGTTTGGAAGGAGAAGAGATGTTAAGATGCCGAAATTTCTTATATTTAAATTGATAACCTTTGAATCATCGAATTGTTTGATAGGGATGTTTGTGATTACATAAACCTCGTTCGCCTGGTCAGAAGATAAGATTCTAACAAGATTCTCAACATATATCTCAGCCCCGCCACCTGCAAAAGGGGGATAGAGGTTTGTTATCTGAACAATCTTCATCCTTTAAAGCCGAGGGTTTTTTCAATATTTTCTATTTTTCTTTTTGTCTCCATATCAGAATCAGACACTGCATCCTTACGAATCTATATTTTATACCCTAACCTAACATTTTCTTTATGTCAATTCTGGAGTTTGTTCTATTTTTAGCCCTCTCCTCAATCACAGAGAGAGCCTTCTGTTCCAGAAGCCTTGCAAATTCTCCATACGCCCCTTCTGCCTTTTTGAGTTCCTTTAAAAGGGCGAATGCCTCTCCCTGTCTTCCATCATTCAGCAGAAAGTTGATATATGGCCAGAGATATAGTTTAGGTTCACTCATCAGAAACGCCGTCTTGTAGAGTTCTGCCCCGCCCTTTTCATCTCCCTCTCTTTTAATGAAATCAGCGTATATCATTGTCGAAAAACTATAGGCTGCTTGTAATTCCTTAGCCAAAAAATCGTTCTGGTATGGAAGCTCCATCGTGCGCTCATAGTTTATTTTCGCATAATTTGATTTAAAACTATTTCTGACATCCATCTTCATGGTTTCCATATAACTTTTTGATTGATGCGGGTAGAGGGACACAGAAAGGATATATGGATAATAAGTATAATGTTCAGATACAACCTCTGTTAACTCAAAAGGGCTATTCGCAAAGAGTTTTCCCTTAAGGGCAAAGTCCCTGTTTATCTCTTTAATAGTGCTCTTTTGCCTCTTATAAAAATCAGGATAAAGCTTAGCGTATTTCCACTGGGGCGAGGTCTCAATGCCGTAGACATCTTTCCTGCCAGCCGTATTAATGACCAATATGTCTTCCCTCAGTCTTTCGACCGCCCTCATATAAAAGATAGTGAACATCGGGTTGTCTGTATAATTCATAAGCAGGCTTTTAACAGACAGGGTCGTGAGCATGTCTCTTCCGTAATCGTGGGCAAGGAAGTTACCGCTCAGGTTTAACGATCTAAAAGAAAATGGTAAAAATACAAATGGTAGTATCGCAATTGCATATGGGATAAATTTGGGCAATATCCTCCATGTCCCTCTCTTAAAAAAAGCAGCCATTGAGGTAAAACCCACAGAGATGAGACTGTAAAGTATAGGTATAGCAGGCAAAAAATATACAGAGACTATCTGGATGTCCGCAGCCTTTGGTTCTGGAGATGCGATGACCATCCTGCCGAGCAACAGAAACCACACAATTATGGAGAGTGCAAAGTAAACCAATATCTTTAGCCTTTTAAATAGCCCCACAACGCCTAAAAACACAATGGGTAAAACAGGCCTTGTGCTTTGTACTGCCACATAATAAAGACTGTTTTTGAGGCCATAAAACCACGCTTCTCCTGAAGAAACAACAGATCCGAGCGCATGAGGTGTGGATGACCCCTTATAATCTTCACGCAGGAGTATCCTCAGAAAGTCCTGCAATGTCCCTGCATATGAATAAAGGATTAAGCCTCCTGAGTCGGTTATGGCAATAGACCTGAGATAAAGGAGGAGGTTTATAGAAAACCCTAAGGAAAAGAATATAGGGCTGAAAATAAGCCATTTAAAGGATATATCCCTCCATCTCAAGACTATCGGCCACAAGAAGACAAGCCCAATGAACCCGATGGTATGATGATTTCCCATACCAAGGCCGATGATAAAAAATCCAAGCAGAGAGAGTCTTAGAAATTGGGGATTGGGGATTGGGGATTGGGGACTGGGGACTGATGTTAACATCCTTAGCCCGAGATAAAACACAGCCATTGATAGAAAGCTATTAAGTGTATAGACCTCTGCCTTAAGAGACTCTAAAAAAAAGATTGGAGATATGCCGCATATTAGTGCAGATGCCCATGACGCATACCTGTTCTCAGTAAGTACCATTGATGTCCTGAAGACCATCAGGCATGTGAGGGCACCGAAAATGGCACTCGCGAGATTCACCTTGAATGCCACATTTCCAAAAGGAATCAATGTGAAAAATTTGCCGATGATTATGTAAAGCGGATAACCAGGTGGATGGGCAGAACCTAAGGAAAAAGAGGCTGCCGCAAAAAGACTGCTGTCACCAACATAAATTGATGGCGAGAGTGATAGGAGAAAGATAAAAAATATTATTAATAATAAAGAAAAGCTCATCGATTGACTCCTGCATAAAAATGTCCTCTATCGTCATTCCGCACTTGATGCGGAATCCAGTCTTTTCCCTGGATTCCTGCTTCCGCAGGAATGACAGGACTCGGTACTCTTTTGTTTATAAATATAACAAAAAAACGGGACGGGGAAAGCCCCGTCCCATGATTAGAGATAAGAGTTTGCAAATTAATCAGCGCTTATAGTCTTTGAATGTATTGAGCCGCCTTTGCCATCTAATGCTGAGATGACGACCTGACTGATGGCTGAGGTATCGGGAACTGCCCTGAGTCCGATCTGCCCATTTCCAGGAGTTCCTACTACCCACAAGTCGATCCCGACAGCCCATGGTGATTTCTCAGCAGTCGGTAATTTCTTATCACTCCTGGCTGCAACGAAAACGGATATTGGACCAGCAGCAAGTCCATTATTGTCTAGATCCGAGTCATCGACCTTGCCGTCATTGTTAGTGTCAACCTCTCTAAGAGTTCCCTGCGCAGTCCCTGACTTCCTTGCAGAATTCATATATGCGGCCAGTTCTGCCTCAGCCGCAGTGGCTGCCCTTATAACAGCTCCCTTTCTACTCCTCTCCTGCATGCCTATATAGCCCGGGATCGCTATTGCTGCAAGGATTCCAATAATTGCCACCACTATGAGGAGCTCGATGAGGGTGAAGCCCTTCTGCTCCTTCAGATTATTCATCGCCTTATACATCTTTACCTCCTTCTTTCTCGAAAATAGGTCAGGCATCATGCCTGACTTCCGTAAACCTTTAAACCTTCTTTTTCTCACCTCCTACCTGCAAGATTAATAATCACCCCGATATTAAAGCAGTTTTTATACCACATCGAGGAGCCTGAAGAAATCAAGAAAAATCAAGTAAAAGATACTGCTAATCCCCTGCCATGTCAAGAAGTTTATGACAAAATTTGTCACTTTGTGCAGATTTTGGCCATGAAAAATTATAGCCGGACATTTGAGATTTAACAGCCATTTTGTTATCATTTGCTTTATGGAAACTGTTCTTTCAAGGCGTAGACCCTGAAATAGACATAGGGCAGGCGTTTTCAAAATTTTTATAATCGACAGATTATTAAACCCAAACTACGAAAGGGTAACGAATAAACAATTACAAACTGTCATTCTGAGCGTAGCGAAGAATCTCAAAAAAGAGACCCTTCACTTCGTTCAGGGTGACAATTCTTCAGGCTTGATAAATATACCTTTCGTAATTCGGGTTAAATAAAAATCCAGGCATAATTCACAAAAAAATCGTTGGAGTTTTGCTATGAGATTCATAGGTCTTGATGCTGGTTCTGTGAGCGTAAAGCTTGTTGTCCTCGATGAAAAGGGCAATAAGCTTCAGGGGGTTTACAAGAGGCACAAAGGTCATACGCTGAATGTTGCCCTTGAGCTCCTTAAATCAGTAACAGTAACAAGTAAAAACAAAGACTCGTCACTCGTCACTCTGAGCCTGTCGAAGAGTCACCCGTCATTACCTGTTACCGAATCCGAACTCCAGACCGCTGCCCTGAGCCTGTCGAAGGGTCCGAACTCCGAACTTAATAGAGACTTCTCACTTTCTATTACCGGCTCTGCTGGCAGGTTAATAGCCTATGCCTTTGGCATAGAGTCTGTCAATGAGATAGTTGCCCAGGCATATTCGACAAAGAAACTCCTGCCGCATATAAAGACAATCATAGAGCTTGGCGGTGAGGACTCAAAATTGATACTGCTTGGAGATGACGGAGTCCTTGACTTCTCCATGAACTCTGTCTGTGCAGCAGGAACAGGCTCGTTCCTTGACCAGCAGGCAGAGAGATTGAGATTAACAATCGAAGAATTTAGTGAGCTTGCCCTTAAATCAAAAAAACCTCCAAGGATTGCTGGGCGGTGCAGTGTCTTTGCAAAATCTGACATGATACACCTCCAGCAGATTGCAACCCCTGTTGAGGACATTGTTGCAGGTCTATGTTTCGCTGTTGCAAGGAACTTCAAGGGCTCCATTGCCAAAGGCCGTGCAATTGTGCAGCCTGTTGCATTCCATGGAGGGGTTGCTGCAAACAGAGGAATGGTAAGGGCATTCAGAGAGGTTTTTGAACTCGAAGAACTTATAGTTCATGAAGATTTTGCCTTGATGGGCGCAATAGGGGCTGCCCTGAAAGATATGGACGAAGGAATATCGAAAACATGTAACATTCAGAGACTTGAGGAGTTTATTAAGGACTCCAGAGTAAAAGAACCTGGCCACAAACCACTTTTTAAGCAAGGAGAGGATTTCTTCGAAAGACATAGGATTTCATATCCTCTTTATCCGCCAGGGTCTAAGGTGCCGGCTTATCTCGGCATTGATGTCGGCTCCATAAGCACAAACCTTGCTGTGATAGACGAGCATGGTCGCCTGATGGCAAAGAGATACCTGATGACCTCTGGAAGGCCAATAGAGGCAGTAAAGCAGGGGCTTGGGGAGATAGGCGAGGAGATAGGAGACAGGGTCGAGATAATGGGTGTTGGAACTACAGGCTCTGGCAGATACATGATTGCTGATTATGTGGGTGCAGACATCGTGAAAAACGAGATTACTGCACAGGCAACTGCTGCTGCATTTATAGATAAGACAGTCGATACTATATTCGAAATAGGAGGTCAGGACTCAAAGTATATTTCACTTAAAGATGGAGTCATTGTTGACTTTGAGATGAACAAGGCATGCGCAGCAGGAACAGGCTCGTTCCTCGAGGAGCAGGCAGAGAAGCTCAACATATCAATAAAAGAGGATTTTGCAAGATGTGCCTTTTCATCGGAGAGTCCTTGCAGGCTCGGTGAGAGGTGCACTGTGTTTATGGAAAACTCCCTCATGTCAAACCTCCAGCGTGGTGTAGACAAAAACGACCTTCTTGCAGGCCTTGCATACTCCATAGTCCAGAACTACATAAACAGGGTTGTTGCAGGGAAAAGGGTTGGTGAAAACATATTCTTCCAGGGTGGGGTTGCATTCAACAAATCGGTTGTTGCTGCATTCGAAAAATACCTGAACAAGAAGATAACTGTCCCTCCGCATCACGATGTCACAGGCGCAATTGGAATGGCACTGATAGCGATGAAATATATGAGACACGGGGACACGGAGAAACAGAAGCAAAGGCAGATCACCGCGTCACTGCGTCGCTGTATCACTTCTTTCAAGGGCTTCGAATTATCCAGAAGACCGTACGAGGTTTCTTCATTTGAATGCAGGGGATGTCCAAATATATGCGAGATAAACAGGGTGAAGATCGAGGGTGAAGAGGGTTATCTCTTCTATGGTGGAAGGTGCGAAAAATATGATGTAAAGAAAAAGAGGGAATCGAGTCTTCCAGACCTTTTTGCATTCAGAGATGAGATGCTGTGGAAGGAACACTTATTGAGGATGACGCGGAGAAACGGTGAAACGGTGAATGGGAGAAAAGAAGAGTCGTCGCGTCACCCGTCACCGCGTCAAATTAAAATCGGCATTCCTTATATTTTCTACTTTCAGGATTATATTCCGTTCTGGTCAACTCTCCTGTGGGAACTCGGGTTTGATGTTGAGGTCTCGCCAAAGACAAACAGGCAGATTGTTAACATTGGCCTTGAGAATGTACTTTCGGAAACATGTTTCCCTGTGAAGGTTGCACACGGGCATATAAAATATTTGATTGATAAAGATGTTGATGCCTTATTCATACCAAGTTTCATAAATTTAAATTCCCCTGATGAGCCCTTTGAGAGAGGTCATGCATGTCCTTATATCCAGACCATCCCTTATGTGGCAAGGGTTGCATTCAATGGGATAAAGACAATCTCTCCAGTTATAAATATAAGGAGAGGGAGGGGATTTCTATTGGATGAACTTAAAGGGGCATTCAAGCCATTCGGCATAAAAAGAAAAGAGATAGAAAGGGCGGTAGATATTGCAGAGAAGGCTCAAGAGGATTTTAAAAATGCCATAAGGGCAAAAGGGACAGAGGTTCTATCTGCAATCAAGGATAAGACCATTGTAATTATCGGAAGGTCATACAATGCCTTTGACAGCGGCATAAACCTCGAGATACCAAAGAAGCTTTCAGACCTGAACGTCTTATCAATCCCCATGGATTTCCTGCCCCTCGAAAGATACAGGATAGACAAAGAATGGCCAAACATGTACTGGAGGTCAGGCCAGAGGATATTAAAGGCAGCACGGCTCGTGAGGGAAAATCCGCATCTTTATGCCCTTTACATTGGCAATTTCTCATGCGGGCCAGACTCTTTCATACTGAAATATTTTAAGAAAGAGACGGAAGGAAAACCCTTCCTCCATATAGAAATCGACGAGCACAGCGCAGATGCCGGCGCAATAACAAGGTGCGAGGCGTTTCTTGACAGCACAGGAAACAAACAAGTCAGGAGTCAGGAGTCAGGAGTCAGAAATCCAAAGACTCGCGACTCACGACTCACGACTAAAAGGACTATTTATATTCCCCGCATGGCTGACCATGCGTTTGCAATGGCTGCTGCTTTTGAACATTGCGGCGTTTCCGCCGAGGTGCTGCCTGAGTCTGATAAAGAGGCCATTGATATCGGCAGGAGACATGTCTCAGGGAAGGAATGCTATCCATGCACGGTGACAACAGGGGATATGCTAAAGAAGGTCTTCTCTACTGACTTCAGGCCAGAGTCATCTGCCTTCTTTATGCCTTCAGGAACAGGGCCATGCAGGTTCGGACAGTATAATATATTCCACAGGCTCATACTTGATGAGCTCGGCTATGAGGATGTGCCCATATTCTCACCGAACCAGGATGCAAACTTCTACAGGGAACTCGGCATTGTCGGCAAGGATTTCACTATGAGGGCATGGATGGGTATAGTTGCGATTGAACTCCTTTACAAATGTATTCATGAGACAAGGCCTTACGAAAAGGAAAAGGGTTCTTCAGATGAACTCTATCAGAATTACCTGCAGAAAATCTATTCCTCTATGAGAGGCATTGATGGAAATGTAGAAGATATTTTAAAGAGTATGAAGAAAGATTTTGAGAACCTCCCAAGATATAAAGACAGGAAACCACTCATTGGAGTAATCGGCGAGATATTTGTCAGGTGCCATAATTTCTCGAATGAGGACTTGATAAAGAAAATTGAAGGCATTGGAGGAGAGGTATGGCTCGCACCTATTGAAGAATGGATTTATTACGTAAACCTTATGGCCTTTGAGAAAGCCTTGCTAAAAAAAGATAGGTCTGCTATCATTGGTATCCTCTTAAAGAAGTTCTTTCAAAAGAGGATAGAGCACAGATTTGCCAGGCATTTTGAAGGATTTCTTAAAACCCTGAAGGAGCCTGAAACAAAGGAGATACTGCAGAAGGCATCGCCTTATCTGCATAGATCTTTTGAGGGTGAGGCAATTCTGAGCATCGGAAAGGGCGTAGACCTGATAGAGAAGGGGGCCTCTGGTATTATTAATGCAATGCCCTTTGGATGTATGCCAGGGACTATAGTCAGTGCCCTTATGCGTGGGTTCAATAGGGATTATGGCATTCCCTGCATAAGCATCCCCTATGACGGGACAGAGTCTCCGACAACAGAGATACAGATTGAGGCCTTTATGGACCAGGCATTTGAATACAGTAGACAGCACAGCAAACATTGACACGGTGAAACGGAGAATGGGTGAAGCGGAGAAGATAGAAATCGTCCCCGTTTCTCCGATTCTCAGTGTCTCCCATTCGTAAAACAAGAGGAGGTGAATTTGTGGGAAGCGTTGCCAAGTGGCGTAAGAAGAAGATGAGCAAGCACAAACATAAGAAGCTGCTCAAGAAGACAAAACACCAGAGAAGAAAACATAAATAAGGGGTAATAAATAAATGATAGATAAAGCGTCGAGGGAAAAACTTGAGCTGATAGAGAAGGAACTTACAACCCTAACAGAGCGACTCGATAGCATAGATAAAACTCTCAAAGAGATAGAGGACCTGAGGTTGGAGATAAAGGGGCTGAAGGTTTTTCTTGGAAGGGTGCATCCGGATTTTAAAAATCAATTCCTTGAAATACTAAAAAAGATAAGGGTTTAATCAAATCTGCTTATCCTGACACCAGGAAAGGGCATATCAGAGATATAGTCTTTCAATAATACCTTTTTAACAGCGCCGCCTTTCTTCTTTATCCCGCTCGCATGTATCAGGTATACACCATCCCTTTCTACTTTTATGATTCCAATGTGCCCTACTATCTCATCAGCCTGTCTCTTCCCTGGCGATTTGATAAAGAAGATAAAATCTCCACTCTGTAGTGGCATTACGCTCACGCCAGCGTTTAATAATAAATCCATCATCGCCTCCTTAGAGAGAATCTTAACCCTTTCTCTCCCTCTCGAACCCTTTATCTCTGTGATTTGGCCTAATTTCTCTGTAATCTCCCTGCCCCATTTGCCGCTGTCAAGCATATCCTCACCATATTGAAATCTGTCTTCATAATTCACAACTTTCCCGCCCTCTATCCTGCCCGCATTAATAAACCTCTTATCCAGTGCGATACTTACAGCATCTTCTGGTGTAGGGCTTAGAGCAAGCTCAACAGACCTGAAACTCAGATACATGCAGTCCACACGCTCATCAGCAATAACTACATTTTTTGTCACATATTCTCCAAGTGGGTCAGGGTCGTAGGGAGTCCCTACAAACCTCTCTGCCCAGAATGCAATCCTTTCGCCGATAGGCCTGTCTGAAATCTGTCGTTTGAAGGATGCAATTTCCGCGTCAGTTATAAAAGCGTAGGAATGAGAAGATAAAAGCACTGATAAAACAATTAGAGCAAGGTTAAGCATAATTAAGTATAACCCAAGACTAAAACTCTACGAAAGCCTCATGGCACGGTCTTTCTGAGACAGTCTTCCCTACCTCTGTTATTGGGAGGTCCCCTAAGAACAGACATAGCGTTATAAACTGGCTGATACCAATATCTGAGGCAGGCATCCGAAAAATAGACATAGAGCCACAAAATATAGTAAACCCCACACCAAAAGTTTTGGTGTGGGGTAAAACCAATAAGTTATATAGGAAAGGCTGATGAATAATTTTTATACGACACCTCACAGTAAAACCTCTTGAGGCGTAAACGGATAAACCCTTAATCTGTAAGCCACTTACGATTGCCATATTAATAATAATAATCTGTCGATTATAAAAATTATGAACCCCGCACTACATCCGTAGTGCGGGGTGAACCCTGCCCTGCCTGCCTTCTATGTCTATTTTTCGGGAGGCCCAAAATGGTTTGAAACCTTTCCACCTAATAGGGTATCATTCTAAGATGTTTAAACCGTTTACAACAACAGGCATAGGCAGCCTCCCGCACACAGACCCTGATGAGGCATGCAGCCTTGTGCTTGAGACTTTTGACATACCATTCTGGCCTCAGCTGCCCATGTTGTCCTTCAGAGAGTTGATGATACCCCAGTATTCTGAAGGTATGCCTTTTATGAAGATTAACCCTGAGAAAGAGGCGATTTGGGTTGAAAGAGATGAAAGCGATGCCCTTCAGAGGTTCTATGAGAGCTGCACAGAGGGATGCAGGATTGCAATTTCAGAGGACCATGCAAAAGGGCTTCATACATTCCTGAGAATAATAAAAGATAAACGATTCGATTTCCTTAAAGGCCATATTACAGGCCCACTAACCTTCACCCTCGGTCTCAAGGATTCTGAGGGGAAGCTTGTCTATTTTGATGAAGAGTTAAGGGAAATCTCCCTGATGCTGCTCAAGGCAAAGGTAAGGTGGCAGATGGATTTATTAAGGCCGTATTCGGGTAATACGATCATGTTTATTGATGAGCCGATACTTTCTGCCATTGGAAGCACAAGCTATCTTGGTGTGAGCAGGGAAGAGACCCTGCGGCTTCTTAAAGAGACTGCTGATGCAATAAAGGGATCCGGTGGCATACCCGGCATCCACTGCTGCGGAAAGGCAGACTGGCCGCTGGTGATAGAAAGCGGGGTGAAGATTATAAGCTTCGATGCGTATGGATATTTTGAAACACTGGCCATGTATCCTGAAGAGATCAGAGGGTTTCTTAAAAATGGCGGATACCTTGCATGGGGAATTGTGCCAACAACAGAAGCGATAAGAGATGAGACCACGGAATCCATTAAAAAACGTTTTGATGTGGGGATTGAGAACCTATCAAACTCGATACCGATAGAGCTTTTACTTTCAAGGATACTTCTTACCCCTTCATGCGGCACTGGGTCAAGGAGCATAGAAGAGACGATAAAGGTGTTTCAGTTGTTAATACAGCTTAAGGAGGCCCTCAGTTAAAAGTGAAAATGCAAAATGCAAAATTAAAAATTTTTGAATTTAATAACCAGCTTAAGGAGGATTTCTAATGGGAGGGCTTTTCATCTCCTTTGAAGGCATAGAAGGCACAGGCAAATCGACCCAGGCAAGGCTTCTGTCAGAATACCTCTCAAAAAATGGATACGCAATAGTCCTCACAGAAGAGCCTGGCGGGACACCAATCGGCCTGAGGATAAGGGAAGTGCTTCTTTCTGTTGAACATAAGGAGATGGACCCTGTGGCAGAACTGCTCCTTTACAATGCATCCCGCACACAGCATGTAAATGAAAAAATACTGCCTGCGATAACCAGGGGGGAGATAGTTATAACAGACAGATTCAGCGATTCAACAGTTGCATATCAGGGGTATGGAAGGGGGATAGATTTGAAACTCATTTATTCCCTTGACAGGATTTCGACTGGGGGATTAATGCCTGATATCACAATACTCCTTGACCTTGATGTCGAGGTAGGACTTAAAAGAAACAGGGGCATTAACAAGACAGACAGGCTTGAGCTTGAGGATGTTAAGTTCCATAAGAAAGTGAGGGATGGGTATCTTGAGCTTGCACATAGAGAGCCAGAGAGGATAAAAATAATAGATGCCTCAGGAAGTATAGAGGAAATACATAGTAAAATAGTTAGTATAGTTATGGATCTTCCGAAAATTAGACATAGAAGGTAGGCATGGCAGGATTCACCCCGCACTACGGATGTAGTGCGGGGTTCATAATTTTTAGAATCGACAGATTATCAGAAATGGACATATCTATCTCATTGTTTTATCAATGGTTTTTAAGATGCATACGGTTTATTTTTACAGGTAGGATTTCAAGGTGTCGAACTAAAAATTTCTCACCTGCCATGCCTGCCTCAGATATTGGTATTAACCAGTTTATAACTCTATGTCTATTTTGGGGAATCTTACAGTAAATAGAAAGCCAGCAGCGAGTAACAAGTTTCGTAATGCGTAACGCGTCACGCGTAACACGTAACGTTTAAAATGGCACTCAGGGACGTCATAGGTCAGGACAGAGCAGTAAATATACTCCTTGGCACACTAAGGCAGGGGAGGGTACCATCCTCCTATCTATTTGCTGGAGAATCAGGTATAGGCAAGAAATTTACTGCTATCAATCTTGCAAAGGCATTGAACTGCCTGAAAGCAGTAACGACTGACGAGTTACAAGTAACAAGTAAAAACAAAGACTCGTCACTGGTCACTCTGAGCCTGTCGAAGGGTCACCGGTCACTGGTCACTGACTGTTGTGATGAATGTTCTTCCTGCAAAAAGATTGATGCCGGGACTCATCCAGACCTTCTCATGATAAGCCCTGAGAAAGCTGAGATACGCGTGGCTGAGATAAGGGCAGCAGAAGAAGCCCTCTCATTCAAGCCGTATGAGGGTAAGAAAAAAGTTGTTATTGTCGATGATGCCGAGGCAATGAATCCATCTGCCGCAAATGCATTTCTCAAGACCATCGAGGAGCCACCCCCTGACAGCCTGATAATTCTAATATCATCAAGTCCGGACAGACTGCCTGAAACTATAAGGTCAAGATGTTCACGCATAAACTTTTTACCTTTGTCTCCTGAGAAGTGCAAAGATGTCATAAAGACAGTCATTAATCAGGAGTCAGGGGTCAGGGGTCAGGGGTCAAAAAAAGACTCGCGACTCACGGCTCGCGACTCGCGACTCGCGACTATTGCAAGACTTGCCATGGGGAGACCTGGACTTGCAATCTCTGCTGACCTTATTGAAGAGAGGGACTGGTGTATCAGGCTGCTTCAGGAGATGCTCCGCTGCGACAATAAAGAGACATGGAGAGAGAGGGAGGAAATTGACAGGTGGTTCAATATATCCTTTACCATGTTGAGGGATATGGCAACGCTGAAGATAACAGGCGATGAGAATGCATTGATAAATATAGATATCAAAGAGGATATTGTGGAAATGAGCAAAACAATGGATTTACAGGTTATAATAGAAAGTTATTTCAAGCTGGCCTTGCTGAAAGGCTATCTTGGATTTAATCTGAATAAATCCCTCACATGGAACTATACAGGCTCCATTTTGAGGAAATTGAAAAAATGAAAAATCCAAATGTCCAGAACAGTTTTGAATTCCTGAACCTGTCAGGAACAGGTTTTGGTCATTTGGTATTGTATAGGATTTAGCGCTCAGGATTTAGAATTTTCTTCAAGAGGTAACAGGATGCCCGATGTGATTGGAATAAGATTCAAGGTCTGTGGAAAGGTTTATGACTTTGAGGTAAACGGTATAGAAGTCGAAAAGGGAGACCTCGTTGTTGTGGAGTCAGATCTCGGCCTGAGCATTGGCAATGTTATTGTAGGAAGGCATACAGTTGAGAACCCTGAAAAAGAACTCAAGAAGATACTGAGGAAGGCAACAGAGGAAGACCTGAAGCAGAAAAAGGAGAATGAGAGCCTTGAAACAGAGGCGCGGAATTACTGCCTTGAAAGGCTAATGGCAAGGGGTCTTCCAATGAAACTCATCTGCACCGAGGTCACACTCGATAAGAAGCGTTTTATCTTTTATTTCACCGCTGATGGGAGGATAGATTTCAGAGAGCTTGTCAAAGACCTTGCTGCGAAATTCAAGACGAGAATAGAGATGAGGCAGATAGGAGTGAGGGACGAGGCAAAGATCGTTGGTGGCCTCGGAATATGCGGTAGAGAACTATGCTGCAAGACATTCCTCACATCTTTTGAACCAATATCTATAAAAATGGCAAAACGTCAGGATCTCGTGCTAAATGCAAGCAAGCTGTCAGGCGTGTGTGGAAGGCTCATGTGCTGCCTGAGCTATGAATATACTGACGAAGCAGACGAGGCATTTCAGGACGAAGAAACAGCTGCCATAACAGAGGAAGAAGAACTTATTGAGGTTATAGAAGATGCACCGCTTCCCCCTGCAGAGGAATCTCCGAGGGTAGACGACAATACGAGGCAAGATGCTCCGTCTACCCAGATGGGTCAGGCATCTCATCCCACGAAAAAGGTCTCTTCGAATGAATCCACAAAGCAGGAGAGGTCCCATAGGCACAAAAAAAGGCGATGGAGAAAACTTCGCAGAAGATGAAAGAAAAGTTTTTTGCTACAACGCCAATCTATTATGTCAATGATGTCCCGCATATAGGCCACGCATATACAACCACCGCTGCAGACATCCTCGCGAGGTATAACAGGCTGAAGGGAAGAAGGGTATTCTTCCTGACAGGCACAGATGAACACGGCCAGAAGGTCGAAAAAGCAGCAATGGAAAAGGGCCGTACACCCAAAGGGCATGCGGATATCATGGTCGAAAATTTTAAGAACCTGTGGATAAAACTCAATATCACAAATGATGCCTTCATAAGAACAACCGATACCGAGCACAAGAAAGTAGTCCACGAACTACTGGAGAGATTATGGGGAAAAGGCGAGATAGAGAAAAGGTCTTACTCAGGATGGTACTGCACACCCGATGAAAGGTTCTGGATGGAGAAAGACCTCGTTGGTGGAAACTGTCCTGACTGCGGAAGGCCTGTAGATCACATAGAAGAAGAAAACTATTTCTTTCTGATGTCCAGGTATCAGGAGAGGCTTATCAAATATATTGAGGACAATCCCTATTACATCCTGCCTGAGACAAGACGAAACGAGGTGCTCGGATTTCTCAGAACCCAGCCACTTGGCGACCTATGCATATCAAGGCCCAGGCACAGGCTCTCATGGGGCATTCCCCTTCCATTTGATGAAAACTTCGTGACATACGTATGGTTTGATGCACTTGTTAATTATTATTCAGCCACAAGGTATCTTGCCCCATCGGTTCACGGTTCACGGTTCACGGTTCACGGAGATTGGTGGCCTGCTGACCACCACATTGTTGGCAAGGACATCCTCACAACCCATGCTGTATACTGGTCAACAATGCTCATGGCTTTAGGTATGCCGCTGCCGGAGAACATCTTCGCCCATGGGTGGTGGACCGTTGATGGAAAGAAGATGTCAAAGTCTCTTGGCAATGTTGTTGACCCGAATGAGATGATCGATGAATATGGCGTTGATGCATTCAGGTATTTCCTTTTCAGAGAAGTGCCTTTCGGTTTAGATGGGGATTTCTCAGAAGATACGATGATAAAACGCATAAACACAGACCTTGCAAACGATTTTGGCAATCTTGCAAGCAGGATATTTGCGATGATTAATAAGTACTTTAAAGGCGAGATCCCTCAGCCAGATGAAGAAGAAAAAGAGATTAAGAACATCGCAGAGGGCATACTTAAAAAGATAGATGACTCGCTTCACTGCCTGTCCTTCCATAAGGCACTTGATGAGATATGGGAGCTTGTATCCTGCACAAATAAATACATCGACTTATCTGCACCGTGGGCGCTCGCAAAAGACCCTGGAAAACATGCACGACTAATGACCGTATTGTATTCTGCTGCTGAGGCATTAAGATTTCTCGCCCTTTATCTAAATCCATTCATGCCTGATGCAACACAGAGACTATGGGAGCAGCTTGGACTCGAAGGAGAGCTATCAAAAATTAATCTCGATAAAGAGGCAAGGTGGGGAAGGCTTAAGCCAGGGACAAAGATCAAGAAGGGCGAGGCGCTATTTCCGAGAATAGAAAAAGTAGGGAGTCGAAAGGGACTTGAAGCAGGGAGCAAAGATTAAATAATTATGCTAAAATCGATTCGCAGTTCAGGGCTTACTATTTAGGAATCTTTATATGGGGTATCAGAGCATAAAAAGCTGGCCCGAGGATGAACGACCAAGAGAAAGACTCCTTAAACTCGGGGCTGATAATTTATCCAGTGCACATCTCCTTGCGATAATACTCAGGACAGGGGGCGGGGGGAAAAGCGCCATCGACCTCGCAATGGAAATATTAAACAACTTTGGGGACCTTAAAAACATAGACAGCGCAGCCCTGAAGGAATTCGCCTCTCTCAAAGGTATGGGCACTGCAAAGGTAGCCCAGATAAAGGCTGCTTTTGAGCTCGGCAAAAGGCTCCTGAGCGAACCGAATGAAAAGGGACCTGTCTTTTCATCAAGCCATAACGTATATTCTTACTACCACCCACAGGTCAAGGATCTAAAGAAGGAGGTCTTCTACTGTGCAATGCTCGATGCAAAAAACAGAATATTCAGGGACTGCAAGATTTCTGAGGGCACACTCACAAACTCCCTGATACATCCTCGTGAGGCATTCAGGGAGGCGATAAAGGAATCAGCAGCATCTGTTATCTTTGTCCACAACCACCCCAGTGGAGACCCGAACCCAAGCCGTGAAGACATCTCGATAACCGAGAGGCTCGTGCACACAGGCGAGATAGTGGGCATAAGGGTCCTCGACCATGTAATAATAGGAGATGGACAATATACGAGTTTTATGGACAACGGACTCTTAGCAATTACATCTAAGAAATCTTAAATCTTTAAGGGGGTTTATATGCCAAAGGTCAGGAGGGCACTCATAAGTGTATCAGATAAGGAAGGCATAGTTAATCTTGCAAATGCGCTTCATTCATTCGGGGTTGAGATACTCTCAACAGGCGGCACTGCAAAGGCATTGAGTGATGCGGGCGTGCCGGTGAAGGAGGTGTCGGATTATACAGGCTTCCCTGAAATGCTTGACGGAAGACTGAAGACCCTGCATCCGAAAATCCACGGTGGACTCCTCTACAGGAGAGACAATCCGAAAGACATGGAGGATATAAAGAAGCACGGCATAGAGCCCATAGACATGGTTGTGGTGAATCTGTATCCATTCGAGGAGACAATCTCAAAACCTAACGTTCCATTCTCCGAGGCCATCGAAAACATAGATATCGGTGGTCCCACAATGCTTCGTTCTGCATCAAAAAACTTTCAGGATGTTGTGGTTGTTGTCGACCCAGCAGACTATGACCACATCATCAAGGAAATGAAAAACCTGAATGGTGATATAAGCTATAAGACAAGGGTTAAGCTTGCTAAAAAGGTCTTCAGGCATACATCAAAATACGACACAATAATCGCAGATTACCTTACAGGGATAACAGAAGAAGAAAAGACATTCCCAGAAGACCTCACCATGACCTTTAAAAGGGCATTTTTACTCAGATACGGTGAAAACCCTCATCAGAAGGCAGCATTCTATAAAGAGAGAATCGATGGTTTATCACTTGCAGATGTAAGAATACTTCAGGGTAAGGATATGTCCTTCAATAACTACCTCGACACACATTCTGCCCTTTTGTTAGCCATGGAGTTTGACGAGACTGCATGCGCAATAATCAAACACAATAACCCGTGCGGAGTTGCCCTTGGAAGGACACCTGCTGAGGCATACAGAAAGGCTGCAAAGACAGACCCGGTGTCGGCATTCGGAGGCGTCATAGCATTCAATGTGGTAGTTGATGGAGAGGCTGCTGAGGAGATTACAAACCTGTTTGTTGAGGTGGTAATTGCACCGGGCTTCACAAAAGATGCCATTGAGGTATTCTCAAAGAAACCGAATATAAGACTTCTTGAGATACCTGACATGTCCAGGCAGCTCAATGACTGGGACATAAAAAGGGTTGCTGGCGGCTTGCTGCTACAGGACTGGGACACGACGAAGGTCGATGTCGCTTCACTGAAGGCAGTTACAAAAAGACAGCCAACGCCAGAAGAGCTTGAGGGTCTATCCTTTGCATGGAAGGTATGCAAGCATGTCAAATCAAATGCAATAGTCTATACTTTCAAGGACAGGACCGCAGGCATAGGCATTGGCCAGACAAGCAGGGTTTATTCAGCAAAGACAGGTGCGATAAACGCACTTGAATCCCTCAGAGGCTCCGTTGTTGCATCAGATGGTTTCTTCCCATTCAGAGATGGTATAGACATGCTTCACAAGGTTGGTGTTACAGCTATTATTCAACCGGGGGGTGCAATGAGAGATGATGAGGTAATTGCTGCTGCAGATGAATATGATATGGCAATGCTAATAACAGGTGTAAGGCATTTCAGACATTAAAAGACAGTGAAAAGTGAATAGTGAAAAGTGAATAGTTTTTACTGACGACTGTTCACTAACGACTATTCACTTAAGGAGTTGGACATGAAGGTCCTTGTTATCGGGGGTGGCGGCAGAGAACACGCCATTGTATGGAAGCTTTCTCAGAGCCCACATGTGGATAAGATTTACTGCTGTCCGGGAAATGCCGGCATTGCAGATATGGCAGAATGCATAGACGTTGGTTCAAACGACTTTGATGCACTTCTGGATTTTGTCAAATATGAGTGGATTGATCTGACCATTGTTGGACCCGAAGAACCCCTATCCAGAGGAATTGTAGATGTCTTTGAAAAGGAGGGATTGAGAATCCTCGGTCCTAACAGAACAGCCGCACAGCTTGAATCGAGCAAGGTCTCTGCGAAGGACTTCATGAGGCGATATGGAATACCCACTGCAGAGCACAGGGTATTCACATCTTACATCCATGCAGAGGACTATGTAAGACTCAAGGGTGCACCCATAGTCATAAAGGCAGACGGTCTTGCAGCAGGCAAAGGCGTGATCGTTGCAGGCACAGCTGATGAGGCAATCAATGCCCTGAAGCTTATAATGAAAGAGGGGGTTTTCGGAGATGCCGGCAACAGGGTGATTGTCGAAGAATGCATTTATGGCGAAGAGGCATCTTTCATGGCATTTACGGATGGCAAGGTGATAGCTCCAATGGTAAGCTCCCAGGACCACAAAAGGGTCTTTGATGGCGATAAAGGCCCAAACACAGGAGGGATGGGTTCGTACAGCCCCGCGCCTGTGATAACAAAAGAACTTGAGTCAGTGATAATGGAAAGGGTTATGCGGCCAACCCTCAAGGGGCTCAACTCGGAGGGCATAAAATACAAAGGGATACTCTATGCCGGCCTGATGATAAGGGATGGTCATCCATACGTCCTTGAGTTCAATTGCCGCCTCGGGGACCCCGAGACCCAGCCTGTGCTCTCAAGACTCAAGACAGACATCGTAGACATAGCCTTCGCAATAGCAGATGAGCGTCTCTCTGATATTAACCTCGAATGGAAGCCAGAGGCATCTGTCTGTGTTGTTATAGCATCAAAGGGTTATCCAGGAAAATACGAGAAAGGGAAAGTTATAAAGGGTCTTGATGATGCAAAGAAACATAAGGATGTCGTCATATTCCATGCCGGCACATCATTCAACAATGGAGATATTGTAACGGCCGGCGGGAGAGTGCTTGGAGTTACAGCCATTGGTGCTGATATAAAAGATGCAAAAGAAAAGGTATACAGGGCTATAGAAGAGATACATTTTGACGGCATGCATTACAGGAAGGATATAGCAGATAGGGCAATAAAAAGACCATAATGAGTTACATAGGAGGAAAATTATGAAACCACAGGTCTTAATAGTCATGGGAAGTGATTCAGACCTGCCTGTGATGAAAGAGGCAGAGGAGATTTTAAAAGAGTTTGATATACCAATCGAGATGACCATTGCCTCGGCTCACAGGACACCAGAGCGTGCCATGCAACTTGCATCAGTGGCCGAAAAGAATGGTATCGATGTAATCATAGCCGGGGCTGGTGCAGCAGCCCATCTTGCAGGGATTCTTGCAGCCCATACTATACTGCCTGTAATAGGCGTCCCCATAAACTCATCCCCTCTTCAGGGTTTTGACTCTCTGCTGTCAACAGTCCAGATGCCCCCAGGCGTACCTGTTGCCACAATGGCAGTTGGCAGGGCAGGGGCAAAGAATGCAGCAATCCTTGCAGCCCAGATTATCGGAAGAAAGGATGCAAAGGTTGCAAAGAAATTAAGAGATTACAAGAAGAAGATGGCTGATGAAGTTGAGAAAAAGGCAGAGGCGCTCAGAAAACAGTGACGAGTAGTGTTAAATTCAAAATGCAAATCAGTGTTTAGTGTCAGTTTTTTAGTGTCGGTGAACAGTGTCAGTTCTTTTCTTTTACTGACACTGTCACTATTCACTTGCACTAATTACTGACACTGTTCACCGACACTGACACTTCTTCAATTTTGCAGAGGAAGTCAGTCTCACCGATACATGCGAGGTCATAGACAACGGCTCTGACGCAGTCGGCACTATCCTTCAGTGGACATCCCCTTCATTCCAGGTGGCATTCGACAATGCTCAACTTATTATAAGCAAAGGCCAGGGAAACTTCGAAACATTAGTTAACTCTAAAAAGAAAATATTTTTTTCTCTTTCAGTCCAAATGTGACGTGGTTTCAAAAGAACTGGATCTCTCTAAAGACTCTATGCTTCTAAAGAAATCCTGACCTGTCTATCTGGCTGGATAAAATATAAAAACTATCTTCTGCCTCCGCCTCTTCTACCTTCAAAACCGCCTCTCTCCCTTTTTTCCTGCGGTTTTGCCTCATTGACAACGATGTTGCGATCCATGAAGCTGCTGCCGTTGAGCATCGATATCGCCTTCTGCGCGGCCGAGTCGGAGCCCATCTCAACAAAACCAAAGCCCCGCGGCCTTCCTGTGGCAGCATCCGTTATTAACTTAGCTGATACTACTTCTCCTGCCTTTGAGAAGAGTTCCCTCAGGTCATCCTCTGATGCCTGAAATGATATGTTGCCCACATAAAGTTTTGTGCCCATCCTTCCTTCCTCCAATCTGAAAATAAAATCCCAGGGCAAGGCCCTGGGGCAATACAGCCTATGTCTTGATAGCCAAATATGCCAGTATTATAAACTTTTGTCAAGAAAAATTAGAAGGAATCACTAAATATGTTAGAGTATTTTCAGGAATGAAACTTATAAAAATCCATGAAACATCAATAACAGTTGCTGTAATAGAAGCCATAGCTGTCCTTGATGTTGGAGGCATTGTCGCATATCCAACAGAGACCTTCTATGGCCTTGGAGTGAAGTTTGATATAGAAAATTCGTTAAAAAGGCTTTATGGAATCAAACAGAGACCGAAGGAAAAGGCAATGCCCCTGATTATTGGAGATAAAGGATTGCTCTCATTGATTGTCGCATCGGTGAATGATACAGCCATATCCCTTATGGAGAGATTCTGGCCAGGCCCTCTCACAATACTTCTTCCTGCAAAGGGGGGTCTGTCCGAATACATAGTTTCAGAAGGTAGGGTTGGGGTGAGAATCCCTGGAGAGTCCTTTGCCCTATATCTCGCAAAGGAGGCAGGCTTTCCTATAACAGCAACAAGTGCAAACATCTCAGGTATGCCGCCTGCTGAAAATGCAGAGACGGTATTAACCTATTTTGGAGATAAGATTGACCTTATAGTTGATGGTGGCCCTACCCCAGGAGGCTTTCCATCAACAATTGTGGATGTAATAGAAGAGGAGATAAGAATCCTTAGAGAGGGGGCTATAGGCAAAAAACTTTTAAAAGGCTTAAAATAACAGTTGACTTTTTCTGAGGGTTTTATAAAAACTATTGCTAAGTTT
>DYHX01000074.1:8843-10032 GCA_020723925.1 Nitrospira japonica | reverse complement strand
AACATAGGCATAATACTTCTAAAGATAGCAGTGGTAGTTGGAGTTACAATGCTACATGTAGCATATGCCACATACTTTGAGCGCAAGGTGATAGGGCATATGCAGGTGAGGCTTGGCCCGATGAGGGTTGGCCCGCATGGACTGCTTCAGCCCATTGCTGATGGAATAAAACTCTTCTTCAAGGAAGACATTATCCCTGCAAATGCTGACAAGCCAATATTCATGATTGCACCGCTCATCTCATTATTTGCAGCCCTATCGTCACTTGCAGTGATACCATTTTTTGAGGGCTTTGTTGTAGCAGACATCAATATAGGCCTATTATACCTTTTTGCTATGTCAGCCATTGGCTCCTATGGGATAGTCATGTCAGGATGGGCATCCAACTCAAAGTATTCATTTCTTGGAGGGCTGAGGTCATCAGCGCAGGTCATAAGCTATGAGATAGCAATGGGGTTAAGCTTAGTTGGGGTGATGATAATGGCAGGCTCACTCAACCTCACAGAGATAGTGCATGCACAGGAGAGATATCCGCTTGGGGTATTTGCAATACCCCAGATATTAGGGTTCTTTGTATTTATTATAGCAGCAATAGCAGAGACAAACAGGGCGCCCTTTGACCTTCCAGAGGCAGAGAGCGAACTCGTTGCAGGATACCTTGTAGAGTACAGCGGCATGCGATTTGCCCTGTTCTTTGCAGCAGAGTATATAGGAATGATAATCATGTCATCCATAGCAGTAGTATGCTTCCTGGGTGGATGGACACTTCCTCCATTTATAACGGATGCGATTCCATTTTTATCCAGGGTGCCTGGGATAGTATGGTTTATGCTCAAACTCTACATGCTCATATTCTTCTACTACTGGGTGAGGGCGACACTACCGAGGTACAGATATGACCAGCTTATGGCCCTTGGCTGGAAGGTTCTGATACCACTGGCATTGGCGAATATAGTGGTAACATCAATAATAAAGTATGTGAGTTAAAGAGTTGAGGAGTTAAGGAGTTAAAGAGTTAGGGAGTAATTTTTCAACTCCATAACTCCTTAACTTTGAATGAAAAAAGAGGGTTAGTTATGACATTGAAGGACATAGTTAAAAAAGTTTTTCTGCTTGAGATACTGAAGGGGATGGCCTTAACATTAAGCAGGTTATTCACCCATGCTGTGACAAGGCAGTATCCAGAGGA
>DYHX01000074.1:0-8743 GCA_020723925.1 Nitrospira japonica | reverse complement strand
TAACGAGGAAAAACCCTGTACACAGCGTGCTGTGGATGCTGGTATTATTTTTCCATATAGCAGGATTGTATCTACTTTTGAATGCAGAGTTTCTTGCAGCGATACAGGTGATATTGTATGCAGGGGCGATACTTGTTCTATTCCTGTTTGTCATCATGCTTTTGAACCTCAGGGAGGAGTTGAGGATTGAGAGATTCATAGGGATGTGGCGATGGGGGCTTTCTATAGCGCTTGGAATGCTCCTTGTGATTTTATTGTCTTTAAGGGCTTTTGTAATAGGAGAGGAGGGGGGATACACAATAGATGCTATAAAGAAAGAGACACATACCGTGGCATTAGGCAGGGCACTTTATACGGAGTATTTATTTCCGTTTGAGGTAGTATCACTTATACTGCTTGTGGCGATAATTGGGGCGATAGTACTTGCAAAGAAGAGACAGTGAATAGTGAACAGTCGTTAGTGAACAGTGAATAGTGAATAGTTTTTACTGGTGACTATTCACTAACGACTAATGGAGGAACAATGGTTTCATTAAACTGGTACATGGTACTGAGCACAGTGGTTTTTGTGATAGGGGTATTTGGATTCCTGACGAGGCGGAACATCATCATCATGTTCATGTCAGTAGAGCTGATGCTCAATGCAGTGAACATAAGCCTTGTAGCCTTCAGCCACTACCTGCAGGACATACGTGGACAGATACTCGTATTTTTCATAATAGCAGTTGCAGCGGCAGAGGCAGCCATAGGGCTTGCGATAATCATAGCCTTATTCAGAAACAAGGCCACTGCCCATGTGGATGAGATGACAGAGATGAAGGGATAGATAATAAATATGGATAATTATCTTTTAATACCATTTTTACCGCTCATAGCATTCATCATAAACATCCTATTTGGCAGGCGATACATAAAGGGCAGTGCCCACTGGGTGTCGACCCTTGCAGTGCTCGGCTCATCTGTGATCTCAGTGATGACCCTCCTTGACGTCATTGGAGGCAGGAAGATAAATGAAGATTTATACACATGGATAATCTCAGATAGATTCAGTGTCTCGGTTGGATTCCTCATAGACCAACTGACAGCAGTGATGCTGATAGTAGTCACATCAGTAAGCGCACTTGTGCACATATACTCCATTGGCTACATGCATGGAGACAGGGGATACTACAGATTCTTCTCATACCTGAGCCTATTCACATTCTCCATGCTCATGCTTGTCATGGCCAACAACTTTCTACAGCTTTACTTTGGTTGGGAGGCGGTTGGACTCTGTTCATACCTTCTGATAGGCTTCTGGTACGAAAAGAAAACAGCATCAGATGCAGGCAAGAAGGCATTTATAGTAAATAGGGTTGGAGACTTTGGCTTTAGCCTTGGAGTCATAATGATATTCCTCACATTCGGAACCCTTCACTATGCAGCAGTATTTGATAATGCAGAGGGCATTGTTGGCCAGACAGTAAACCTTCTTGGCCTTGAGGTTGATCTCATAACCCTGATAGCACTTCTACTATTTTTGGGAGCAATAGGCAAATCAGCCCAGATACCCTTACACGTATGGCTTCCAGATGCGATGGAAGGCCCGACACCAGTGAGCGCCCTCATACATGCAGCAACAATGGTCACAGCAGGGGTATTCATGGTAGCGAGGGCTAACCCAATATTCAACCTCTCAGAAGTAGCGATGAACGTAGTAGCAGTAACAGGGGCAATAACAGCCCTATTTGCAGCAACAATCGGCCTTGTTCAGAACGACATAAAAAGGGTCATAGCCTACTCCACAGTAAGCCAGCTCGGCTACATGTTCCTTGCATGCGGGGTTGGGGCATACGCAGCAGGCATATTCCACCTCTACACCCATGCATACTTCAAGGCACTACTCTTCCTATGCGCAGGCAGCGTCATACACGCGATACATGAACAGGACATACAGAAGATGGGCGGGCTGAGGAGATACATGCCAGTGACATACCTGACATTCCTTACAGCATCATTGAGCATATCAGGGATACCAGGTCTTGCAGGCTTCTTCAGCAAGGACGAGATACTCTGGATGGCATATGCATCAGGCCCTGTTGGGAAATTTCTCTGGGTTATAGGGACAGCAACCGCATTACTAACAGCATTCTACTCATTCAGATTGATATTCCTGACATTCCACGGAAAATCTCGTGGGGCCCACGGACAACAACACCATCTCCATGAATCACCGCCTGTTATTACCATACCACTGCTGATACTCATGGTAGGTGCAATCGGAGCGGGATGGGTCGGGATACCCCATCTGCTTGGAGGAGGCGCCCAGTTTACAGAATTCATGAGGCCAGTGCTCGGGCATCCTGAGGCACATGGCACGCACAAAGAGGAATGGATAGTCATGGGGCTATCAGTGCTTGGAGGTATCACAGGCATCGGCCTTGCAGCATGGATGTATCTAAAGAAGACAGACATCCCTCTGAGACTTGCAGAGCAACTGAGGTGGCCATACAGGGTTTTATACAACAAATACTATATAGATGAACTATACGACTACATAGTCGTAAAGCCCACGATATGGATAGCCAAAAACATCCTTGTTGGGTTCACAGACGGAAAGATCATAGAGGGCATTGTGAATGGAGTCCCGGGGTCTATAGGCTGGCTGAGTGAAAGACTGAGGAAAATCCAGACAGGATTCCTCCACCACTATGCAACCATAATGGCTGCAGGGATGCTCCTGATAATGGCATTGGTGTTATTGTGGTAGATAGCTATCCGATACTGAGCACTATCATATTTCTTCCTCTGGTTGGCGCATTAATAATGCTGCTCATAAACAGGTTCAAGGAGACCCTGATAAAATGGGTTGCCCTGATAGTGAGCATCCTGACATTTGTGCTTTCGATACCACTATTCACAAACTTTGACAAGACCACGCACAGGATGCAGTTCGTAGAGAGATACGAATGGATACCATCATGGAATATCACCTACTACCTTGGCGTTGATGGGATAAGCATACTCTTTGTCCTCCTATCAACACTCATAACAATACTCTGCGTATTGATCTCATGGCACTCAATAAAGACAAAGACAAAAGAGTTCTACATAGCCCTGCTCATCATAGAGGCAGCGATGATAGGGGTTTTCTCTGCCCTTGACTTCTTCCTCTTCTACATCTTCTGGGAGGCGATGCTCATACCGATGTATCTTTTAATCGGAGTCTGGGGCGGGCCCAACAGAATATATGCAGCAATAAAATTCTTCCTCTATACATTCGTGGGAAGCGTACTCATGCTTGTCGGGATAATAGTCCTTTACTTCTATGGGGGCAAGACCTTTGACATACCTCATCTCATGACAAACACCTATCCATACACAATGCAATTCTGGCTCTTCTGGGCATTCTTTGCAGCGTTTGCAGTAAAAGTTCCGATGTTTCCAGTTCACACATGGCTTCCAGATGCACACACAGAGGCACCCACAGCAGGAAGCGTAATACTTGCAGCGATACTCATAAAGATGGGGGCATACGGCTTTTTGAGATTCTCAATCCCCCTGTTTCCGGATGCAACAAAGGCAATGATAGTTCCCATGCTTGCCCTATCAGTGATAGCGATCATATACGGCGCAGTCATATGCCTTGCCCAGACAGACCTGAAGCGTCTCATAGCATACAGCTCAGTAAGCCACATGGGATTTGTGACACTCGGGATATTCGCACTAAACAGCCAGGGGCTTGAAGGTGCGATACTTCAGATGATAAACCACGGAATAATAACAGGCGCCCTCTTCCTATCAGTAGGCATAATCTACGACAGGACCCACTCAAGACAGATTGCAGACTACGGAGGGCTTGCCTCAGTAACGCCTATATATGCGGCTGCATTCATGATATTCACCCTTGCATCCATAGGGCTTCCAGGCATGAACGGATTCATAGGAGAATTTCTCATAATCCTTGGTGGATTCAACGCGAGCAAATGGGCAGGAGTCCTTGCAGCAACAGGGATAATCATAGGTGCAGCCTACATGCTCCATCTCTACCAGAGGATATTCTTCATGGAAGTGGGCGACAAGGTCATTGGCCTTCCAGACATGGATGTAAGAGAGATAATAACACTACTTCCGATGGTAATACTTATCTTCTGGATAGGCATATACCCAAACACATTCTTGAGCTTCATGCACCCATCAGCCGAGCACCTCCTCGAAAGGCTCAATACAGGAGGGCAAGAGATGACAATAGCCAAACAACTTATGGAGATAATAAAAAGACAGTGAATAGTGAACCCCCACACCACGGGTTTACACCCGTGGCTTCCTGGTGTGGGGGTGAAAATGGAGGTTACAGATGCCTGATATAGGCCCGATAATACCAGAGATCGCCATAACTGCCCTTGCGCTCCTGATACTGATAGCAGACCTTGCCATCAAGAGAAAAGAGACAGTTGCATTCCTCAGCATAATTGGAGTCGTGGGAGTTGCCTACCTCACACTGACAAACATAGGTGGTTTCACCTTTGGGGGCATGTTCATATCAGATGGCTACAGCACATTCTTCAAGACAATATTCCTCCTGAATATTACACTCTCAATACTCATATCAGTCAAATACATAATCATCGAAAAGATAAACCTTGGCGAATACTACAGCCTGCTCCTTTTTGCAACAACAGGCATGATGATAATGGCATCAGCAGGAGACCTCATCGTCCTATACCTCGGTCTTGAACTCATGGCACTGAGCACATATGTCCTTGCAGGATTCATGAAATACGACAGAAAATCAAACGAGGCAGCCCTCAAATACTTCCTGCTTGGCGCATTCTCATCAGCATTCCTGCTCTACGGCACATCAATGATATATGGCCTGACAGGCACAACAGACATAAAGGCAATAGCAAAATACATCACAGAGAGCGGCCTTCAAGGAAACCAGACACTCCTTTTAGTGATGATACTGTTTGCAGTTGCATTTGGCTTCAAGATAGCAGCAGCACCATTCCACATGTGGGCACCAGACGTCTACGAGGGCGCACCAACATCAATCACAGCATTCATGTCAGTTGGACCAAAGGCAGCAGGATTTGCAGCCCTTGGCAGAGTCTTCATGATAGCCCTTGGCTCAATCCATGTGGACTGGTCAGCAATACTAATACCCATTGCAATACTAACAATGGCAGTAGGAAACATCATTGCCATAGCACAGACAAACATCAAAAGGATGCTTGCATACTCATCCATAGCCCATGCAGGATATGCGCTCATAGGAATAATAACAGGCACCAGTGAAGGCATAGCAAGCATGATGAACTATTTGCTGATATATGCATTCATGAACATAGGGGCCTTTGCAGTCGTAATAATGCTCAGAAGCGAGGGCTTCAAAGGAGAGGACATCACAGACTACGAGGGGCTTGCAAAGACCCATCCAGTTGCCGGAGCCCTGATGCTCATCTTCATGTTCTCACTAACAGGAATTCCACCAACAGCAGGCTTCATAGGCAAGTTCTACATCTTCATGAGTGCGATAAACGCTGGATACACAGGGCTCGTCATAGTAGCAGTCATCTTCAGCGCCATATCAGCATACTTCTATCTGAGGATAGTCATGCACATGTACATGAGGGAGCCAAAGACAGAGGTGACGCTTACCACACCTCCAGCAATGAGCCTTACCCTCACAGCGACAGCAATGGCAGTGCTTCTGATAGGCATCTTCCCCTCCACATTCATCCAGCTCGCCAGAGTTGCTGTCGTGGGGGTTTTAGAATAGGTGTCGCTACGAATAAATTTTTCACCCCACACCAACGTGGTGTGGGGTTCACCATATCTGCATCTTTCGATTGCATTATTTGGGTTAATGTGCCTCTGCCCAGTTCCTTCCGTAACCAATATCAACCTTCACAGGAACTAAAAGCTCTACAGCCCCTTCCATCTCCTTTTTCACAATCCCTCTAACCATATCAAGTTCAGATGCAGGGAGTTCGAAGAGAAGCTCGTCATGTACCTGGAGTATCATCCTTGCCTTGAGATTCTTTTCTCGGAACCTTTTCCATATATTTATCATGGCGACCTTTATGGTGTCAGCAGCAGTGCCCTGTATTGGCGAGTTAATAGCAAGCCTTTCTCCCTGTGCCCTCGTGTTCGAGTTCTGGCTCATGAGTTCAGGGATGGGACGTCTTCTCCCAAACAGGGTTGTCACATAGCCCTTCTCCTTCGCCTCATCGAGAACCCTTTCTATATATTTTTTAACTCCGGCATGTCTGTCAAAATACTGCTCGATGTATTTCTTTGCCTCATCCCTTGATATGTTAAGCGTTTCTGATAACCCGAATGGTGATATTCCATAAATGACCCCAAAGTTTACTGTTTTTGCAGTCCTTCTCATGTCAGAGGTGACTCTGTCCATTGAGGCACTGAAAAGTTCTGAGGCTGTTCTTGTATGGACATCAAGGCCCTCTTGAAAGGCATTAATCAATCCCTCATCCTGGCTCAGGTGTGCAAGAATTCTCAGCTCCACCTGAGAATAATCTGCTGACAGCAGGAGGTTGCCCTCTTCTGCTATAAACGCCTCCCTTATGCGCCCGCCCCACTCGCCCCTTATGGGTATGTTCTGGAGGTTTGGCTCGCTGCTGCTCAGCCTTCCTGTGGCTGTTACTGTCTGATTAAAGGATGTATGCAAACGACCTGTCCTCGGGTTTATCAACCCTGGTAGGACATCCACATATGTTGTCTTTAGCTTGTTCAGGCTCCTGTAGTTCAGTATCTCTCGAGGAAGTTCATGGGACGCTGCAAGCTCTTCAAGCACGCTCACCTCTGTTGAAAAGCCTGTCTTTGTCTTCTTGCCCGGCTGAAGGCCGAGGCTATGGAACAATACCCTGCTAAGCTGTTTTGGCGAGTTTATGTTAAACTCCTCTCCTGAAAGGAAATAAATCCTCCTCTGAATCCCATCAAGCTCCCTGTATAGCTCTTTTGATATTGCATCGAGTTTGCCTGCATCTATCTTCATGCCCGCCTCTTCTATATCAGCAAGCACATGGATTAAAGACATCTCCATATTAAAATATATGCTATCGAGACCTTCATTCTTAAGTTTTTCAAACAATATTTCCTTAAGTTCAATGCTGAGGGCAGCATCCTCAGAAGCATACCGAGTAGCCTCCTCTATCGGGACCGCAGTAAAAGAACCCCTCTTGCCAAGCACTTCAGGAAAGGTTTTCTTTCGGTATGAGAGATACTCCAGGGCGACCTCCTCGAGACTGTGGTTTGGCTTGTTCGGATTTATGAGATATGCAGCTATCATGGTGTCAAAGAGGACTCCTCTTACAGACACCCCATCCTGCCTGAGCATCGTGATGTCATATTTGAGGTTATGTCCTACCTTTGCTGTCTCTCTATCTTCGAATACAGGCAGCAATTCTTCAATGATATCTCTCTTATTTATCTGTACAGGTGCTCCGAGATATGAATGGGATACAGGGATATAAAATGCACGTCCTTTTTCTTTACATAATGCCAACCCGACAAGGCTGTCTATCATGGGATTTCTACCTGTTGCCTCTATATCAAATGCAAACTCACCTTTGATAGATGCAGCTATCTCTTTGAGCTTCTCTATTGAAAGGACTGTGTCATAGTTTCTCTCGATGGATATGCCTGAAGGTATGAGCTTCATCAGGCTCCCGAACTCGAACTCCCTGAACAGTGAGAAAAGCGCAAGCCAGTCTGGCTCCTTCAGGGCAAAGTCCTTCATGTCTGCATCTATCGGCACAGAGGTATCTATTGTTGCAAGTTTCTTGCTGAGCCTGACCATATCAGCGTTTTCAGTGACCAGCTTCCTGAGTTTTTCTTTCTTTATCTTCTCCGGCTTATTCAGGAGCTCATCAAGACTAACAACCTCCCCAAGCAGTTCCTTAGCAGTCTTCTCCCCTACCCCTTTGATGCCCGGGATATTGTCAACGGCATCGCCTGTAAGTGCCATAAACTCTGTGACCCTCTCAGGGCCTACGCCAAATTTTTCTTTTACATATTCTTCATCAAGGACCCTGTCCTTCATCGGGTCGTATATCCTTATTCCATCTCCAACAAGCTGGAGCATGTCTTTGTCTGCAGTGACTATGAATATATCTGCGCCTTTTTTTGATGCCCTATCTGCTATTGTGCCGAGGAGGTCATCTGCCTCATATCCTGGGACCTCGAATATCTTTATGTTAAAGGCATCAACTATCTTCCTTATATGAGGGAGCTGCTGCACAAGTTCGTTTGGGGTTTCTGGCCTGTGTGCTTTGTATGCCTCGAATATCCTGTGCCGCTCCGTAGGCGAAGGCGAGTCGAAGGATACAACAATACCATCTGGCTTCTTTTCCCTTATGATTTTAAGAAGCATATTCGTGAAACCATAAATGGCATTTGTCGGAAAACCCTTTGAGTTTGTGAGCCCTCTTATTGCATAAAAGGCACGATAAACATACGAGTTTCCATCTATAAGATAAAGGTTCATGGTTTAATTATAGCCTATAAGGCTGGTGAAAGGGAAAACACTCTAATCTCCCGAATCTTTATTGATATATTATCCTGTATAGACTTGAAACAAAGTTTGAAGTCTATGAAGGTCTTTCCAAAAGAAAAAGGCTTGAGGAATAAGTTCTGAGTCCTGCCATGTCGGCCTCATATTTTCGGACGGCAAACCTTTCTGCCTAAATGTAACACCAAAATGATAATGTCCTAAAATGCCAAAGTAGAAATGTCCTATCCA
>DYHX01000073.1 GCA_020723925.1 Nitrospira japonica | reverse complement strand
ACCATTGAGAATAAAGCCCTTGAGAAAATTTGCATAAAAGACTTGACAATACCTGCCTGACGATTATAAAGAAGCTCTCATCAGTCAACTTAAGACACTCAAGCATTCTCTCCTTTTTAATACCAAAAAAGAATACGAGCTTATTTATGCCGACAAAGAACGTGAAGAAGACATCCTTGCTGATACAATGGCTGTGCCGTTGCAAAAAGTCAAAACCTTCCGAAATGGTGTCAAGGGGACTGTCCCAGATTTACCGGCCGAAGGCGGTAGAATCGGGACTGTCCCTGCATCGTGGACAAATATGCTTATTTTTGTCGACAACTTGCAAGTATTAAAAAATCCTTGGCAGAATTAGAATTAATGGCTTTGGGAGCAGATTTTGAAGTAACCAATGGGCTAAGAGAGTTTAAACTCAAAAACAAATCAAAAGAACTTAATGATAGAATTGTAAAACGATCTTCCTATTTCAAAACTGTTGAGCAAACATTCACTGATTATTTTCATATCATTCAAAAGAATAGAACAAGGTCTGTAAATCAATATCTGACTCACTGGATTTATCCATATAAAGGGAAATTCCATCCACAAATGATTAGGGCATTATTAAATATCATTGGGTTAAAAGAGGGGGATACTGTTTTTGAGCCCTTTTCTGGTAGCGGCACAACCGCACTGGAAGCGCAACTGCTTGACATAAATTTTATCGGGATTGACATCTCCCCTCTATGTGTGTTGCAAGGCAAGGTTAAGACGAAATCTGTTTATGTAATTGATGAAATTTTAAAATTAAAAAACACCTTACTATCTAAACTCAAGCCATCGCTTTTTAATCAAGAACACGATTTTTACAAAGTCCTCAAAGATATTGAAAATGAAGATGTGAGAGATTTTTATACCCTTGCAAGACTATTAGCGGTTAGTGATACCGTAAGACGGGGCCGTGCCTTTGAGCAGTCTTTTATTAAGAATTTAAATTTGATGATAGATTCTGTAAAAGATTACAAAGAAATTACTGATAAATTACATTTGAGATTGGGAGATATTAACCTTCAAGAAGGGGATTCAAGAAAGATTGGGCTGCCCGGCAATTCCATAGATGGGATTATTACATCTCCACCCTATTCTATTGCTCTTGATTATGTAGAGAATGATGCGCATTCATTAGAGGATATGGGTTATAAATTAAATGAGATAAGAGAAGATTTTGTTGGTGTCCGTGGGAAAGGAAAAGAGAGAGTTGAGTTATACAACAATGATATGGTAAAAAATAACTTTTATAAAATTGCTGCCTAAAATTAAAATATGCTTCCAGAACAAGATATATTGGATGAAATAATTGAGTTTTTCTCTGGTAAATTTGAAGTCAAAGTAAATCAGAGAGGGTTTAAATATGCCGCATATACAAAATCGTGGCTTAATAAAATTGGACTTAATGAAAATTCGCAAGATGAAGCTAAAACAAAGCAAACCGTTAAAAAATTACAAGAACATATTTTAAATCAATTTGGGGCTAAAAGAATTAAAATTGAAGCAAATGTCGCAGAAAATATGACTTTGCGTTTTAAGGGAGAAGAAACTAATGGTTTTGAATTAGACTCTTCAAAATTGATGGCATTTGATATTCTTGATCTTCAAACTGGCTGTGCATTAGAAATTAGTTTGGCAGATGCTTTTACCGAGTTCTTCAAGGTTGTTTTAAAAGGATTATTGGATTCACGAGTTAAGAAGCTTTACTTATGTATGCGTAATCACAACTATAAAACAACAAAACATGGTTCTATTGGTAAATCGGGTTATGTCAAGGTGGCTTCATCGGGAATGGTTCATCAATATATTCAGTTAGCAAAACTTTACAAACTGGAAATTATTTTAATCGATATCTTCCCAATGTGTAATCAATAAGGATGAAAAAAGAAAAACAAAAAAGTTCATTGTTAGGAAGGAAATTCCTCATTTATGCAGAAAAGGTTTATGAGGGAGCGATAGATGAAAATGGCAATCTTATCTGCGAACCAGAATCAGAGGAAATAAAAGAGATATTATGTCTTGATGATGGTAAAGTATATCTCGAATCTAAATTCAAAAAAATTCGATGGTAAATAAGAGTTTTTTACTATCAAATGAGGTTGGAAATTATATTGAGGGTTTCGTCAAGAAGGCAATGGAGCACTATAGTTTAAATCCAGACGTTCCTGCTGGAGCAACAGGCAAGAAGAAGGCTACCGGTTATCCTGACATTATTTTCTCCTTTAAAAACAAACCATATTATCTTGAATGCAAGACCTACAATTTAGAAAATATCTCTACAACTCAAAGAAGTTTCTACTTTTCTCCTTCCGATGACTTTAAAGTTATTCACGATACTCATCATTTTATCCTTTCCTATGAAATGGTCTTAGATGGCAGAAAGAGTGATAAAAATATCTATAAGTGTAAACATTACAAAATTTTATCGTTAGAGTCACTATCTCTTGATGTTAAATACGAGTTTAATTCAGATAATCAAAGGATGTATTCGGGTAAAGATGGGACAATAATTTTAGATGAAGGACATGTTGAATAAAATTATCTCTTACAAGCAATGGGTTTTGCCAATCTTGAAACCCTTTCAATGGTCATGCTGGACTATGATTTTGACGATGAAGTTTTTTATGCAGAGGATTTAAAGAAAAACGGCTATGAGGTGCGCTTTTCTGAGGATAAAGTCAAAAGGCAGATGATGGTTATTTATATTGATATATTCGGATATATTCGGGAATGAGAAGATGGAGATGAAAAAATTGAAAGATTTTTTGCAGGTGAAAAAGTAAAGAGGAACACATGAATTATATTGAACAAATTAGAGATGAAATAACTGCTCTATCAAAAGAAGAAATTCTTGACAAAGCAAGGGCATTTATTATCTGGATACTTGAACAATATTATAGCTTGCCCAGAGAAGAAGCTATTAATGTAATGACTGATAGTAGTGGTGATAAAAGAATAGATGCTTTTATAGAAAGAGAAGATGCAATAATAATAATCCAATGCAAATTATATGATGATGAAACAAAAGAAGTCGGAGAG
Source organism: Nitrospira japonica (assembly GCA_020723925.1). Taxonomy (GTDB): domain Bacteria; phylum Nitrospirota; class Thermodesulfovibrionia; order Thermodesulfovibrionales; family DYHX01; genus DYHX01. Next base: position 7,026 of record DYHX01000073.1, on the reverse strand, counting down.
AAAGAAATATCAATTTTTAAAGGCTGCCTTGACTGGCTAAAGCAACCAAATGAAATCCAACAACTAAATCTTCCCAAACTTTTTGATGCTGCAACAACTTTTGTAGAAAAATGGAATGAGGGTGCAAGTGTGGAATTACATTACTTTGCATTTGGCAAATTTTCCGATGGAGCTAATCGTGAAAGAAGGGTTTTTAATAATTCTGAGTATAGAGATAGGATGCAGATACACTTTCATGATATAGATGATATATTAAATTTATTTCAGGCCAATCTTCAATCTGTAAATCCACTCTCTTCTGAAAGCATAACTTTAAACTTCTCGAAGGATCAATTTTTTCGTAGGCAAGAAGGAAGCTTTCCTGCTTTAGTTGTGTCTGTTAAAGGCAATGAGTTGGCTTCATTATATACTAAATACGGTGATAGACTATTTGAAAGAAACATAAGATTATTTAGAGGTATTAGGAAAGGCAGTATCAATGCGGAGATAATCAATACAGTACTGAATTCAAACGATAGAAAAAAGTTTTGGTATTTCAATAATGGAATCAGTTTTGTTTGCTCTGATTTTACTTTTGACAATGAGGACAATCCCACAAGTGTAACTGTGGTCGGTCCACAAATAATAAATGGCTGTCAAACAACGGTGTGTTTAAAAGAAGCACAAAACTCAGTAGGAGGAGCTATTCCAGAAGATATTGACGTTCTTGCAAGATTTATTAAAGCTCCAATTAGTGATGTTGAACTTATTACTCTATATACTAACTCTCAGAATCCCGTATCTGAAGCTCAACTGAAATCTAACGATTCGATACAGAAAAGATTAAAAAGGGATTTTGACAGTTATTCATCACCATATTTTTACTCTATAAAAGAAGGGGACTGGAAAATTCTTTCGAAAGAAGATAAACAGAAATATGAGGGCAGAGTAATCGATATTATTAAGGCTGCTCAAGCAGTATATTCTTTTTTGAAAGATCCCGCTTTTGCCAGAAGATATAGAATTGAGTTGTTTTCAAAAAAATATCATGAGATATTTAAAAAAGATACCAGGGTGGAAGAAATTCTACTTCCGTGGCGCATACTTACGGTTATTGAGAATAAAATTGCTGCATATAGAAAGGAAGAATTTAATAGATTAAAATTAAATCTAAGTGAATTTGCTGAGGAGAAAAGAAAAGAGATTTTGAGAAAGGAATTTCTTTTATATTCAAATCTCATAATTCTTTATTTTATCCATAACTTAATCCATAAAAGGTATGGTGATTATACCCCTGAAATCGCAAAACGACTATTAAATAACCAGTTGGAAGGAAGGATACAATCCCTTTTTGACTATATAGTTGCTGTTCTCTCATTTAGCGAGAAATTGGCTACAGAAAAAAATCTCCCACGTTTTCTAAAGAATATTGTCAATATAGAGGCATTATATTCAGAAGTAGAAAAAGAAATTGAAAAAGATAAGGCTAAAAAGAAAGATACTTTAGGAGAAATTCTTCCAAACTTATAACATGCTTGATCGTCAGACTTTTCAAAATAAGAATTACAGGAAATGAAAAAAGCCACTAAGGTACAAAACTATCCATCCCTCATCACTGACCTTGCCTCTCTCATTGATCAGGGACGCAAGGCAGCAGTAAGGTATGTGAATACCGCTCTCGTTGCTACTTACTGGCTAATCGGCAGAAGGATTGTTGAATTTGAGCAGAAGGGGAAAGAACGGGCGGAGTATGGAGAGGTTTTGCTGGAAAGGCTTTCAAAAGACCTGTCGCCTCGATTTGGTAAGGGGTTTTCCATTAGAAACCTGAGAAATATGCGCTCTTTTTATCTTTTATTTCCAATTCGGCAGACGCCGTCTGCCGAATTATCTGCAATACTTCAAACACCGTCTGAAATTTCCGAGACATTGATTCGGAAATTACCTTTGTCTTGGTCTCACTACTGTCTTCTCATGCGCCTTGATGAACCCTTTAAGCGTGAATTCTACGAGGCAGAGTGTATCCATGGAAACTGGTCGGTTAGACAATTAGACAGACAGATTCAGTCTATGCTTTATGAACGGACTGCTTTATCTAAGAAAAAATTATCAGTTATTGCTAAGGCACATGAAAAGCCTATTACCTTAAAAGCCTGAGGATGAAATCAAAGACCCTTATTCTGGAATTTCTTGGATTGAAAGATGAGCATTCTGAATCTCAATTAGAAGAGGCTTTAATCAGACACCGTGAGCATTTCCTTCTTGAATTAGGAAACGGTTTTACCTTTGTTGCCCGGCAAAAGAGAATAACACTCGAAGGAAGCCATTATCGTCTTGACCTCCTTCTTTATCACAGAATCCTGAGATGCCTCGTTGCTATAGATTTGAAGATCGGTGAATTCAGTCATGCTGATGCAGGGCAGATGAACCTTTATGTTAATTATCAAGACAAGGAAAAACTACATGAAGAAAATGACCCTGTCGGTATTATCCTCTGCACAGATAAAAAGAAGACTGTCGTTGAATATGCATTGGGTGGGATGAATAACAGGATATTTGCATCAAAATATAGAGTGCAATTGCCCGACCCTGAAATCTTAAAAACTGAAATAGAGCATGAAAAACAGAGACTCACAGAAATGAAAATCATTGAATAAACACTTTAGTTTATAATAATAAAATATATAGGAGATTTAATGGTTAAAGCGATAGAATGGAAAGATGGGAAGGTCATAATGCTTGATCAGTCCCGACTTCCTATAGAGGTAAAATTTATAGAGTGCACTGATTATCAGATTATTGCAGAGGGGATAAAGAAACTCTGGATAAGGGGAGCTCCTGCCATTGGCATCGCAGCAGCTATGGGAATTTCCCTTGGTGCGCAGGATATAAGGGCAGAAAATTTCGATGAGTTTATGGAAAGGCTTGAGCCTATATTTAACACGATGCTCTCGACAAGACCAACTGCTGTGAATATAAAATGGGCGGTGGAAAGGATAAGAAGTGTTCTGATAGGGAGAAGGGGTGAATCGGTGGATAGACTCAAAGAAGTCCTTATTGAGGAAGCCAACAAGATACTTGATGAAGACATTGAGGTGAATAAAGCGATAGGGAGATGGGGTGCTCAGTTCATAAAGGACGGGGACACTATCCTCACTCACTGCAATGCAGGCAGTCTTGCAACAGGCGGATACGGCACTGCAACTGCGCCGATACTGATTGCGATCGAGCAGGGCAAAAAGATTCAGGTCATAGCCGATGAAACAAGACCTGTGCTTCAAGGCGCAAGGCTTACAGCATGGGAGCTTATGCAGGAAGGGATTCCAGTCACCCTTATCACCGATAGCTCGGCAGGTGCCCTAATGAAGAGCGGTGAAATAGACCTGTGTATTGTAGGGACTGACAGGACAGCGAGAAACGGAGATGTGGCGAATAAGATTGGCACATATACGGTTGCTGTCTTATGCCGGGAGCACGATATTCCGTTTTATGTGGCAGCGCCCCTGAGCAGCATTGATTTTTCCATCTCCTTCGGAGAGTTGATTCCGATAGAGGAAAGGGGACCGGAAGAGGTCACTCACATATTCGGTAAATGCCAGATTGCACCGGATGGTGTAAAGGTAAAGAATATGGCCTTTGATGTCACTCCTCATAGATATGTTACTGCAATAATCACAGAGAAGGGCGCATTCAGGCCAAGGGATTTAAAGAAGTTGATGAGAGACAATGTTAATCTTGATGAATTGAGGCTTAAACCTTGACTTTGAAACAGGTGCTATCCTATCATCAAAAAATGGATTTTAAAAAAATATTCGATGTCTATGATTCCGAACTAAGGCGTGTAGAAAACAGTTTGAATGATTTATTTAAGAGCAATGTCGTTACCATCCCATTAATAGGTAAGCATCTGACCTGTAGTGGCGGAAAGAGGTTGAGACCGCTTTTCCTTTTATTGAGCGCAAGGCTTTCTGGTTACAAAGGCGATGCCCATATAGCCCTTGCTGGCATAATTGAATCCATCCATACAGCATCCCTTTTGCATGATGATGTTGTTGATGGTGCTGAACTCAGGAGGGGGAAGCCTGCAGCCCATTCCATATGGGGTAATCAGGTCGTTATACTTGTTGGGGATTTTCTGTACTCAAATGCGCTGAAACATGCGGTCGCTTTTAAAAATCAGGATATAATGGAGGCACTCTCAGAGGCAACAACAAGGATGACAGAGGGAGAACTCCTTCAGCTTAACAGGACAGGGGACCCGGATATAACAGAAGAAGAATACATCGAGATAATATCTTCAAAGACAGGAGCACTCATATCCGCTGCATGCAGGATTGGAGGCATTCTCGGCAATGTGAATGCAGACAGGGAGGCTGCCCTCGCAAGGTTCGGCATGAAGGCTGGCATAGTATTTCAGATGGCGGACGATATCCTCGATTATATGGCAGAGGAGAGCGAACTCGGAAAGAGGCTTGGCAAGGACCTCGGAGAAGGCAAGATTACGCTATCGCTTATTCATCTCCTTAAAACCGCAACCAAAAGTGAAAAAGAAGAGATAAAAGATATAATAAAAAATGGTTTTTCAAAGGAGAGGCTTAGCAGGATACTGACCCTGTTCAGAAAATACAGGGCAATAGAAGAGTCATTTAAAAAAGCAAATGACCTTGTAGATGAGGCAAAGGCAGAGCTTTTAATATTCCCGAGTTCTCCTGAAAGAGATGCCCTGCTTGATATTGCAGACTATGCATTGTCAAGGGAGAAATGATGTCTCGTCCCCTCGTCGAGCTCGCAAAAAAGGCAGTTGAGGTATTTGTCAGAGAGGGCCGGATAATACCCCCTCCTGATGAACTCACACAGGAGATGACCGAGAAGGCAGGGGTCTTTGTAAGTCTTAAGAAGCATGGAGAACTAAGGGGATGTATAGGAACATTTATACCTTTATACGAAAATGTCGCCCTTGAAATTATAAAAAATGCAATATCTGCTGCAACACAGGACCCACGTTTTTATCCTGTTCAGGAGAATGAGCTTGATGAATTAACATATTCAGTTGATATCCTTTCCCCTTCTGAAAAGATAAAGGATTTAAAAGAGCTCGATCCGAAGAAGTATGGCGTGATTGTGGTTAGAGGTGGTAGGAAAGGGCTTCTGCTTCCCGACCTCGAAGGGGTCAATACTGCTGAGGAACAGTTGCGCATAGCAAAGATGAAGGCAGGAATACTTCCAGATGAAGAAGTCGATATTTACAGGTTTGAGGTTAAGAGGCATCACTGAAATAAAAGGAAATTCAAAATGCAAAAATCAAGAGGATTGAGCAATGGCAATGGAAATACCACAAAGAGGTAATCTAAGAGACCACAGTTTTCCAAAGGCGCTGGTCTATCTCAACAGGACCCGGGCGACCGGAACCCTCTCGGTTAATACGCCGCTTTTTACAAAGAGCATATATCTCATAAAGGGTGATGCCATATTTGCCTCATCATCATACGAGGACGACAGGCTTGGCGAGATGCTGTTGAAGGCAGGAAAGATAACTGTTGAGCAATATGATAAATCAGTTGAGATGCTCAAGACAACAGGGAAACGCCAGGGGGCAATACTGGTCGAGCTTGGCTATCTTACACCTAAAGAGCTTTTCTGGGGAGTTAAATATCAGGTCAGGGAGATAATCTACAGCCTGTTTCAGCTTGAGGAAGGGGCTTACGAGTTTGAGGAGGGGGATGTCCCAACACAGGAGGTTATAACCCTTAAGCTGAGCATGGGAAATCTTATTTACGAGGGCGTGAAGAGGATTGATAACTGGACGAGGATAAGAAAGGAGATGCCGGACACAGGGACAGTCTTAAAGTTAAGCGGAGACCCGATGAACCTGTTCCAGGATATAGAGTTGAGCCCTCAGGACAGGAAGATACTTTCCCTCATAGACGGCAAAAGGACAATAAAAGAAGTGATGGACAATTCGTGGCTGAGTTCATTCGAGGCACTGAAGACACTCTATGTGCTCTGGTCCATAGGAATCCTTGCTGAAAAGAGAGTTAAGGACGAAGAAGAGGAAACAATTTCTATTTCTATCGAAGAAATCCTGAAACCATTATCCGAGGAAGAAGAGGCCTTCAGGGGAAAAGTTAATGATGTCTATGAAAGGCTTGGCACCCTGAGTAAATCTGAACTCCTTGGGATTGACGAGACTGCAGCTTCCGGAACCATAAAAAAGAACTATTACAGGCTGGCAAAAGAATTCCATCCTGACAGATGTTACAATTCATCCGATGCCTCAATGAAGGATAAGCTGACAACAATCTTTGATGCAATCACCCAGGCGTACAGCACATTGAAAGATGATACCCAGAGGGAAGAGTATTCCAGATCTCCTGACAGGGTTGAGCAGAAGGAAGAAGACCGGAGGCCCGAACCGGCAGAAGACCAGTTCAATAGAGGGGTCGAAGAATTCAAGAAGGGAAATTTATGGGGCGCCATAGATCTGTTCAAATGGTCTACAAAGATAAACCCCAAGAAGGCGCTTTACTGGAGCTACATGTCCCTTGCCCTGAGCAAGGTCCCCAACAGGCTTAAGGAGGCTGAAGAGGCACTGCTTGAGGCAGTAAAGCTTGAGCCCTTTAATAGCGAGCACCATGTAAATCTTGGTCTGATATACCTCAAGGCTGGTCTCAAAAAAAGGGCAAAGGCCCAATTTGAAAAGGCATTAAAATTCGATCCAGGGAACATAAAGGCACAGAAGGGGTTAGAGCAAATTAAGTAAATAGCTTGAAGGGCTGGCGGTGTGCGTTTGAAAAAATCCGAACAGAATTCACCAAAAACTGACGCGGGGCGGGCGGAATTCCCCCCAGGCCCCCCTTCCGCCCGCCCACGGAAGCGACCTTTTCTAATTGGACGATTTCAAGTTTTTCCAATATTTTACTATCACTTAGCTCGGTGCAGTTTATCCCGATTTTTTCGGGACCGAGCCCTCTGGCGGCAAATTCTTTTTATAATACACTGGACTGACCCCTTCTGACTGGACACGGAACTGAAAAAGGTTAGCATGCCTGA
>DYHX01000072.1 GCA_020723925.1 Nitrospira japonica | reverse complement strand
ACCCCACACCAAAACTTTTGGTGTGGGGTTTACTACATTTTGTAGTTTTATCTCTTTTTTGGGGTATAATATTAGCATTTTCACCCTGTCTCAACTCTGGTAGGAGGGGGTAACTGGTATGAAAAGGATAGCTTTATTATTTACCATTATCTTGCTTTTATTTCCAGCAGGAATTGCCTATGCCGAAAATATAAAGGTTATTGCAAGCATCTATCCTCTATATGATATTGCAAAGCAGGTCGGCGGAGAGAGGGTAAATGTTAAGGTGCTCCTTCCTCCAGGTGCCTCGCCCCATACATTCGAGCCAACACCAGGTGAGATGATCGGGATCCGTGATGCAAAAGTCTTCGTGAAAGTTGGCGCAGGGCTTGAGTTCTGGGCAGAGAAGATGATAAAGGCGTCTGAAAGAAAAAACCTCATAGTAGTTGATGCATCATCGGGGCTGCCTTTGATAAGAGAAGTTCATCCTCTCAATTCATCCTCGTCACGCGTTACTCGTCACCCGTCACTTGACCTGCATGCAGACCCCCATGTGTGGCTTGATCCAGTATTTGCAAAGGATATTGCAGACAAGATGGCAGATGCCCTCTCAAAGGCCGACCCTGATAGAAGGGCCTATTACACAGAAAGGGTCGAGAAATATAAAGAGGATTTAGATATCCTCCACAGAGAGATTTCAGATAGGGTTAAAAATTTTAAGATCAAAGAATATGTGACCTTTCATTCTGCATGGAACTACTTCTCGAAGAGATACGGCCTCAGAGTGGCTGGTGTGATTGAGGAGGCCCCCGGCAGAGAGCCCTCTCCAAAACATATCGCAAGAATTGTGAAAGAGATAAAGAGAATAAACTCAAAGGTTGTCTTTGCAGAGCCGCAGTTCAACCCAAAGATTGCAGAGGTTATTGCGAAGGAGGCAGGTGCAAGGGTTGTATTTCTCGACCCCATTGGAGGTCCGAATATTAAAGGCAGAGATACATATATAGGCCTTATGAGATACAATCTTTCTGCGATGGAAGGAGCGATGAAGTAATTGGAATATGACCGCTGTTGATATAAATAATCTATCAGTCGTCCTTGATGGAACGGAAATCCTCACAGATATAAACCTTCATCTTGATGAAGGAAAGTTCCTTGGAATCGTTGGGCCTAATGGGAGCGGGAAGACCACATTGCTGAGGGTAATTCTTGGCCTTATCGAGCCTCTATCAGGCTCTGTAATGATATTTGATAAAAAACCCAAAGATTGTCTGAAACAGAGTATCTTTGGCTATGTTCCCCAGCGACAAAACCTTGTGGCTAATTTCCCTGCGAGGGCAATAGATGTTGTGACTATGGGCCTTTATGGAAGGCTCGGGATGTTCCGATGGCCAACAAAAAAAGAAAAAGATAAGGCAACCGAATACCTCAAGCTGATCGGCATGTGTGGACATGAAAATCACCCATTCGGAAGCCTCTCTGGAGGCCAACAGCAAAGGGTCTCCATAGCGAGGGCGCTTGTTAATGACCCGAAAATCCTCATCCTTGATGAGCCAAGCACAGGCATTGATGTTGTCGGTCAGGAAGACTTCTATCATCTTTTAAAGGGCATTCAAAAAAGACTCGGACTTACTATCATCATGGTATCTCACGACATAGGCGCGGTTACAGCGTATGTGGATGAGATTGCATGTCTGAATAAAACACTCCATTACCATGGCGGACCACTCGGCGCCCTTGACGAAAACGTTTTAAAGAAGCTCTACGGCAAGAATGTTGATATGCTGATGCACACTGATATATGCGACAAATGCGAGCGGTTGAGGAAGTGATGGAAATCCTATCCTATGGATTTATGCAGAGGGCTGTTATAACAGGGATAGCTATAAGCATACTTACAGGAATCATCTCTGTCTTTGTGGTTCTGAGAAGGGTGTCTTTTGTTGGCTCAGGCATATCCCATGCAGCCTTTGGCGGTGTTGCAATAGGTTTTCTTGCAGGGATAAACCCTTTGATAACAGCCGTAATATACTCAATCATCATCGCATTCGGCATTGAGATAATCAGCAGCAAGGGCAAGGTCGCAGAGGACACAGCCATCGGAATCTTTTATTCAAGCTCCATGGCGCTGGGAATCGTCTTAATAAGTCTCTCCAAAAATTACAATGTGGATTTGTTCGGCTATCTCTTTGGAAGCATCCTCGCAATAAAAGAAGAGGAGATGTGGATAACCATTGTAATAACCTTCGTCCTTCTCATCACACTTGCAATAATAATGAAGGAACTCCTATTAATTACCTTTAATGAGGAACTCGCTGTGGTAAGCGGTATCCCAACAAGGCTCATAAAATCAATCTTTCTCATCTCGATGGCTGTGGCAATCGTGGTATCCATCAAAGTAGTTGGTATAATCCTCGTCTCAGCCCTCCTTGTAATCCCGGGAGCAACCGCACAACTTCTTTCAAGGAATTTTTATATCATGCTCTTTCTATCGTGTCTTATTGCCCTTTCCTCGACCATATCAGGGCTTTATCTGTCATACCAATTCGACATATCATCAGGCGGCGCAATAGTCCTTCTAACTACAGTTCTCTTCTTTGCTGCCTTCCTAACAATTAAATTAAAGCAACAGTAAACCCCGCACCACGCCTTCACAGGCGTGGCATTGGGGATATACCCTTTGGGTTTTCATACGCCATTCATCCACGTGTTCACACACGTGGCTTTCTGTGGTGCGGGGTAAACCATTCGCCCCTACATTTCTGCTAATTCAAATGCATCATGCAGGACCCTGACTGCAAGCTCGGTGTATTTTGCATCTATAACGCATGACACTTTTATCTCTGATGTGCTTATCATAATTATGTTTATACCATGCCTTGCGAGGTTTTCGAACATCTTTGCAGCAACACCAGAATGTGTCCTCATGCCAACGCCGATTATAGAGACCTTGGCAATATCCTCTCTCAGGTCAACACCCTTTGCACCTAATTCGTCTGCAACCTCTTCTGTTATCTTCATGGCCTTCTTGCTGTTAGTCTTCGGTACTGTGAATGATATGTCTGTTGACTTTCCATCGCTGCTAACGTTCTGGACAATCATGTCAACGACAACATTTGCATTTGCAATGGCATTGAACAGCCTCGCTGCAATTCCGGGTTTATCAGGAACTCCCATGACAGTTAACTTCGTCTGATTTTTATCATATGCAACGCCTGATACAACAACCTTCTCCATATCCTCATCCTCCTTCACAACAAGGGTTCCTGGATTATAATTGAAACTCGACCTCACAACAACCGAAACCTCGAATTTCTTTGCAAACTCAACAGACCTTGTCTGGAGCACCTTTGCACCGAGGCTTGCAAACTCAAGCATCTCCTCATAAGAGATCTTATCGAGTTTTCTTGCATCTGGCACAATATTCGGGTCTGTCGTATAAACACCGTCGACATCCGTATAAATCTCACACAGGTCTGCCTTGAGCGCTGCTGCAATAGCTACCGCTGAGAGGTCAGAACCTCCCCTTCCGAGTGTCGTGACATCTGCGGTCTCTGTTATCCCTTGAAAACCTGCTATCACAGGTATGATTCCTTCCGCAATGGCTCGCTTAACCCTATCCGCTGTTATCCTCTCTATCCTTGCCTTTGTATGGGCTGCATCAGTGATTATACCAACCTGCCTGCCTGTGAAAGACATCGCCTTCAGGCCCAATTCCCCTATGGCAAGTGCAGTAAGGGCACTGCTCACACGTTCACCCGATGACAGGAGCAAATCCATCTCCCTTTCGTCTGGATTTGATGAGACCTGAGATGCAAGGCCGATGAGTTTATCTGTCTCTCCTGCCATTGCAGAGACAACAACCACAACATCATTGCCCTCTTTCTTTGTCCTTGCAACACGCTCTGCAACAGCCTTTATTCTCTCAATATTCGCAACAGATGTGCCACCGTATTTCTGAACAATAAGCATTAACTTAAAACCTCTTTGACAGTTCTAAGAATATTATCATCCACATCGCTTCTCTTAGAATAATCACCTCTCGCAAAGGGCCATTATTCTCCTCTAATAAAATAATCCATCAACCTATACCCTTCCTCAATCACCATTATGTCATTTCTTTCTGTAATGGATTCGTCAAAGGTAACACCTTCATTTTTCCTCTTAATGCGACTGTCGTATATGACAAATGGAACAGGCTCATCCGTATGTGTCCTTACCTCAATCGGTGTTGCATGGTCTGGCATTAGAAGGACTCTGTACTCGTCAAACGGCCTTATGCCCCTCATTACCGTCCCAACTACAAGGGCATCAAAATCCTCTATCGCCCTTATCTTGTCCTTGTAATTGCCTGAATGGCTTGCCTCGTCAGGTGCCTCGACATGGATATAGACGAAGTCAACCTTTTCGAGTGCCTTCAAAGAATACTCTGCCTTACCAACATAATTTGTATCAATATACCCTGTAACGCCCGGGACCTTAAGTATCTCGAACCCTGCATACACACCGAGTCCCTTTGTTAAATCAACTGCAGATACAAGGGCACCATCAATTGAGTATTTCTCTCTGAATGTTGGAAGGCTTGGTTTCCTGCCCTGTCCCCAGAGCCATATGCTATTTGCAGGATTCTTGCCTTGATTCGTCCTTTCCCTGTTTATATGATGTCCTTCAAGTATGTCGACAGACTTACGCATTATCTCCCTTAGAAATTCTTCGCCTGGACCAACAGGAAGGTAATCCGCAACTTCTTTTCCGAGGATATCATGAGGCGGTACACATTCAGCATCGGATTCCCCTCCTGACCATAACATAAGATGCCTGTAGCTCACTCCCGAATAAAAACCTACATTTTCTGTCCCGAGCTCTTTGTTTATATCTTTTATAAGTTCTCTTGCCTCTTCTGTTGATATATGGCCGCCGCTGTAATCCTCCATTACAGCCCTCGTCTTTTCCCTGTTGAATCTCAATGTGACAAGATTACACCTGTATGCGATATCATCATCATCAAGCTTCACCCCTAAGCTTGCAGCCTCAAGCGGAGCCCTTCCTGTATAAAACTCTCGCGGGTCATAACCAAGAATACTAAGATTTGCCACATCAGAGCCAGGATGAAAACCAAGGGGGATCGTTCTCACCCTTCCGATAATTCCTTTGCCTGCAAGTTTGTCCATGTTTGGGGTAAAGGCCTTCTGAAGGGGGGTCTTGCCCCCGAGCTCTTTCAATGGCCTGTCAGCCATCCCATCGCCAATGATCACAATATATTTCACAGCAAACTCCGTTCCAATGCATTTTGCAATGCTATAGTATTCCTTCTAACACCCTTTCTACTTCACCAATATCAGCTTTCACCCTCACAGGCGCCTTTGTGACTTTGAAGACCGTATCAGGGTCTTTGAGACCGTGACCTGTGAGGGTACACACAACAGTGTCCCCATGCTCGAAGTAACCTTGTTTATATAATTTTATCGCACCTGCAAGGGATGCAGCAGATGCAGGCTCGCAGAATATACCTTCTGTGGATGCAATAAGGCTGTAAGCATTTAGTATCTCTTCATCTGTTACTGCCTCAATCCTTCCACCAGACTCATCCCTCGCTGCCACTGCCCCTTTCCAGCTTGCAGGGTTTCCGATTCTTATAGCGGTTGCTATAGTCTCAGGTCTTTCTATCGGATGTCCTTTAACAATCGGTGCGGCCCCAGCAGCCTGAAAACCGAGCATTACAGGTAAAGATGAAATCTTCTTAGCGCTGTTATATTCATTGTATCCCTTCCAGTATGCAGTTATATTCCCTGCATTGCCAACTGGCAGTGCATGGTATTTTGGTGCAGAGCCAAGCTGGTCGCAGACCTCGAAGGCGGCTGACTTCTGGCCTTCAAGCCTGAATGGGTTTATCGAATTCACAAGAGTAATCGGATGCCTTTTAACGAGGGCCTTTACTATGTTAAGTGCCTCATCAAAATTTCCCTTTACCTGAAGCACATGTGCGCCATGCACCAGTGCCTGGGCAAGTTTACCGAGGGCAATCTTGCCTTCTGGAATAAGGACAATCGCCTTTATACCAGCCCTTGCTGCATATGCTGCTGCAGCAGCAGACGTGTTGCCTGTAGAGGCACATATCACTGCCTTTGAGCCAGACTCCAGAGCCTTTGACAGGGCAAGTGTCATCCCCCTGTCCTTGAAAGAACCTGTTGGGTTAGCCCCGTCGAATTTAAAATAGAGTTCAAGGTCAATGTCCATCTTCTTTTTCAGGTTCATCGCCTTGATAAGCGGAGTATTTCCTTCTTTCAGTGTTACAACCGGCGTCTCACTGGTAACTGGAAAAAACTCTCGATACTCTTCAATGATACCTCTCCACGAAATTTTTGGACTATTACACTCTCCTATATCCATAAACTCTCCATTTTTAGTGTTTAGTGTCAGTTAATAGTGTCAGCAATTTATACTATTATTGTCAGCACATAACTTTAATGTTTTAACTAAAACTGACGCTGACACTAACCACTGACACTATTCTATGATGTCTCCTTCCACAAGTTCAACCTCTATGCCCTGATCCCTCAAGGACTGTATCCCTTTTCCGAGGTTTTCTTCTGTTCCCTCAAGCTCAAGAACCATCTCTCCAACCGTCTCTGTGACTCTCGCCCTTCTGATATTAGGCATCACATCATATTTCTTCGCCATTGTAAATATCACCGGCTCTTTGATGAGATGCTGCGGAAAGGTCAATTTAACACGCTTCTTCATAAATCCCTCCTCCTTTAGTGGATAGTGAACAGTCGTTAGTGAATAGTTTTATGATTTTTACTATTACTGTTCACTAATTACTATTCACTGTTTTGCGCCTCCGGCTATTGCCGGGACTATTGAAACCTCATCACCGTCTTTAACTACAGTTTCCTCCGCGTTGAGAAACCTTATATCCTCTTCGTTCACATAGATATTCACAAACCTTCTTATCTTCCCTGCTTCAGAAATTCTCTCGCCCATGCCGGGGAATCTCTTATCAAGGTCATTAATAAGGGCTATTACTGTCCCTGGCGTGCCATCTACCTCCTCCTGTCCCTGTGTTAATCTCTGAAGCGGGGTCGGGATCCTTACTTTAACTGCCATTTATTTACCTCCTTTATCTATCTTCTCCAATACCTCCTCAAAAGAGGAAAGGTTTGGCTTTATGTAATGCGGCGACGATGTATGCCCGTTCAATGCCTCCTGCGTCTTGAGCCCGTTCCCTGTGATGCAGATCACTGTTGTCTCATCTCTTGCTATCTTGCCTGTCTCGACCAGTTTCCATGTGCATGCAAGCGTAACACCGCCTGCTGTCTCGGCAAATACACCCTCTGTCTTAGCAAGAAGCTTTATTGCATCTATAATCTCCTGGTCTGATACATCCTCGCCATATCCGCCTGTCGCCCTGACAACCTGGGTCGCATAGAAGCCGTCAGCAGGGTTCCCTATGGCAAGGGACTTTGCAATGGTATTGGGCTTTACTGGCCTGATTACATCAGAGCCCTGTTTTATTGCAGTGGATATTGGTGAACAACCTGTTGCCTGGGCTGCAAAGACCTTTGTCTCAAGCCCCTTTATTATCCCTATCTCCTTGAACTCTTTGAAGCCCTTCCATATCTTTGTGAGGAGTGAGCCGCTTGCACACGGCACTACAACACTGTCAGGCGCTTTCCAGCCGAGCTGCTCTATAATCTCAAAACCGTGGGTCTTTGAGCCCTCAGCATAGAATGGCCTTATGTTTATATTCACGAAGGCCCATTTGTATTTGTTTGCTATCTCACTGCAGAGCCTGTTCACATCATCATAGTTGCCGTCAACTGCTATGAGGTTAGGCTCATACACAAGGGATGCAACTATCTTGCTCGCCTCCAGTGTTGAAGGTATGAATATAAACCTTCTGAAACCAGCCCTTGCACCATGGGCAGATACCGAATGGGCAAGGTTTCCTGTTGATGCGCATGCAACTGTATCGAAACCAAACTCTCTTGCCTTTGTCAGGGCAACAGACACAACCCTGTCCTTGAATGATAGCGTAGGATGGGCAACAGTATCGTCCTTTATATAGAGTTCTTTAACACCAAGTTCTTTTGCGAGGTTATCCGCTTTTAGAAGGGGGGTATATCCAGAACTCAGGCCGACCTGTGGTTCACCATCTATCGGAAGGAGCTCTTTATATCTCCAGAGGTTCTTCTCTCGCTTTTCTATAGTTTTCCTTGTCAATACCTTTTTTATACCTTTATAGTCATAGGTCGCTTCTAAAGGGCCGAAGCAAAACTCGCAGACATAAATCGGTTCAACAGGATATTCTCTACCGCACTCTCTGCATTTAAGTCCTTTCACATAGCCCATACCCTACCTCCTTCCTGGATGAAAATATTGTATATATTACTTCAAAAGGGACGTTAATTTAAAGGGGGCTTACAACAACGATAGGTAACAATCACGAAACTATCAACTCTACTTCTCTGACTTTCCTATCGCTTGTGGCGAAGGCCCTTACTTCAGGTTCTTCGTGCATGAGGCTTACAATCACATAAATTGATACATAAGCAGAATCCAGGTCAGAAGCGCGTTCAACATCAATTAAAGAGGGATATGCTTCAGAATGAGGATGCGAATGGTAAACTGCAATCATTTCTAAGCCATCCTGCTTAAGATTTTTTAGGACTTGAAAAGGTTCTATACGGTAAGTAACAGATGAATCATCTACATTTACAGCCCTGTAAATCTTTTTGATAATGCCGCCCCTTCCTGCAAGGATGCCGCATGCCTCATTAGGATAGACCTCCTTGCAGTGGTCGATTATCTCATTGAGGAGCTCCCTTCGTATAAGTAATTGAGTCATTTGTATCATAAAAATATATAGACAAATCCCCCCACCCCCCTTTACTAAAGGGGGGCATGGGGATTAATTTATGTCGCTGACTATAGTAATGGGTAAAGACCCATCACGCATTACTGCCTTGCGCAGTACTCAGCATCGTAGTCAACAAGCTCTGTTATGGTCGGGTTATCACTGCAGACAGGACAATTCGGATTCCTCGGCACTCTGACCCTCCTGAATGTTGTTTTGAGTGCATCATAAATAAGTAGCGTCCCTTTCAATACATCTCCCTTGCCGAGTATAAGCTTCAATACCTCTGTTGCCTGAAGTGCTCCTACCACCCCTGTAATTGCCCCTAACACGCCGGCCTCCTGGCATGACGGCACAAGGCCAGGAGGAGGTGGTTCCTCAAAAAGACATCTGTAGCAGTGTCCTTCGCCAGGCACAACCGTTGTAACCTGGCCCTCAAACCTTAGTATTGCCCCGCTAACAAGGGGTTTCTTGAGCATCACGCATGCGTCATTCACGAGATACCTCGTTGGAAAGTTATCGCTTCCATCAACAAGCACATCGTAATCTTTTATCAGGTCCAGGATATTGTCCTTTGAAATCCTCTGCTGAAGTGCGATTACGTTCACATCCGGATTAAGGGATTCAAATGTATTTTTTGCTGACTCAACCTTTGGCTTCCCAAGAGTCTTCATGCTGTGGGCTATCTGTCTCTGAAGGTTGCTCAACTCGACATTGTCATTATCTATCATCGCAATAGTCCCCACACCAGCAGCAGCAAGGTAGTAGCCAACAGGGCAGCCAAGACCGCCCGCTCCAACAATAAAGACCTTTGCATGGGCAATCTTCTTCTGCCCTTTACCCCCGACCTCAGGGAGGATTATATGACGGCTATAACGCTGGAGTTGATCTTCTGTGAATTCCATCAGTCCCTTTCCTTCCTTATCTGAATTACCCAATCTGTATCATTAATCTTTTCGACCTTCAGCACCTTCTGACCGTGGTCTTCCATGGACTTCGGTATGCTCCTCGATGCCTCTTCATAGTCAAGGAGGATCTCAAGAACCTGCCCTACCTCCATGCCCTCTATCGCAAGCTTTGCCTTCACAAATGTGTAAGGACATACAAGCCCCTTTATATTGATTGCCTTATCCGGTTTTATATCTTCCATCTCGTTATCCGCCCTATCCTCTTCTACCCCAAAATAGACATAGAGTTATAAACTGGCTGATACCAATATCTGAGGTAGGCATGGCAGGTGAAAAATTTTAAGTTCGACACC
>DYHX01000071.1 GCA_020723925.1 Nitrospira japonica | reverse complement strand
CCTCCTGAATGCTGAGCAGTCGATTGCTGACAGCGGCAGACGTAGCAGAATTGTCTTTACCACAGCGTATGACAGCTTGAACAAGAAGATAACAATAAGAATCTCTGATAACGGGCATGGCATCCCCAAAGAGCATCTTGCCAGAATTTTTGACCCTTTCTTTACAACAAAGCCTGTTAATAAAGGAACAGGGCTTGGACTTTCGATAGCTCACAGCATAATTGCAGAGCACGGAGGGACAATCAGAGTCGAGAGTATAGAGGGCGAGGGTGCTACATTTATAATAGAGATGCCGGTTAGTTGAGATTAAAAAATAAAAACGATAGAAAATCTGCTAAAGTTCATCTTACTTTAAGACGAATATAAATATTAAGAACATGTTTGCTGCTATAGGTATACTTATAGTTTTAGGGGCTGTAGTAGGCGGTTACCTTATGGAACATGGCAACCTCAGTGTCCTGCTCCAGCCTGCAGAGTTAGTCATCATATTTGGGGCCGCTATCGGGTCTTTCTTAATCTCGTCTCCTGCAAAGGTGGTGGGCCTTGTTGTTAAAAATATCAGTACAATCTTCAGTGCTGAGAATTCCAGCAAAACAACCTACCTTGAACTCCTCTCATTGCTGAACCTGATATTTTCGAAAATAAGAAAAGATGGTCTTATCTCGATCGAGGCTGATATAGAGAACCCGAAGAAGAGTGCAATATTCAGCAAATATAAGAGCGTTGTTTCGAACCACCACGCCCTTGATTTTATATGCGACAACCTGAAGGTAATAATCACAACAAATATGCCGCCGCATGAGATGGATAACCTGATGGACCTTGATATTGACGCCCATCATCATGAGGCATTGATTCCATCGTCCAGTATCTCAAAGGTTGCTGATGCCCTTCCAGGGCTTGGAATCGTTGCAGCAGTCCTCGGTGTTGTGCTTACGATGGGGAAGATAGACCAGCCCCCTGCGGTTCTGGGCCATAGCATAGGCGCTGCCCTTGTGGGAACGTTTCTCGGGGTCTTAATGTGCTATGGTTTTGTTGGTCCAATGGCTACAAATCTTGAACACAAGGCAAAGGTAAGAGAAGTTTATTTCCAGGTCATCAAGGTGGCACTTGTTGCATTTGTAGGTGGTGCAGCACCCCAGATGGCTGTTGAGTCTGGAAGGAGGGCAATCCCGGGTACGGATAGGCCAACTTTTGCTGAACTTGAGAAGGCGATAAGAAAATGAAAGGACCGAGGATAATAATAAAAAAGGTTAAGAAACGCGGCCATGAAGGTGGACATGGTGGACAGTGGAAGGTTGCATATGCAGATTTTGTGACAGCCATGATGGCTTTTTTCCTCCTCATGTGGCTCATCGCAATGGTCGCCCCGGAGAAGAGGGCAAGGGTTGCGGATTACTTCAAACACTTTGACCTTTTTGACCAGAGCGGCTCATCGTTTATGGAGCAGAACTCTGAGATAATGAATGAGGCAGGTGGACAAGCTCCAGAAGTACCGAAGAAAATTGGAAAAGGAAGTACAGATGTCATGAGTCGGGAGCAGTTGAAAGAGAAGTTGAAGAGAGGAATAGAAACAAGATTAGGGGATGTCAAAGACCAGATAATGGTCGATATATTTGAGGGTGGCGTGAGGATTCAGCTCATAGATAAGGAAGGCAGTCCAATGTTTCCTCTCGGGCGTTCTGAGCCAAGTCCCACCGCAAAGAAGATACTGAGAGTGATAACTGAAAACATAAAAGACCTTGACAATAAAATAGCTATCGAAGGTCACACAGATGCCCTTAGTTATGCATCAAATCGGTATACCAACTGGGAACTCTCTACAGAGAGGGCCTCTGCAGCAAGGAAAGAACTCGAATATAACGGCTTGAACCCGGACCATATCACCAGGGTAGCAGGTTATGCAGCAACAGAGCCCCTCATAAAGGATAATCCCAATGACCCAAGGAATAGAAGGATCAGTATAATACTCTTATATTTCTCTGACAGGCTGGCCAATAGCAAAAGCAGAGGGAAGATTGGTGGCGGGGAGGGGATTTGAACCCCTGACCTTCGGGTTATGAGCCCGACGAGCTACCAGGCTGCTCCACCCCGCGATAGATGTATAAGATAACCTATCATGGTATTTGTTGTCAATCCATCCCCTCATTTTTGCTATAATACCTTCATGCAGCTTACTGAAAATGCCCTGACAGTCCTGAAGGCACGATACCTTCTCAGAGATGAGGCTGGGAAGGTCATAGAGACGCCCGATGGGATGTTCAGGAGGGTTGCCTCGGCAGTGGCATCAGCGGAAAACCAGTATAACGGTGACCCTGCTTACTGGGAGGAGAAATTCTATGAGCTGATGCACAACCTGAAGTTCCTTCCAAACTCGCCAACACTTATGAATGCCGGAAAGGATATAGGACAGCTCGCAGCATGTTTTGTCCTTCCTGTTGATGACTCAATGAAGAGTATATTTGATACACTCAAGAACGCTGCCCTTATTCTTCAGAGCGGAGGAGGCACAGGGTTCTCTTTTTCGAGGCTGAGGCCAAGGGCAGATATCGTCCGCTCGACAGGAGGGATAGCGAGCGGTCCTGTCTCTTTCATGAGGATATACAACACAGCAACGGAGGTCATCAAGCAGGGTGGTGCAAGACGTGGTGCAAACATGGGAATCCTCCGTGTTGACCATCCGGATATCCTTGACTTCATTCGAATAAAGAGGACGGGGATTGAGCTGACAAACTTCAATATATCTGTAGCTGTCACAGATGCATTCATGGATGCCCTGAAAAGTGATGGAGCGTATGAGCTTATAAATCCGAGAAACAAGGCTGTTATGAGCACACTCAGGGCAAGGGCTGTTTTTGACGAGATGGTTGCAAGCGCATGGGAGACAGGAGACCCCGGCCTTGTGTTCATCGACAGGATTAACAGGGCCAATCCAACCCCGCATATCGGGGAAATCGAAAGCACAAACCCCTGTGGTGAACAGCCGCTGCTTCCATATGAGGCATGCGTGCTCGGCTCTATAAACCTGTCAAGGTATGTCATCGAAAAGGCAGGAGAGCCGGCAATCGATTATGACTCACTTACTGCAGATATAAAAACATCAGTCAGGTTTCTCGATGATTCGATCGATGTAAACAAGTATCCCCTGCCGAATACCGAGGTAATGCACAAGGGTAATCGTAAGATCGGCCTTGGTGTAATGGGATGGGCTGACATGCTGATACACCTCGAGATGCCCTATAACCACAAAAGGGCATTTAAGCTTGCCAGAGAGCTTATGAGATTCGTAAGGGACAGGGCAAGGCATGCATCTGCTGAACTTGCCGAGGAGAAAGGTGTTTTCCCAAATTTCAAGGGCTCTGTTTATGATGAGCCGGGCATACCAGGAGTCAGGAACGCCACCACAACAACTATCGCTCCCACAGGCACTTTATCAATAATTGCTGACTGTTCCAGCGGCATAGAGCCTTTATTCGCCCTTGCATATAAAAGATTAATACTCGATACTGAGCTATATGAGATAAACAGGTGTTTTCTTGAGACAGCAAAAAGTAGGGGGTTTTACACCCAGGCCATGGAAGAAAAGATCATAAAGAAGGGTTACCTCAGGGGCATGGAAGAGGTTCCGGATGATGTCAGGAGACTCTTTAAGACCGCACATGAAATCCCGCCAGAGGATCATATAGAGATGCAGGCTGCCTTCCAGGAATACACAGACAATGCAGTGTCAAAGACAATAAATATGCCGCACAGAGCAAAGAAGGAGGATGTGTATAGGGCGTTTCTGCTTGCATATAAAAAGGGATGCAAAGGGATAACCATCTTCAGGTACGGTAGTGCAAAGAGAGGGACACTTGTGCGCTTCACAGATTCTGACTGATTAAATGATAGAGAAATTAAGGACAGCAAGGGTAAGCCTGAGTCTAAAATTTGTTATCGGCACCGGCATTGTTCTCACGATGGCCCTCGGCATGTCATTCTATGTGCTTGCGCAGAGGCAGGAAAAACTGATGATGAGTCAGATTGAGAATGAGGCAAGGATACTATTTAAACAGATAGTGCTGACGAGAAGATGGATAGCAGACCATGGAGGCATCTTTGTAGAGAGGCTTCCATGGGTAAAACCAAATCCATATCTAAAGGACAAGGAACCAGAGATAGTTGATATCAAAGGCAGGAGATATGTGAAGAAAAATCCTGCCATGGTTACAAAAGAGCTTTCAAAATATGCCATGAAAGATGGCGTTTACTGGTTTCATATAACAAGCCTGAAACTACTGAACCCTGAAAATGCCCCTGATGAGTTTGAGCGGTGGGCACTTCACGAATTTGAGGCCGGGAATGCCAAGGAGCTGTTCAAGATAGAAAAAGCAGGTTTGGCTCAGCACCTAAGATATATTGCCCCTCTATATATTGAGTCTGCCTGTCTTGATTGCCATGCCAGGCAGAGTTACAAGATAGGCGATGTAAGAGGTGCTATAAGTATAACAATACCAATGGATGACACCTCAAAGATAATCAAAACTAACAGGGTAAATATGCTTGTGGCAACTTTTCTTATAGTAGGAATCCTGCTGATGGCACTTTATGGGATGGTGAGAGGCATGATCTTATCGCCGATTCATAAGTTAAAGGCATTTATAAAGGACTTCACTGACGGGGCTTATTCTACAAAGGATACGCTCAGAACAGGCGATGAACTTGAAGACCTTGGCATATCATTTTCAGAAATGGCAAAATCACTCGTCGACTACCACAACTGCCTCCATGACAGGGTCAGTACTGCAACGAAAAGCCTTGAGGATGCAAACCTGAGGTTAACCCAGGCCAATGAGATGCTTATGGAGATAAACAAGAAAAAATCAGATTTTGTTGCAAAGGTATCCCATGAGCTCAGGACCCCACTTACGTCTATAAAGGGTGCAATGGACTATATATCAACGAGGCTGTCAGCGGTCATCTCTGAGAAGGGCGATAAGCTTGATGACCTTTTCATATTCTTTGAGGTCATAAAGAAGAACGCGGACAGGCTTATAAGGATGGTCAATGACATTCTCGACCTTGAGCGTATAGAGATGGGTAAAACAGAAATGCACTTCACAGTTGTTGATATATCGCAGCTTGTAAACGAGGTGGTCACAACATTTCAATCAGATGTTTCAGGCAAGAATATCGAGTTCAATATCAAGCTCGATGATAAGCTTCTTATCTCCGTTGATGAGGACAGGATAAGGCAGGTGCTTATTAATCTCCTTTTCAATGCTGTAAAATTCAGCCCTGAAGGGTCAAGCATCCTCATAGAGGCAAGTTCATCAAATGAGTGGGTAATTGTAATGGTGCGCGACAGGGGGCCAGGCATCCAGAGGGAAGATCAGAAGATGATATTCGAAAAGTTTTACAAGAAAGGTACAAAAGAAGGGTCAGGCCTTGGCCTTGCAATCTGCAAAGGTATCGTAGAGGCGCACAGCGGCGTCATTGGTGTTGTAAGCGATGGAAAGAACGGGAGCTGTTTCTATTTCAAGCTGCCCAGAATCAAGGAGGCTTTTAATGAAGGATAAAATACTTGTAGTTGATGACGACCATGATATATTAAAAGTTCTGAAGGCAAACCTGGAGCTTCACGGTTATCAAGTCTCAACAGCAGACTGCTGGCTAAAGGCACAGGAGGAAATCTCATCTTCCACTCCTGATTTAATAATTCTTGATATCATGCTCCCAGATGGCGATGGAATGGACATCTGCCGGACCCTCAGGGTGCGTTTCCCCACAATGCCTATTATCATGCTTACAGCAAAGGATAAGGTTTCAGATAAGGTTATAGGCCTTGAAAGTGGAGCGGATGATTATATGGTAAAACCATTCGAAACCCTCGAGCTGATTGCAAGAATAAAGGCATGCCTCAGAAGGGCGAAACCTCTATTAATTGACAGGGTTGTTATTGGAGACTTGAGTGTGGATTACAAAAAGAGAATAGTTAAGATAAAGGGCAAAGAGATAGAATTAACACCCAAGGAGTATGAGATGCTGTGTATTCTCATAGCCCATAGAGGAGAGGTCTTGAGCAGAGAAGCAATAAGGAAGAGTTTATGGAAAAACGCACAGCTATATTCGTGGAGCAGGGTGATCGATGTCCATATACAGCATTTGAGGCAGAAGATAGAAAAAGATCCGGCAGAGCCTGAGTACATCCTTACAGTTCCAAGTGCGGGATATAAGTTTAGAGATTAGAAGGAGGTGGTGTCAGCGTTATGGGCAACAGGGCTCTTGTATTAAGCGGTGGAGGTGCAAAGGGCTCATTTGAACTTGGTGTGGTTGATTACCTTGTGAATGATCTTTCTATGGACTTCCATGTGATTTGTGGTGTATCAACAGGCGCTCTGAATGCGTCGATGCTTTCCCATGGGAGGGGGCATGAAGGAATCAAGCAGCAGCTTGAGAGACTTAAGGATATCTGGTTCGGCATCAAATCTGAAGATGACATATACGAAAAGGGCCTTGTGGTTGACTTTCCGCTCATAATCAGTCTTTATAACAACACACCTCTAAAAGAAAAGATAGAGCAATATATAAAGCCTTCCGTCCTCGCAGGCTCAGGCAAAGAGTTCAGGGTAGGTGTTGTATCGCTTAACACAGGAGAATATATTTCCATTGGGCAAGGCTCGCCAAATATCAGGGATTATATCCTTGCAAGCTCAGCTATACCAGTGATATTTCCACCTGTTGAACTTAAGAAACAATTGTTCGTTGATGGAGGCGTAAGAAATGTGACTCCCCTTGCTGACGCATTCGAGGCATTGAAAAATTTGAGGGAAGAAAAACCGCATGATACACCAGATGAGATTTATATTGTTCTTGCGTCCCCCCTTAAGATTAAAAAGGTAAAAACATCCGAGACAGACAACATCATAGAGATACTAAAGCGGTCAGTCGAGATACTTGTTGCTGAGGTTTATGCTGATGATATAAAGCATGCACAGGAAATTAATGAGTATGTAGAGAAAACAGAAACTCTCAAGCAAAGACTTTATGAGAAGATCGGTGCGGGTGAGGTGGATAGACTTTTTGACGAAGTCGGTGTTCCATATAAAAAGAAGGGGCAGGCATATGTGAAGATTACGGTTTTTGAACCAGAAAAGGAATATATGGATGGTATAGAATTCGACCCTGCAAAGATAAGGAGGGCATTTAAGGCTGGCAGAAAGCTGGCGAGGGAGGTAATGAGCGAGCCGTGATGAAATTAATGGTTCGACAGGCTCACCATGCATCCTGTATGAGATCCCCTATAGCTGCAGGGTCATTCGTTTTTATTTCAGCTCTATGGAGGGTTTCATATGCTTCTTGGTGTTAATGTTGACCATGTTGCGACTATAAGGCAGGCAAGGAAGGGTATGGAGCCACACCCTGTTATGGCTGCAACCCTTGCAATCCTTGGCGGCGCTGATGGAATTACAGTCCATCTCAGGGAAGACAGGCGGCACATCCATGACAGTGACCTGCGCTTGCTCAGGGAGATTGTAAATGTTGAGCTCAATCTCGAGATGGCTGCAACAAAGGAGATGATAGGTATTGCCCTTGAAATGAGACCTGACATGGTGACCCTTGTGCCGGAGAAGAGGGAGGAGCTTACAACAGAAGGCGGACTCGATGTCCATGGGCAGATGGAATCTTTAAAAGAGGCTGTAAAGAGGATTCAGGATGAAGGTATCCCTGCAAGCCTTTTTATAAATCCATCGATTATTGATGTGGATGTGTCCCAGGAGATCGGTGCTGATATTGTCGAGATTCATACGGGCCTTTATTCAAATGCAAAAGGGGAAAAGCAGGAAGATGAACGCATCAGAGTGATCGAGGCAGTAAAAAGGGCAAGACTGAATAGTCTTAAGGCAAATGCAGGTCACGGCCTTAATTATTTAAATGTAACAGGTATAGCCGCGATAGAGGGTATCCGGGGGCTTTATATCGGTCACAGCATAGTATCGAGGGCTGTGCTTGTCGGTATAGAGAGGGCAGTGAGGGAGATGAAGGAGTTGATAAATGCAAAATGCAGGATGTAAACTTGGAACGGAGTTCGCATGATATACGGTGTTGGCATAGACCTTGTGAAGATTGAACGAATGAGAGAAGTTGTAGAGAAGTGGGGGAGGAAGTTTCTTGAGAGGGTTTTCACAGAGGGTGAGATTTTATACTGCTATGAGAAGAAGGAGCCATATCTTTCATTGGCTGTAAGGTTTGCAGCAAAAGAGGCATTGATAAAGGCGATGGGCTCTGAGGTCTCTGTGCCTCTGACTGATATTGAAGTAATGAACTTTGGAAGCGGCAAGCCATTTATAAAAGTAAACGGAAAACTCGAGAAATTCTTTAAAGAGAAGTCAATTATACAGACCCACCTGAGCTTAAGCCATGAGCGTGAATACGGGGTGGCCTGTGTGGTCATTGAGGTATAGGTGAAAGTCGTTACTGCTGAAGAGATGCGGGAGATAGACAGAAAGACCATAGAGGACTATGGGATTCCTGGCGCTGTGCTCATGGAAAGGGCAGGGCTCGCTGTTGCCTCAAAGATAAAGGAACTGTTTGAGCCGAAGAAGGTTATTGTCCTTTCAGGCGGGGGTAATAACGGTGGAGATGGTATTGTTGCTGCAAGAAACCTTTATAACTGGGGATGGAGTGTAAAAGTATTGCTTCTTTTAAAGCAGGATAAACTCAGCCCTGACTGTCTTGCACAGTACAGGACAGCTAAGCAGATTGGTGTGCCGATTGAATTTAGAACAGGGATAAATGAAAAAGACCTTCATGGGGCAATAGTTATAGATGCCCTTCTTGGGACCGGGTTAAGCAAAGGTGTGACAGGCACAATAGCAGAGGTTATCTCATTCCTGAATAAATCAGATGTGCCAGTAATTTCAGTTGATATTCCTTCTGGAATATCTTCAGACGCAGGCTATGTGATGGGTGAGGCTGTGATGGCTGATTACACAGTAACATTCGGTCTTCCCAAGAGAGGTCATCTTCTTTATCCTGGCGCTGAATATACAGGAAGGCTCTTTATTGAAGATATAGGATTTCCTGAGGATCTGCTTAAATCCGACAAACTAAAGGTGGAATTCCTTGAAAATAGGGATGTGCCCCAATTAATTCCCGCGAGGCCGAAATACTCTCACAAGGGTGATTATGGACATATCCTCGTTGTTGCTGGTTCAAGGGGAAAGACTGGAGCAGCTTTGATGGCAGCGAGGGCATGTCTCAGGTCTGGCGCTGGCCTTGTGACTATAGGCGTGCCTGAATCCCTTATGGATGTTTTTCAATCAAGAGTAACAGAGGAGATGACATTATCGTTAGCAGATGATGGTAGTGGTATGTTGTCAATAATAGCTCTGGACGAGATTCTTAATTTTGTTGCCAAAAAAGTAGATGTTATTGCTATTGGGCCAGGAATTGGTGTCACATCCAATACAGAGAAGATTATGGCTGAACTTATTCAAAAATCGCCTGTTCCAGTAGTGATTGATGCAGATGGAATAAACTCACTCAATGGGT
This sequence comes from Nitrospira japonica, assembly GCA_020723925.1. Taxonomy (GTDB): domain Bacteria; phylum Nitrospirota; class Thermodesulfovibrionia; order Thermodesulfovibrionales; family DYHX01; genus DYHX01. The sequence continues at coordinate 575 of DYHX01000071.1, read as the reverse complement.
CAAGGGGCAAGGGTCAAGGGGCAAGGGATATTTTGAAAAAGGCAAAGTCTCCTATTATTCTCACGCCGCATCCAGGGGAAATGTCGAGGCTCCTTAAACAGAAGTCAGGAACAAATCCCCCCTCACCCCCCTTTACTAAAGGGGGGCAGGGGGGGATTACTTACGGTATCCATGATATAGAAAAAAACAGGATAGATACAGCGATTTCATTCTCGAAAGAGACAGGAATATATCTTGTTTTGAAAGGAGCGCCTACAATTGTTGCAGAACCTGAAGGCAGGGCATTTATAAATCCTACAGGAAACCCAGGCATGGCAACTGCAGGCACAGGCGATGTCCTCACAGGTATGATTTCAGCCTTCCTCGGCCAGGGCTTAAATCCACTTAATGCCTCAATCCTTGGCGTGTATATACATGGTCTGGCAGGGGACATTGCTGCCTCTGATAAAGGGGAGCATTCATTAGTTGCAACGGATATTATAGATGCAATACCTGCAGCCTTTCATTCGATAACGAGTTAACCTTAAAATAGATATAGGAAAGGCTGTCTCATAATTTTTATAATCGACAGATAA
>DYHX01000070.1 GCA_020723925.1 Nitrospira japonica | reverse complement strand
TTTGGGGAGATAATGGAAAATGGAGGGTTTGATGTGGTTATCGGAAATCCACCGTATGTGCGACAGGAGATGTTTGGTGATTTCAAAGATTACTTTCAAAAGCATTATGAAGTTTATCAGGGGACTGCTGATTTGTATGCATACTTTATCGAAAAGGGTGTTTCTCTGCTCAATAAAAATGGAGCCTTCAGCTATATCGTTGCCAATAAGTGGATGCGTGCCAATTACGGGGAACCACTTCGTCGCTGGATGAAAAAACAGCGCATTGAAGAGATTACTGACTTTGGAGATTTGCCTGTTTTTGAGACTGCGACTACTTATCCATGTATTCTCCGTATCTGTAAGGGTGATGTTGGGGGTCAGGGTGATGTTGGGGGTCAGGTCTTGAAATATCAGAAAATAGAGGATGCATTGCTAAAACTACTAAAACTAATAAATCAAGACCTGACCCCCTCCGTGTGTGACCGACCCCCTCCGTGTGTGACCATAAGGTTAAGAAAGGTGACAAGTATAGGGGAACATAATATTACTGTCCCCAATCATAAAACAATTGCCAAGGGAACGCTAAGTGATATTCTTACACGTGTTAGCCTCTGGAATAATATAAGCAAAGAGGAATTGATAAAGATGTTATGAAATATACGTTGGACAGCACTGACCCGCCTGAAAAAGTCATCCACGACAAACTCGTCTCACCGTTGAAGAATGCTTGAACTCCACAAAAAGAAAGCCACACTTCCTCCTTCTGCAGAAAGAGAAAAAATAGAGCGCGAGATTGCAGTCACAGATGAGAAGATAGATGATATTGTTTATGGGCTTTATGGGATAACGGAAGAGGAGAGGAAGATAATTGAGAGCGGATGATTTTAGGAAAGAATTCAGGTAAAATAAGGACATAAAGGAGGTGTATAAATGACAAGACTGATTATTGAGACAGACGATAACTGGACAAGGGAAAAAATAAAGTTTGCTATAAATACCGAGGCACAATTACTTAGAAAAACAGCCGATAAAATCCAGAATAAGATAAGAGACTTTGAAAAGAAGTATGGCGAATTAGATAGGGAGAAACTTTATGGTAAGGTTAATGACATGGATCTTTTAGAATGGGAAGGAGAGATAGAGACTTTACAAAGGGTGCAGAGCAGACTGAAATCTCTTGAGGAGATTATTTTTGAATATAAATGACTATATCATATACTTAGAGTCGCTTATTAATTCTTTTTCCATAGTATCATCTTATAATTTAACCATTGATAGAAAAACAAAAGATATTGCCTTTATCTCAGGGAACATTGAATTCAGAGATGGCTCCATACTTGATTTTAAAGAGTTTCTTGAGAATGCAGAACATAGTATTGAAAAGTATAAGTATGCTTACAATTATCGCATAGCTTCAGATATTATTTTTCGTTATGACAATGCCCTTGACCCGAAGGTAAAAGCATTAAAAACTTTCCCTAACCATAAGCATCTTAGAAATAATGAGATTGCAGAATCTAAACAAATAGACCTGAAAGATGTCCTTGAAGAAATAGAAGGAACTTATATTATTAAAGAGGATTAAATATGTTTAAAGCAGAGGTAGTCTATGAAAACGATTGAGAAAAAAGTCCCTATATCAAAAGCCCTCTCTGAAGTTTGGGAATGGAAAGATGAGGTTTATAGAGATGTAAAAGATATGTCGTTTGAGGAAAAACAGGAATATTACAATAAGTGTTTAAAAGAAGCTATAAAAATACTCAAAGGAAAACTTAAAACTAATCCAGATGGTAGTTATTCCATAACCAGATAACTAAAGCCATTCATGACAAATCGTCTCCTTAGTTGACAGGATGCTTGAGTTGCATAAAAAGAAAAACCCCATGCCTCCATCCACAGAGCGTGAAAAGATTGAACGAGAGATAGCAGTGACGGATGAGAAGATTGATGATATTGTTTACGGGCTTTATGGGATAACAGATGAAGATAAGGATGATAATCGATAATACAACTAAATCCCAGATCCAGCAATAAGATGCGAACAGCAAGCAAATTCGTCATTCCTGCGAAAGCAGGAATCCAGACGCCGTCCCTGCAAAAGCAGGGAACTATATAAAGGAATTGGATTCCCGTTTTCACGGGAATCCCTGGATTCCGCATCAAGTGTGGAATGATATTGATTATCGCTGGATTTGGGTAAATAATATATGGGTCTTCGCGTAATCGAGTGGGTCAACTTTACTCCCCTCTTTGGAAAAATATTCAATAAGGTTTTCAACCCCCCCTTTTCTAAAGGGGGGAATAACAAGGAGTATACCTTTTCCGCGAGAATTTTACCCACTCACTTCCACGATGAGCCTTTATTTGAAAAACAGGATACCAGAGGTTGAGTTAAATGAGATGGTGTAAGAGAACATTCACCCATGGATGATTTTAGGGGCGATTTAAGGTAAAATAAAAACGAAAAGAGGAGGTGGTTATTCATGGAAAAGATTGTTTTGGAAATTCCTGAGGAGATATTAATATCATTGAAAGAGACACCATCAGAACTTTCGAGAGACATACGAATGCTTGCTGCTGTGAAGCTTTATGAGATGGGTAAGCTATCCTCTGGCAGGGCAGCCCAGCTCGCAGGTATCCCGAGGGTAAGTTTTCTTCAATCCCTTTCTCGTTACGGCGTTCCAATATTTGAATTACCTCCTGAAGAACTAAAGCAGGATTATGAAAACGCATAGAGTAGTTATTGTCAATACATCACCTCTTTTCTACTTGCACAGATTAGGCTGTCTTCATTGTCTTGAAAAGCTGTATGGAGAAATTATTATCCCGGAGGCGGTGGCATTTGAGCTTGAAGAAGGGAAAAAACTTGGAGAAGATGTCCCTGAAATATCAGATTACCATTGGATAAAGGTAAGAAAAGTAACAGCCCCTGCATTTATTAAGATCATTTCTGATTTGGGACAGGGCGAGGCAGCAGTTTTAGCATTAGCCTGTGAAGAAAGCGAACCTCTCCTTATCATAGATGACGCCTTGGCGCGAAGGATAGCAAAACTTCAGGCATTTAAACTTACAGGGACTGCTGGCGTTTTATTGAAATCAAAAAAAGAGGGTTATATTTCAGAGATAAAGCCGATACTTGAAAGGTTAAAGGAGGTCGGTTTTTATCTTTCTGATAAAATTATCACTGATATTTTAAAGATATCAGGAGAATGAAAAAGCAATTCACGACAAGCTCGTCTCCCTCGTTGATCGAATGCTTGAGCTACACAAAAAGAAAGCTTCCCTTCCCCCATCTGTAGAGCGTGAAAAGATTGAGCGCGAGATAGCAATTACGGATGAAAAGATTGACGAGATTGTCTATGGGCTTTATGGGATAACGGAGGAGGAGAGGAAGATAATTGAAGATGATTTTAGAAAGGGATTAAGGTAAAATAGAGCAAGGAGGCTGAGATGAAAGAAAACCTTCAGCATACAATAAAAGCATTTATTAGAAAGGGTGAGAAATACTACATTGCTGAATGTCTTGAAATACCTGTTGTAACACAGGGGAAAACCCTTGATGAAGCAGTGGCAAACCTTAAGGAGGCGGTGGCACTCCATTTAGAAGGGGAAGACCTCGAGCAACTTGGACTTGCGCCAAACCCAACATTGATTATAACTATGGAGATGGAACCTGTAGCAAGTGTCGCCCAAACTTAAGCGGCTTTCAGGAAACCATTACCCTGTTAACTATGCCTGAACTAAACAAAAAATCCGCTCATTCTATAGAAATGTCCAGAGAGATTTTCCAGGATTTAAAAACATAATCAGCTTCTTCATTCGATGAGGTATAATACCTTTTATTTCATACAAGGCGATTAAAGTGAAGATAGCGATTATTGGACTTGCAAATTCTGGAAAGACAACGATATTTAATGCCCTTACAGGCCAGAATCTTGAGACAACCATATATCCAACAACAGGTGGAGACCCGAATATCGGAGTCGTAAAGGTGCCTGATTGTAGGGTTGATAAACTCTCAGAGATTTATAAACCGAAAAAAACAACCTATGCAACTGTGGAATACATCGACTATATTGGCCTCACAAAAGGAGACATGCAGCAGAACCGGAAGGTATTTGATCTAATCAAAGATGTGGATGCAATAGTGCATGTTGTGCGTGCATTTGAAGACGATGCTGTGGTGCATCCTATGGGAAGCGTTGATGCAAGGCGCGATGCAGAGGCCCTTGAGCTTGAGCTAATATTTGGAGACCTCGATCTTGTCGAGAAAAGACTTGAGAGGATGGAGCAGGGAGCAAAGAGGGGAAAGAAGCCTGATGAGGCAGAAAAGAAACTGCTCCTAAAATGCAAGGATGCCCTTGAAAAAGAGAGTGCCCTGAGGGATATTGAGTTTAATGAGGAAGAGCAGAAGGCTATGAGGCCCCTTCAGTTTTTATCAACAAAGCCAGAGGTTGTAGTTCTCAATATAGGAGAAAATGCTTTGAATACGGACAAAGCAAGAAATCTTCAAAAAGAAGTGGAAGGGTATTTTCATAGTAAACACAAAAACTCGTCACTCCTCACTCGTCACTCGACACTTTCTTTATGCGGAAAGATAGAGATGGAGATTGCGCAACTTCTTCCTGATGAGACAAAGGCATTTCTCGATGATCTCGGAATCGAGGAGCCTGCACTTAATAAACTCATTCATGTCTGCTATAATCTGCTTGGCCTTATATCATTTCTTACAGTTGGAGAGGACGAAGTCAGGGCATGGATGATAACAGAAGGTACGAATGCACAGAAGGCTGCAGGAAAGATTCATTCTGACATCGAGAGGGGTTTTATCAGGGCAGAGGTTATTTCTTTTGATGATTTTGTAAAAGCGGGCAGCATGAGTGCTGCAAGGGATAAAGGGCTCCTCAGGGTTGAGGGGAAGACCTATGAGGTCAAGGACGGGGATATAATTAATTTCAGGTTTAATGTATGAGAACTTTAATCTTTTTAAATAGATTTATAATAAGTTTTAATTGACTAACTAAAACCTGTTTTGCTATTTTTAACCAAAAGGCGATGGAGTTCGCCATTAACCGTTCTGAGCAATCAGGACCGATAACTCCTGCTGAAGGAAACTTTGGTAGGAGTTTTTTAGTTATATGATGGCTCCTACCAACATAAATGTGATAGGAGAATTAAATGCTTGATAAGTATTCTCATCTCAAAGAAGAGCTTCTAAAATGCATTGATACGATGTTTGCAATCGAAAATATCCCCGGCTGCCCGTGCGAGGAACTCAAAGAAAAGGTTCAGAATAATACCTTCAACCTTGTTGTGCTCGGTCAATTCAAACGAGGGAAAACCAGCCTTATAAATGCATTATTGGGAGCGGAGATATTGCCTGTAGCAGTAGTGCCATTGACCTCAATTGCAACAATCCTCAAATATGGTGAGGCACTGAGGATAAAAGTTTTTCTATCAGACGGTGCAATTAAGGAAATAAGACATGAGAGCCTTTCTGAATATGTCACTGAAAAAGGTAATCCGAAGAATGAAAAGAATGTGCAAGAAGTCGTTATAACCTATCCATCGCCTTATCTTAAAGATGGCGTGAGATTGATCGATACCCCTGGTGTTGGCTCTGTTTATCAGCACAATACCGATATTGCATATCAGTATCTGCCAAAATCAGATGCTGCTTTGTTTCTTCTGTCAGTAGATCAGCCGGTAAGTCAGGCAGAACTGGATTTCCTAAAAGACGTAAAAGAATACTCTGACAGGATATTCTTTCTCCAGAACAAAGCTGACTATGTGAGTCCAGAAGACCTTAAGGAATCCATTTCCTTCTCAAAGAAGGTTATCGAAGATGCTATAAAGTGCGATGTAAAAATCTTCCCGCTATCAGCAAAACTCGCACTCGATGGCAAATTATCAAAATCAAAAGACCTTCTTGAGAAAAGCTTTCTGCCTGAATTTGAAAAGATACTGAATACGTTTCTTATGGAAGAAAAAGGCAAGGTCTTAATCCTTTCAGTATCAAATACACTGATAAGGGTTTTATCGCAGGCCATGCTTGAATTGGAGCTCGAAATGAAATCTCTCACAACACCGTTGGATGAACTCAAGAAAAAGGTCGAGGCATCTGAAAACAAGAAAAAAGAGGTTATGCTTGAAAAGCAGGACTTTGACATACTCCTCGAGGGTGAGATTAACAGACTCGTGAAAACTGGCCTTGATGAAGATCTGAGAGAATTCAAGAAAGAACTAATTGCAAATCTTACATCAGGGCTTGAGTCCTTATATAAAGAGAGCAAAGACCTTTCAGGTAAAAAGCTTAATTATAAACTTGAAGAATATGTTGTTGATGAGGTAAAAAATGCTTATAACAACTGGCGTGCAAAAGAGGACGGGAAACTCGCCTCTTCCTTTGAATCTATTTGCAGCAGGTTTATAGTAAAGATAAACGAGACTGTTGACAGCCTCCTTAAATTTTCTTCAGAATTATTTTCTATTCCATTTGAAGTCTTTAAATCTGAAGAACTATGGACTGTAAAATCAAGCTTCTACTACAAGTTTAAAGATGAGCCTGTTTCACTGGAGCTTTTAACAACATCGCTTACTCTTGCATTGCCGAGATTTATAAGCAGCACAATTATCCTTAAAAAAATTCATGAATATATGCATCAGATGATAGACCAGCAAAGCGGAAGAATCCGATTTGATTTTGCCGAAAGGCTGGATAAGAGCAAACTTGATTTCAGATGGGCAATGCTCCAGAGGATAGAGGCAACCATTGAAGGCATATCCACAGCCATAGAAAAGGGAATGAATCAGAGAAACAAGGGAGAAAAAGAGGTAGAAAAAAGAAAACAGGCACTCTCAGAAACAGCACAAAAATTAGATGATGCCAGGGATAATCTTTTGGCTATTAAGAATAGAATATGACATTTTTTTGCCCCATATGCTGGAAGGAAATAAAAGGTGATGATAAAAAATGTCCTTACTGTAGTGCTGATATAACAGAGCATGAAAGGAAAGGTTTTGAGGAAAAATTGATCAATGCACTCAAGCATCCTGAGAGGGAAACAGTGCAGAGGGCGGTATGGATACTGGGCAAATTAAAGAGTGTTGAAGCGGTCAAGCCTGTTATAAAACTCTTTGAGCAGACGGATAATCCATTTCTCAAAATGGGAATTCTTGATGCCCTCAGCGAAATAGGGACACCAGAGGCAATGGACTTTATCCTTCAAGCCCTTGATGCCGATGTGAGCATCGTAAGGAAAAAGGCAAAGAAACTTATTGAGAGGAGGCTTTATAAATGAATAAGGAGAGAAAGTTTTTTGGTTTTGGAAAAAATGTATTCTTTGCTGGACTGGTGAGTTTTTTTATGGACGTGAGTTCTGCAATGATATATCCCCTTGTACCGCTTTTTCTTGCAAATGTCCTTGGGATAAACAAATCAGTAATCGGCCTTATAGAAGGCATTGCAGAATCAACTGCCAGCCTGCTTAAGGTTTTTTCAGGATGGTTTTCCGATAAGATAGGGAATCGGAAGTGGCTCATGGCCGCCGGTTATGCAATATCCACTTTGAGCAGGCCAATTGTTGCCCTTGCTACAGGATGGCACCATGTCATGGGTTCCCGTTTTATGGACAGGTTCGGCAAAGGGGTTCGCACTGCCCCGCGAGATGCTATTATAGCAGAGTCAACAGAAAAGGCTTTTTTAGGACGTGCATTCAGTTTTCATCGGTCATTGGACACGATGGGCGCAGTTGTTGGACCGGCTCTGGCATTCTTTTTTCTTAGCCTCTTTTTAAATGATTATAGAAAGGTATTCTGGCTTTCCATGATACCCGGAGCAATCGCCGTGCTCCTTATAATTTTCTTTATCTCAGAACAGAAGAAAACACTAACCGCAGGTTCTGAGCGCCCGAAACTAACCCTGAAACATTTTGACTGGAGGTTCAAGGGCTTCCTTCTAATAGCCATACTTTTTGCCCTGGGAAATTCAAGCGATGTTTTCTTAATCCTGAGGGCACAACAGTTAGGGATTCCCACTGTTATGATTCCTGTTGTTTATCTGTTGTTCAATCTCATCTATTCCCTTTCAGCGATTCCAGCGGGTATAACGGCAGACAGGTTTGGAAAAAAGAGGGTGATACTTTTAGGTTTTGTGTTATTTGCTGTTTTATACTATGGATTTGCAATTGCAGCAGATACGACAACAGTCTGGATTTTATTCGGCTTTTACGGTCTCTTCATGGGACTTACAGAAGGCATACAAAAAGCCTTTCTCTCAACTATAATACCGCCTGACTTTAAGGCAACAGCTTTTGGGGTCTATAACACAGCCGTGGGTCTTGCTACATTTCCGGCAAGCCTCATGGGCGGCTGGCTCTGGGACCACGTCTCTCCTTCGGCGACATTTTATTTCGGCGCAACAACGGCTATCCTATCAGCAGGGTTATTTGTTATTTTTATACTTAATACAATAATCAGGGGTGTTTCAACTAAAAATTGCAAACCTCAATGACACTTATATCCAAAATTTCAAAAAGATGTTAAACTTCTCTCAATGAAAAAGAAGATACTTATTAACGCAGTCCACCCTGAGGAGTGGAGAGTTGCCATTGTCGAAAGTGGGATCCTGGTTGACTTCCACATAGAGGCTTCTGCAAGAGAACATCTGAAGGGCAATATATACAAAGGGGTTGTGGTCAGGGTTGAACCAGGGCTGCAGGCTGCATTTGTTGAGTTCGGTGCAAAGAAACACGGGTTTCTGCCCTTCAGGGAGATAAGGCGGGAGTATTATATCAAAAAAGAAGTTTCAGGAAGGCCAAGGATTCAGGATGTGATCTCAAAGGGACAGGAACTCCTTGTCCAGGTAGAAAAAGATGAAAGGGACACAAAGGGGGCAAGCCTTACGACTTACATGTCTCTGCCAGGCAGATACATAGTAATGATGCCGGGCGAAGACAGGGTCAGCATTTCAAGGAAGATAGAAGACGATGTAAAAAGGGAAAAAATGAGAAAGATATTTGAGTCTCTCAAACCGCCTGAGAATAGTGGCTTTATTATAAGGACTGCAGGGCTGGATAAGTCCAAAACAGAGATCGCTGCTGACCTGAAGTATTTGCTTAAGTTATGGGAATCGATTCGGGAAAAATCGGAAAAACTAAAAGCGCCTTCGCTCGTTTACCGCGAGCAGGATATAGCAGTCAGGACTGTAAGGGATTACCTCACCTCTGACGTTGGAGAGGTTCTGGTCGATGAGGAGAATGTCTATAAGAATCTGAAGGAGTTTTTCAAGAAATTTGCTCCAGGACAACAGAGGATACTGAAACTTTATAAAGAGAAAAAGCCTTTATTTTCAAAATATAAGATTGAGGAGCAGGTAGACAAAACCCACGAGAGGTACATAAAGCTACCGTCAAGGGGCTATATAGTCATCGACGAGACCGAGGCGCTGACAGCCATCGATGTCAATTCAGGCAGGAGCCATAGGGAAAAGGATATGGAGTCAACAGCTTTAAAGACTAATATGGAGGCTGCTGATGAGATAGCAAGGCAGCTAAGGCTGAGAGACATCGGTGGCCTGATAGTAATAGACTTCATAGACATGAAAACAAGGAAACACAATGCTGAAGTAGAGAAACGCCTCAAAGACTCGCTTAAGCATGACAAGGCACACATGGATTTTACACACATATCAAATCTCGGGCTCCTTGAGATGTCTCGAGAGAGATTGAGACCAGCACTCAGGGAAACTGTAAGTATTAAATGTCCGACATGCGGTGGCTCAGGGCTTGTGAGGTCTGTTGAAACACTTGCACTGACTGTTTTAAGGAGGATTGAGTCTGCTTCGTCAGATGAAAATGCCATGAGCATAAATTGTGGCCTACCTGTGGATGTTGCAAACTATCTACTTAATCAGAAGAGGAGCGAGATTATTCGTATAGAGAATGAATACGGGGTTAAGATAAACATATCAGGAATGATAGGTGTGCTACTGGGCCAGTTCAATATTGAAGTAGAGAAAAAAGAACAGGCTGAGGCAGGAAAGGATGCATTAGCCTTTCAGATGGAGGGCACTGAAATAAAAACCGATTAGTTCTGTTGGTAGCGTAAACTTTTCTGTGTAAAATCTTGAAGTATAAAAAAAGAGGGTGTA
>DYHX01000069.1 GCA_020723925.1 Nitrospira japonica | reverse complement strand
TTAATTATCTGTCGATTATAAAAATTATGAGACAGCCTTTCCTATATCTATTTTTCGGTGAAAAGCGAAAACGGTTTTTCTGGTCTCTTTAGTTTGTTTGGTTTCTTTAGTTTCTTTTGTTAACGAGATAAACCAGATGAACTAAATAAACCGATCTCAAAGGGTGAATTGACTTTTCTTTAATTAGAAGCTATCTTTAAGCATAAAGCTTTTTCGATATGAATAAAGTCCTTATCCTCCTTGGACCTACTGGTGTTGGAAAGACAGGGGTCTCTATCCTGCTTGCAAAGGAACTTGGCACAGAGATAATCAGCGCTGATTCTATGCAGATTTACAGATGCATGGACATCGGAACCGCTAAGCCATCAGAAGAAGAGAGAGCAATTGTAAAACATCGCATGATAGACAGTGTTGACCCATGGGAGTCTTATAGCACTGGAAGGTATATTGAGGATGTGGTCCCTATTATTGAGGAATTACATAAAAGAGGCAAAATCCCCATAGTTGTTGGAGGCACTGGCCTATATATAAAGGCAATTACAAGGGGCATCTTCAGTGGTCCTTCTGCGGACTGGCAATTGCGTGAAGAGCTACTTTCGATGGAAGAGGAAAACAGAGGCTCTCTCTATAATTATTTAAAGCAGCTTGACCCTGAGGCTGCATCAAAAATAACGTCCAATGATGTCAGGAGGATTGTGCGGGCATTGGAGGTATGTCTTAAAACTAAAAAGAGCATGTCAGAGATGCAGGCAAAACTCACAAACCCCCTCCCATATGAATTTATAAAGATTGGGCTTAACAGAGACAGAAAAGAACTATATAGAATGATTGAAGAACGCGTCGATGAGATGATAACGGCCGGGCTTGTGGATGAGGTGAAGAAGATATTAGAGATGAACCCTGACAGGACGCCGATGCAGGCGATTGGCTACAAAGAGATCGCCATGTATCTGAAGGGAGAGATTTCTTTAGATGAGGCAATCCTGCTCATCAAAAGGGGGACAAAGAGGTACGCAAAAAGGCAGTTCACATGGTTCAAGAAGGAAGATGGCATCCGCTGGATTGATATTACTGGTATTTATGACAGTGGCATTATTCTCAGTCTTATTTCTGATGTAGTAAACCGATAGTTAGATTAATGAAGCATCTCTTATTTTGGACACTACTGATAGCAAGCTATTTTTCGGACAGCACAAAAAGACTGGAAAAGAAAAAGAGCTCTCTGTTACAATTATAGCCGACTTTTTTCTGGAGGTGGGTTATGGACTTCAATGGACAGGTTGCTGTCGTTACAGGCGGTGCGCGTGGAATCGGCAAGGCAATCGCTGAGGGACTTGCGAAGAAAGGTATAACCCTTGTGATTGCCGATATCAGCCTTGAGCAGGCAACGGAGACATCTGCAGAGGTTGGAAAGCTGGGGGTTAAGACAATAGCTGTTAAACTTGATGTCTCGAAATCAGATGAGGTGACTAAAACATTCGAAGATGTATCAAAGGAATTTGGAAGGATAGATATTCTGATAAATAATGCAGGCATAACAAGGGACGGCCTTGTCCTCCGTATGAAAGAGGACGACTGGGACGCTGTTATAAACATTAACTTAAAGAGCGTGTTTCTATGTTCAAAAGAGGCAGTTAAGATAATGGCAAAGCAGCGATATGGGAGGGTTGTTAATATAGCCTCTGTTGTTGCTTTTATGGGAAATCCTGGCCAGGCAAACTACAGTGCTTCAAAGGCCGGGATTGTTGGCCTGACAAAGACCATTGCAAAAGAGTACGCAAGCAGGGGTATAACTGCAAATGTAGTTGCGCCTGGTTTCATAACAACCGCAATGACTGATGCCCTACCAGAGAACGTGAAGGAAGAGATGAAGAGGGCAATTCCACTGGGAAGATTCGGCACGGTCGAAGATGTTGCAAATGCTGTCGTTTTTCTTGCATCTCCTGATTCTGGTTATATCACCGGTCAGGTGGTGCATGTGAACGGCGGTATGTATATGTGATCCAAGTTGAGCGATTTATTATACAAACCCATGACAGCCGAGACGGCTGTTCTACCCTATGGGTGATGTCGTCAAACAGTAGGACAGGCGTCTCGCCTGTCAAAGAGTGATTTATAATCAAAGAATCGCTCAATTTGGGTGTGATAAAAAAGCAAAAAGTTAAAAGTTATGTGAGTTTAGGAGTTATGGAGTTTTTCTCAACTCTCAACTCCTGACTCCTTTAACTCTTAACTTATAACTCATAACTAAAAATGGAGGTGCTGTAATGGTTGAAGAAAAAGTAAAAGAGATTATATCAAAGCAACTTGGAGTAAATTCTTCAGAGGTAACATCTGAGGCATCATTTGTTGAGGACCTCGGTGCAGACTCGCTTGATACAGTCGAGCTTGTAATGGCATTCGAGGAGGCATTCAACATAGAGATTCCTGATGAAGATGCCGAGAAGATAACAAAGGTGAAGGACGCAATAGAGTATATAAAGAACAAACAGGCGTGATGGAAAAAAGACGTGTAGTTGTAACAGGGGTAGGGCTTATAACTCCACTCGGCGTGGGTGTCAGGGCAAGCTGGGACGGTCTTATCAACGGCAAATCAGGCATCAGACATATAACGCAGTTTGATGCATCTAATTTCCCAACTCAGATAGCAGGAGAAGTGGAGGGCTTTAACCCTGAAGACTATATAGAGCCCAAAGAAGTTAAGAAGATGGATCGTTTTATCCATTTCGCTGTTGCTGCTGCAACAATGGCAATGGAGGATTCAGCCCTTAAGATATCAGAGCACAATGCTGAAAGAGTTGGTGTGATTGTTGGGGCTGGCATGGGTGGACTTCCTGCTATTGAACACTACCATTCTGTTTTGCTTGAGAAAGGGCCGAGAAGGATAACGCCTTTCTTTATCCCGATGCTCATAATAAATCTGGCATCAGGACAGATATCTATAAAATATGGTGCAAAAGGGCCAAACTCTGCTGCGGTGACCGCATGTGCAACTGGAACTCACTCTATTGGGGATGCATTCAAGATAATACAGAGGGGCGATGCAGATGCTATGATCGCTGGGGGGACAGAGTCTGTCATAACCCCGCTGGGCATAGGTGGCTTTAACGCGATGAAGGCCCTCTCTACAAGAAATAATGAGCCTGAGAAAGCAAGCAGGCCGTTTGACAGAGACAGGGACGGGTTTGTCATGGGCGAGGGTGCTGGTGTTGTGGTCATTGAAAGCCTTGAAAGTGCCCGTGCAAGGGATGCGAGGATATATGCAGAGATTATTGGATATGGGATGACAAGCGATGCTTATCACATAACAGCTCCTGCGCCAGAAGGCGAGGGTGCTGCGAGGTGTATGGCAGCAGCGATAAAAGACGCTGGAGTTACACCTGAAGTCGTTGGTTATATAAATGCACACGGCACTTCGACAAAATACGGAGATGAGCTTGAGACAGCGGCGATAAAAAAGATCTTCGGAGAGCATGCGTATAAACTCTGTGTCAGTTCCACAAAATCCATGACAGGACACCTGCTTGGTGCTGCTGGTGGGGTTGAGGCTGTTATCAGCATCTTGAGTATTTACAGCAGCATAGTCCCTCCTACGATAAACATTGAAAACCCAGACCCTGAATGCGACCTTGATTATGTCCATCATAAATCCAGGCAACTAACTATAAATTATGCTATGTCAAACTCCTTTGGTTTCGGTGGGACAAATGCCTGCCTCCTATTCAAAAAGTTTAGAGAAGTTTGAGAAAGAGTTAGGCTATTCATTCAAAGACAGGGCGCTTCTCCTCGAGGCCCTGACACACAGATCCTTTCATCACGAAAATCCCGATAAGGCACCATCATACAACGAAAGGCTTGAGTTTCTGGGAGATTCTGTGCTCGGCCTTGTTGTTGTTGAACATCTATTCAAATCTGCGGAGCGCTACTCCGAATCAACGATGGCAAAGATAAAATCATACCTCGTGAAGGAGTCTATTCTCTCTGATGTAGCATCAATGTTGTCTCTTGGCAAATATCTCAGACTTGGAAAGGGAGAGGAAGAGACAGGCGGGAGGGAAAAGAAGTCCCTCTTATGCGATGCAATAGAGGCAGTATTCGGTGCAATATATCTTGATGGAGGTTATGATACTGCAAGGGAGACTATACTGAGGCTCTTTGAGGATAAGATTAATGCAGCCATTTCATCAGGAGAATTTTACGATTTCAAGACAGAACTTCAGGAAGAAAGTCAGATGAGATTCGGCACCCTGCCTGAATACCGTGTGGTAAGCCAGGAAGGCGAGGCACATAAGAAGGTCTTTACAGTAGATGTCTTTATCGCTGGCAAGAAGTTTGGCAGGGGCAGGGGCAGGAGCAAGAAAGAGGCGCAGACCTTAGCTGCAAAAGAGGCGCTGGAAGGGTTATAAAGGGTTATAGAAGATCCATCAAAAGCCCTGTCGCCTCTCATGTCCTTCCCTGTTAGCATTAATGCAGAAAATGCATTTAAAAGATGCAGATGTGGTGAACCCCACACCACGGGTTTACAGGTGTGGGGGTAAAAGATTACATATTTTAGTGCAAACACCAAAATAAACTTTATATAATAACCCAAGTTGAGCGATTTATTATACAAACCCATGACAGCCGAGACGGCTGTCCTACCCTATGGGTGATGTCGTCAAACAGTAGGACAGGCGTCTCGCCTGTCAAAGAGTGATTTATAATCAAAGAATCGCTCAATTTGGGTAATAAATATGTCGCATTGAAGAAATTTTGAATCCATGTCTACATCTTTTGGGTTAAACTTTTAATAATAAATACGTTGCATTGAAGAAATGGGGTGATTATGGAGGGAAGATGGGATTTGGATGGCTTTTTATGGTCATCTTCTGGGTGCTGCTAATATTAGGGATTATCTATCTTATCAAGTTGGTTGTGGGAGGTAGGAGAAAGGAAGAAAAGGAGGAGACAGTCCTCGATGTCCTTAAGAAACGATATGCAAAGGGAGAGATAAGCAAGGAGGAGTTTGAGGAGAAGAAAAAGGACATGAGAGAGGGTTAATTAGAAAGGCGTGGGGTTGTCATGAAACATAATTTTTATATGGAGCCCTTAACTATAAGAAAAGAAGCACTTGGTGATATTATCAAAGACCTTTCTAATAGGGGCTACAGGGTTATCGGGCCAACCGTTAGGGGTGGTACAATAGGACTTGATAATATAACAGCCATCGAGGACCTTCCTGTAGGTTATGGCGACAGGCAAGTCACGGGCGGTTACAGTTTATTTAAGCATGAAAGGCCTTATTTCTTTGGCTTTTCAAATGGGCCCGATTCCCTTAAACGATTTCTAAACCCTCCATATCAGAGACTTTTTGCTATAAAAAAGCGCGCAAAAGGTTTCGAGACCATGATATATGAATATGAAGGTAGCCCCTTTGCATTTATTGGTATCAGGGCATGCGACCTTAGGGCCCTCCATATCCTCGACATGGTCTTTGAAAAAGACCCCTTCTATCAGGCAGAGAGGAAGGAGATTTTTATAATTGCCGTAAACTGCATCTTCCCATCTAACACGTGTTTCTGTCCTTCCATGAACTCAGGGCCAGAAGTGAAGTATGGGTTCGACCTCTTGCTGACGGAATTTGATGAGGACTTTCTTATGGAAGTAGGAAGCAAAAAGGGCCTGAACGCTATCGAAGGCGTCCATCATAAAGAAGCAGCGGGTGCAGATATAGAGAAAAAGAGGGGGCTTATAGATAGCTCCAGTAAGAGCATCAAAAAGACCCTCGATACTGAAGGCCTCCCAACACTCCTTTACAGGGAGTTTGAAAATCCATGGTGGGCTGACATAGCAAACCGTGACCTATCGTGCGGCAACTGCACCATGGTTTGCCCGACCTGTTTCTGTAATACTTCCAATGATACATCAAGCCTTGATGGGAAGACTGCCACAAGGATAAGATGCTGGGATTCCTGTTTTTCTGTTAATTTTGCACTTGTACACGGTGGGAATTTCAGGCCTTCGAGGAGGGCAAGATACAGGCAATGGATGACGCATAAGCTTGCCTACTGGATTAATCAGTTTGGTGTATCAGGATGCGTTGGTTGCGGAAGGTGTATAACATGGTGCCCCGCAGGCATTGATATAACTGAGGAACTCATGGCGATAAGAATAAGCGGCAAAAGACGATGAATATCGCAGCGCCATTTGAAGCGGTCATCAAGAGGATAAAGAAGGAGACAAGGGATACATTTACCCTTACCCTGAGGGTTAAGGACAGGGCCATCAGAAAGGAATATGGTTTTACCCCCGGGCAGTTTAATATGCTCTATGTCCCTGGCATCGGGGAGGCGGCCATATCAATATGTTCTGCAACATGGAGAGAAGACATAAGGCATACCATAAGGGTGGCCGGTGATGTAACCACTGCTATATCAAACCTCAAAGGTGGCGATGTCATTGGAGTGCGGGGGCCTTTTGGGAGGGGCTGGCCTATGGAGATGCTAAAAGGCAATGACCTCATGATTATGGCAGGGGGGCTTGGCATTGCCCCTTTTCGTTCTTTGTTACGGCAGATACTAAGGGAAAAAGAGGAAGGTGCCAGATATTTTCTTTTGTATGGGGCAAAGACACCGAAGGATATCATTTACAGGAATGAATTTCCAAGATATGGAGAGGTCTTCGAGGTCCTATTAACAGTGGATAAGGCTGACCCTGAAGAATACTGGAAAGGGGATATGGGTGTTGTTACAAACCTTCTTAAAAAGATTAATATCATACCTGAAAAGACCATCGCCTTTATTTGCGGCCCTGAGATAATGATGCAGTCATCAATAAAGGAATTAATAAACATGGGGCTTTCAGAGGATTCTATATACATCTCGATGGAAAGACACATGAACTGCGGGATGGGTGTCTGCGGCCACTGCATGTTCGGCCCAAAATTTATATGCAAGGATGGGCCTGTATTCAGTTATACGGATATCATAGAGTTTCTTGGAGAGCGTGAGATCTGATGGATAAGCCAAGGCTTGCGGTATTTAAATTCACATCATGTGACGGCTGCCAGCTTTCCATCCCCGATATGGAAAGAGGGTTAGTGGATATTGCTAATACATTCGACATCGCCTATTTCCTTGGGCTTAAGAGCAGGAAATCCACGGGCTATTACGGCATAAGCCTTGTTGAAGGCTCTATCAGCACACCTGATGAGATAAAGCGGATAAGGGCTATCAGAGAAAACACACACTACCTTGTTACCATCGGTGCCTGTGCTACAGCAGGTGGACTCCAGGCATTGAGAAATCTCAAGGATCTGGGTGCATTCAAGAAGGCCGTTTATCCAAAACCTGAGCATATAGACGCGCTCAAAGATTCTCTGCCAATCTCCCACTATGTCCATGTGGATTTTGAACTCTGGGGCTGCCCCATAAGCAGAGAAGGGCTACTTGAGGTTCTGGCATCTTTTTTGAGGGAGAGAAGACCCAATATTCAGGCTTATAGCGTATGCTTTGAGTGCAAGAGAAAAGGGACACCTTGCGTATTGGTCGCCCAGGGAATTCCATGCCTTGGGCCAATAACAAGGACAGGATGTGGTGCTATATGCCCATCATACGGGAGGGATTGCTACGGCTGCTTTGGCCCATCAGAAGACCCCAATATAAAATCCCTTTCCCTGAGATTTGAGACCCTTGGTTTGAGTAAGGATGAGATAAAACTCAGACTTGCAGGTATAAACTCGTATGCCTTTGGAAAGTATCATGGGAAAGAATAAGACTATAAAGGTTGATGTATTGACAAGGGTCGAGGGCGAGGGCGGCCTTTATGTAAAGGTCGTTGACAGAGAGATAAAAGAACTCAGGCTTAATATATTTGAGCCGCCAAGGTTCTTTGAGGCATTCCTTAAGGGGAGGCTTTATCACGAGGTGCCGGACATGGTGGCAAGGATATGCGGAATATGTCCAGTAGCCTACCAGATGAGCGCTGTGCATGCAATAGAGAAGATATTCGGTCTTAAGGTGGAAGGCCAATTGCGGGAACTCAGGAGGCTTATCTACTGCGCAGAGTGGATAGCAAGCCACTGCCTCCATATATATTTCCTCTCAGCCCCGGATTTTCTCGGTTTTGAAAGCGCCGTAGCTATGGGCAAGAAATACCCGGAGACCCTTCAACAGGCACTAAGATTAAAGAAGGTCGGGAATGAACTTTTTTCACTCCTTGGAGGAAGGCCGGTGCACCCTATATCTGTCAGGGTTGGCGGTTTTTATAAGACACCTTTAAAAAAAGGACTGAAGGCATTCTTGTCAGAGCTTGAAAATGCCTTTGAAGATGCCATTGAATCCATACGCTGGGCAATAAACCTCGACTTTCCAGATATATCATGGGATATCGAGTTCGTCTCCCTGTGGAATCCAGAGGAATAGCCCATGAACGAGGGGAGGCTTCGTTCAAGCAAGGGGCTTGATATTGATGCCTCAGAGTTCAATAACTTTATACAGGAATTTCAAGAGCCTTATTCAAATGCACTACCCTCAAGGATAAAGGAGAGGGGAAACTATATGGTTGGCCCCCTTGCGAGGTTAAACCTGAATCACGATAAATTGCCTGATGAGATAAAGGCTGTTCTAAGGGAAACAGGCATTACCTTCCCTATAACCAACACGTTTATGAGCATCATAGCAAGGGCTATAGAGGTCGCCTATGCTTTTTATGAGGCGGTGAGGATTATCAAGGGATATGAGGAACCACCAGGTCCTTATATTCCGTTTGAGCCGGTGGAAGGAGAGGCATCATGGATAACAGAGGCACCAAGGGGAAGCCTTTACCACAGATACACAATGGATAAAGAAGGCTATGTTAGGGGGTGTAATATAATCCCACCCACATCACAGAACATAAAACAGATAGAGGAGGACCTGCACCGTTTTCTTTCGATGAATATAAATAAGCCAATTGGTGTTTTACAGAGGAGCTGTGAGATGATTATAAGGAGCTATGACCCCTGCATCTCATGCTCAACACATTTTCTGAAACTGAGGATAGATTAGCGCTTTTATCGGGGAAAATAGAATCTAAAAACAGGGAGCAAAAGAAAGAAAAACCCAAAAAAAGTGACTCGCACAAACATTAATGTAGAAGGAGGCAGACATGAAGCTTCAAGAAATCAAAGCTATTGCAAAGGAAAATGGCGTAAAGGCAGGGAACCTGAAAAAGGCAGAACTTATTCGGGCAATCCAGAGGGCTGAGGGAAATTTCGACTGCTTTGGGACTGCTACGGCTTGCATATGCGACCAGATGAATTGTTTATGGCGTGAGGATTGTCTGAGGGCTTCGAACTAATGGGAGGCTGTTCAATAACAAGAGGGGTTTTTAATGATTAAATGCAGTTAAACGTAGTCGAAAGGTTCATAACAAACAATCCCCTTAGGGCATTTGTGCAGAGGAATGTGGAAGGCCCTCTTTTGAGGAAAATGGCCAGCCTTCCTGAATACATCTTATGCCTTGAGATAGGGTGTGGGAGGGGAATAGGGGCTCAGGTAATAGCAGAACAATTTGGCGCACAGAAAGTCATTGCAATAGACATAGACCCTGAACAGATTGAAAGGGCAAAGAGAAATCTTAAACCTGAGCTTAAGGATATGATAGAGTTTAAGGTGGCTGACGCGATGGCACTGGATGAGCCTGATGAAAAATTCAACGCTGTCTTTTCATTTGGAGTTTTGCATCACATGGAAAACTGGGGAAGGGCAGTAAAAGAGATTTCGAGGGTTTTAAAAAAAGGAGGGGAATTCTTCTTTGAAGAACCATTCAGTCCATTTTTGAGAAATTTCCTTGTCAGGACTCTTACAGCTCATCCCACAGGGGGCGAATTTGATTTCGATGCGTTTAAAAACGGGTTGGAAGAAAATAACATCGACATAATTAGTATGAAGCATATCAGAAATATCGCCATATTTGGCGTTGGGAGGAAAAGGTGAAAGTTATAGACCCTGTCTGCAAGATGACAATAGAGGATAAAGATGCTGTTGCCACATCCACATACAAAACACCACATATTACTTCTGCTCATTATTCATAATTCCTTCGAAATCCTATGAGAAGGTAGGTGGCAAGGAGGTATGCAGAAGATGGGGATCCATGAAGGGGAGGTAATAAGATATGCACGGGGAAAATATTTATTATGCTTAGAGGGAAGAAGGTGAGATGATTGAATTATTCGGAGATGAATACAGGAGTTATATGGATAAAACGCCGATGTTCATTCCAGAGTTGAAGGGTAGGCAGAAATGAATACGTATGAGGACAACCTTGGAGAGTTCATTGCAATACAGAGTGCGTTAAGTAAAGCGAAGGCAAATACAAAGGCGAATATGTGAGATATTTTAAAGGTAGTGTCAAGACTTCTGTGTAAATTCTTTTAAGGGTTTGGTTCTCCATT
>DYHX01000068.1 GCA_020723925.1 Nitrospira japonica | reverse complement strand
CAAAATAGTAGGACAGGCGTCTCGCCTGTCCAGGTATAATCATTTATCCAACCTTTTATATAAAGCCTTTTATAGTCTTCATATTCTTCTGCCAAATTTGCTTTGATTGGATTATTTGCAATATAGTTAATTTTCTCTAATAGTTCTTTGACAGGCGGGACGCCTGTCCTGCTGGTAATGAACGATAACCCATCGGGGTAGGACAGCCGTCTCGGCTGTCTTGAATTGCTATGCATTATTTTAGATAATGTATCCACAGGGTTTATCACCATATGAACATGGTCGTCTAACACTACAACAGCATAGAGTTCATATTTCTTGCCATCTAAAAAACGAATTGCATCAAAAACACAATCTTTATGTGCTTGCTGTAATAATTGCCTGTTATGCGTAGTAAATGTAATGAAATAATACCCGGCAGAGAGTTGAAAGTGCGGAAGATGTCGTCTCCATGAATGTTCTGACAGGCGAGACGCCTGTCCTACCGGCGGTTTTTCATTTTTCATATCAACTACCCTTGTTTTTCATAAAACTTTTGACATTGCCTCGCATTATTTGGACTAATAAGAAAACAGTTTAAACAGCAGAAACGTCATTGATGCGCCTATGAGGCCGCCGAGGATGACCTCCCACGGACTGTGGACCTTTGTGGCAACCCTGCTCTGGGCAATAATTGCAGCCAGCACAAAACAGAGCAGTGATGCAATAAAACTCTCTGTTGTGCAGGTGACAGCAACCCACACCGAGAATGCAAGTGCAGAATGACCGCTTGGCATCCCGCCCCTCAACGGATGGCCCTTTCCAAAGTAGGATTTTGTTATAACAACAAGTATGAGGACTAAGATGAATGCTATGAGTGAAATCTCTTCCTTTGAATGCTTTGTTATATAAAGCCCTTTCTGGAACGAGTCGCGTATATAAGGGAACAGGACTATATACCCAATGACCGCAGCGCCAGAGGCAGTTATAAGCACTGCACCAGCAGCTATGTCTTTTATTACACGTGCCTTCTCGCTCTGTTCAGGTGATATGATGTCAACTATCGCTTCTATTGCAGTATTGAACATCTCTGCGAGAAGCACTGCTATTACAGCAAGCGAGACAACGAGGAATTCAGTTTTTGAAACCCCGAGTACATAGCTCAGGAGAAGTACGATGGCTGCTGAATAGAAATGATATCTAAGGTGCTTCTGGGTCTTGGCAGCATGAAGGATTCCCTCTATTGCAAAGTTGGCGCTCTTAATCCACTGTCTGAAGGGCATTGAGCATCTCCATTTCTTTTATTCTCATCTTCTTTTCATGATACCTGCTTCTCTCATGGTCGTATCCAATCAGGTGGAGAAGCCCATGGATAAGAAGCCACCTGAGTTCCTCTTTGAATGTCATGCCATGCTCTGATGCCTGACTCATTACTTTTGGCAGGTTTATGACAATATCACCAAGCAGTAGGGGCGCAAGGCCCTGTGCCCATATGATATCTTTCAGGCTGTCATACAGAGGGAATGAGAGGACATCTGTGGTTCTGTCTATGCCGCGGTACTGGCGGTTCAGTTCCCTCATCCTCCTGTCATTTACAAGAAGAATACTGAGTTCAGCTCGCTGGAGTCCAAGCAGCCTGAGGGCATTCCTTAGATCCCTTTTTATCCTCTGCTGGTTTACCCTTATCAGTTTTTGTTGGTTCTTTATAGAGAGTTTCATTTGACTTCTGGGAGTTCCCGCTAAAATCGAATCCGGGATAATCCACCCTTCTGTGGAAGATTCCTGTGAGGATATATGAAAAACGCTTTTTTATCTCATATATATCCTTCAACGTGAGTTCGCATTCATCGAGCTGTCCTTCAAGAAAGATGTGGTTTATTATCTTATCCACAAGGGCTGCAATCCTTGCCGGTGTTGGGTCATTGAGCACCCTTGATGCAGCCTCAACAGCATCTGCCATCATCACGAGGGCAGCCACGCGGGTCTGGGGCTTTGGCCCTTGATATTTATAGTCTTCTTCGGATGGCTCGTGTTCGCGTTCATGGTCTTTTGCCTTTTGAAAGAAATATATTATAAGGCTTGTGCCGTGGTGTTGCTCTATGATGTCTATGACTGTTTCAGGGAGCTTATGCTGTCTTGCAAGTTCTACACCCTCCTTTACATGAGATGTGATGATCATGCTGCTCATGTGTGGGGTGAGTTTGTCGTGTTTGCTCACAGAGCCGCTCTGGTTTTCAACGAAGTACTCTGGCATCTTGATCTTGCCTATGTCATGGTAATATGCGCTGACCCTTCCGAGAAGAGGATTTACACCGACAGCCTCTGCTGCAGCCTCAACAAGATTTCCCACAATGACACTGTGGTGGTATGTGCCAGGTGCTGTTATCATCAGGTTCTTCATCAAGGGCTGATTGAGGTCAAGGAGTTCAAGAAGGCTTATGTCAGTTGTAACCTTGAACATATATTCAAGTATTGGAAGCATAAGCGACACGATGGCGGCGACGCCTATTCCAGCGAAGACAGCAAACACTATAGATGAAGCTACCTTTGCTGTGAACAACTCCCCACCGAAGAGCAGAAGGGTTATTGCAGTAAAGACATTTACCGCTCCAACGTAAAGGCCGCCCCTGATCAGGGCAGAGCGTTTCTTGCATCTTATAACGCTGAAGGCAGCGGTGAGGCTGCCAACAAAGGCATAGACAGGATAGATTGCATCCTGCAGCCAGAGGCCTGTAAGGAGGCTTATAATAAAAGAGAATACGATTGCTGTGTGAAAATCAAATAGCAGTGTAACGAGCATAGCGCCTGCTGGTATCGGCATGCCAAATACAGCACTCTCTATGGATAAGAAGCCAAGCCCCTCAGAGAGGTTCAACAGCAGATAGCCGAAGAGCCTTCCAATGAGTATGGTGCTGACAATCATGAAGCCAAGAAGGACAAGCATACTGTAGTTCTTCATGTAATGGGGTTTATACCTCATGATATCTCTGTAGAGAATGGCCAGGAGTAGACAGGCTATAAGGAATCCTCCCAATAGGTATTCGAGTCCTATCCTTTCCTGTATTGCAATAGCTGATAACAGTCCAAAGACTATGAGGAGGGAAACCGTTTTTGTGTCGATTTTTTTACTGACCTTTTGGGTCTTCTGGATTCCGTTTTTCATATCTTTCATATGCCTTTACTATTTCCTGCACGAGTTTATGTCTGACAACGTCTTTCTCGGAGAAATATACTATCTGGATCCCCTCTATGTCACTTAAAATCTTCTCTGCCTCTATAAGTCCAGAGGTCTTTCCTGATGGGAGGTCTATCTGTGTTATATCACCTGTGATAACAGTCTTTGAGTTAAAACCAAGCCGTGTGAGATACATCTTCATCTGTTCAGAGGTAGTGTTCTGCGCCTCATCAAGGATTATAAATGAGTCATTCAGGGTTCTTCCCCTCATGAATGCAAGGGGTGCAATCTCTATGATGCCGCGCTCGATGAACTTGCTCGCTTTTTCAGCCTCGATCATATCAAAAAGGGCATCATAAAGCGGTCTGAGATAAGGGTTGACCTTCTCATACATGTCTCCAGGCAGGAATCCGAGCCTTTCCCCTGCCTCTACAGCAGGCCTTGCAAGGACTATCCGGCTTACCTGTTTTTTGAGAAGCGCATTAATTGCCATTGCCATGGCAAGATAGGTCTTCCCTGTGCCAGCAGGACCTATACCTATTACAATATCGTGGGTTCTTATCGCCTCAATATACTGTCTCTGAACCTCTGTCTTTGGTATTATGAACCTCTTCTTGGAGGATACAGGTATGTTGTTGAGGAACAGCTCCTTAAGGGACGTATCATCCCCGGGTGACAATGACCTTATAGCATAGCGGATGTCATCTGGCTTTAGTAGATAGCCTTCTGCACTTATGGAACGCAGCTCATTGATGAGTTTCTCCGCCTTCTTTACAGAACGCTCCTCACCCTGAATGAATATCCTGTTTCCCCTTGAGCTTATGACTATTCCGAGGGCCTCTTCTATGAGCTTCAGGTTTTTATCAAGACCGCTATAAAGGATGGAGAATTCCTTCTCGCTGTCGAGGTCTATTTCTATTGTTACCGTGATCCCTCCTACTTAATTCTTGAGCGTCACAAACGCCCTGAGACCCTCTGTCTTCTTCAGTTTCAGGGCAACAACCTCTGCCTCTTTCTTGCCCTTGAACTCACCTGTCCTGACCCTGAAGAGTTTTACATGCTTTGATGTAGAAGACTCTGTGATATACGTCTTGTAGCCCTTACCATCGAGTCTATTTTTTAGGGCTTCTGCTTCTTTGGGATCTTTAAAGGCTCCGACCTGGACCGTATATATGGCCTTCTGATCTGGCTTATCTTCCTTTGGCGTAGGCGCTGTTACTTTTGCCTCGGTTGCAGGGGCAGAAGGCTGCACAGGCGTCTGTGCTGCAACTTTCTTATCAGGTATCACCTGTTTCTGCGGGGGAGGTTGTGTCTCCTGTGGCTGGGGCGTGTGGGTTACCGCCGGCTGCGGGTGTGTTTTGTCTCCTTTTTTGCCAACAAAATATCCAAGGGTAAAGCTAATGGCAGTGGTCAGCACAACAATGATTATGATGAGTTCTCTACCCAGCAGAAACCCTCCTGATTTCTTTTTAAAATCACCATGTTTCATATAATTAGCATAGCATCACCATATGAGAAAAATCTATACCCACAGGAAATGGCTTCATTGTATGCGTCCATCAGTATTTTGAACCCGCACAGGGCAGATGCGAGCATGAGTGGAGTGGAACGCGGGAGGTGGAAATTGGTTATAAGGCTGTCCACTGCTTTAAATTTATAACCATGATAGATAAAGATGTCTGTATATCCCCTGATGATTAGTTCGGAGTTCGGAGTTCGGAGTTCAGAATATAGTAACGAGTCTTCTTTAAATTTTAAATTTTGAATTTCGTCTTTTAACTCATAACTCATAACTCGTAACTTATAACTGTCTTTTGTCCATTGACCGCCGAAATATCCCTCTATTGCCCTTGTTGTTGTTGTTCCAACTGCAAAAAGTCGTCTGCCAGAATCTTTTACTTTTCTTATTTCAGAGGTCAGACCTGTATCAATCTCAAAGTATTCAGGGTCCATAGAATGTTCTTCAACCTCTTCAGCCTTTATCGGCCTGAATGTCCCAGTGCCTACATGAAGCGTCAGGTATCTGACCATGACACCTTTGTCTTTTATCTTATCTATCAATTCACTGGTAAAGTGAAGACCTGCTGTGGGGGCTGCGATTGAGCCTTCTTTTTCTGCATACACTGTCTGATACCACTCCTTATCCATCGCTCCTGGATTGCGCTTAATATATGGAGGAAGAGGCATATCACCGTCTCTCCACAGGATTTCCATGAGGTCATCAGAAGATATCAGACGTGCAGTCTTACCATCAAAAATCTCTGCTGAAAGGTCTTCTGATATGGATATTTCCCCTGTGTATCTTTCCCTCGAAAGTATCTCCCATGTGTTTTGGGCGGTCTCTTTTACAAGGAGCATTTCTATCTTTCCACCTGTGGGTTTAAACCCGGTGAGCCTTGCAGGGAATACCTTTGTATTGTTCATGAGGAGCATATCGCCCTGATTGAGATATTCAGGCAGGTCATGGAACCTCCTGTGCTCAATCCCGCCATCCCTGCGAAGCACAAGGAGCCTGGAGTTGTCTCTTTCCCTGCAGGGTTTTTTTGCTATCAGCTCTTCTGGGAGAGAGAAGTCAAAATCAGCGACCTTCATATAGCTGTATTACTGTGCCCGGATAGAAGAAGGACAGGATTTCCCTGTAATTCTTGCTTTCCCTTGCCATCTCAAGGGCGCTCCACTGGCAGAGGCCAACACCATGGCCGTAACCGTTGCCCTCAAATATTATTGAGTCACCGTCCCTCTGCATGCTGAAGTTGGTGCTCGGCAGCCTGCTCCAGCCGAGCAGTTTCCTGAAATCGTTAGCCTTGACTGTGCTCTGTCCTGATTTGTTAATGATGTTCAGCTCCTTCACACGCATGGTCGATGTGTAGGATTTTACTGATAGCTCTTTTATACCTGTGATATTTAATGCCTTTTCAATTTCTGATATGGGGATCTTCTTTTCCCACACCCGGTATGGAGATAGTTCACAGCTGGATGTGACAGACTTCAGATATGGGTAACTCTTTCCAAATACATCTTCAGGGTTCTCTGTCTTTCCACCGCATGTTGAGTGATAAAGAGCCTCTATTGGTTTACCGTTGAAGGTAAGTATTTCACCGGATGTTTCCGCGACAGCATATGCTATCCTTGTATCATAATGGTTGCCCTTATAGACCTGGTGAAGGACAGAAGATGTGATATGGTATCTGGAATTTCCATTCATGTTCTTCTGATACACAGCATATGTCCTTGCTATAACAGCCTGTGCCTTAAGGGTCTCCTTCTCCCAGTTCGGTCCAACCTCAGCCATGACAACACTCTTCACATAATCCTCAAATGGCAGCTCATTTATAAGGTAGAGTCCTTTCTCACCCTTCCATACCTCGATGTTGCCGGTATAATGGGTACCGCTCACAAGAAGGTCGCCCTTCATGTTGCCAAGCCTCTCTATCTTCTCATCCTTGTTAGGAATACTGGGATAGTTCTCATCTACAATAAGCACCTTTATTGTGTCTGCAAGAGCTATTACAGGGCATATCAAAAGAATTAAAATTATTATTGTTATTTTCATCATCTCCTCCCGAAGAGATAGAAAAATAACGTAAGAATCAGGCTTATAAGAATGCTTGTTGCAAGCGGGAAATAGAATGTAAAGTTTTTTTTCTGTATTGTAATATCGCCAGGGAGCCTGCCAAGCCATGGGATCTTTCCTGATATAAGAAGCAAAGCCCCAACAGCAGCAACTATGATGCCGAGGATTATAAGAAACCTGCCTATGTATTGGATGCTATCAACCATCACAAATTAAAAATTCAAAGATAAAAATTCAAAATAAAGGAATTCCATATTTTTTCATTTTTCATTTTTTATTTTTAAATGTTTCTCCATCTCCGAATACATACAACCACAGTATTTCTGTCTGTAGAGACCGAGCTCTTTCGAAAGACTGACTCCTGTTTTCCAGCCAGGCCTGAAGTCCTCCGAATGAAATGGAATGGAATACTTATTCTCCATCTCCCTACCTACAGTTATTATCATATCAAATTTCTGATATGGACTTACAAGCAAAGATGTTGTAAACCCATCAAGCCCCATCTTTTTTGCAGTCCCTGCAGTTTCTTCGAGTCTCATTGTGTAGCAGAAGATACATCGCTCATCCTCACGATTTACAGTTGCCTTCAAAAACTCTTTTAACCCATAATGGTCAATGTATTCAACATCAAGGTCCCAGAGTTTTTGAAGCCCTTTAACAGCGTCAAGGCGGTTTTGATATTCGTTGTAAGGGTGTATATTGGGATTGAACCACAGCCCCTTAATATCTATGCCCTTTGAAAGGAGGTCTTCAAGCGGATATAAGGCACAGTTGGCGCAGCATATATGCATCAAGAGTTTCATTAGAACAACCCCTGAGGAACATTTATCCCGAGGTGCTGGTATGCATGTTTTGTGGCAAGCCTTCCCCTCGGTGTCCTCTCTATCAGGCCTTCCTGAAGAAGATATGGCTCATACACATCTTCTATGGTCTCTCTATCCTCTCTCAATGAGGCCGCGAGGGTCTCAATACCAACAGGACCCCCGCTGAATTTTTCGATTATTGTTGAGAGAAGCCTCCTGTCCATATCATCAAGCCCTCTCTCATCAACATCAAGTGCAATCAGGGATTTTTTTGTGATGTTTAAATCAATGGTGCCGGTTCCCTTTACCTGTGCAAAGTCTCTTATGCGCCTGAGGAGTCTGTTGGCAATCCTCGGTGTGCCCCTTGAGCGACTTGCAATCTCAAGTGCTGCATCACCTGCGACCTCCACTCCAAGGATTCCTGCTGAGCGGAGGACGATCTTTTTCAGGTCAGCAGGGTCGTAGAACTCAAGCCTGTTTATGACCCCAAACCTGTCCCTCAATGGAGATGTGAGAAGTCCTGTCCGTGTTGTAGCACCGATTAATGTGAACCTCGGCAGGTTCAATTTCAGTGTCCTTGCATTTGGACCCTGCCCGATGATTATGTCGAGCTGATAATCCTCCATTGCTGGATATAAGACTTCTTCTACAATCCTCGGTAATCTGTGAATCTCATCGATGAAAAGGATATCGAGGTCTGAGAGGTTCGTGAGTATTGCTGCAAGGTCACCCTGCCTTTCAAGCACAGGGCCTGATGTTGTCTTTATGTTCACCTTGAGTTCTGTTGCCATTATGTGTGCGAGGGTTGTTTTCCCTAGCCCGGGTGGCCCGCAGAAAAGCACATGGTCCAGGGGCTCATTCCTCTGCGTTGTAGCAGTAATAAATATCTTGAGGTTTTCCTTTATCTTCTCCTGACCGACAAAATCGCTGAACGTCTTTGGTCTGAGGTTCATCTCGTAGTTCAGGTCTTCCTGCCTTATATCAGGATTTACTGTCCTGTCCGCCTCAGCGGATATTCGATCATCGATCTTCTTCACTTATCCCACCTGTAAGATATTTCAGTGACTCCCTCAACAATTTCTCTATATCGGTGTGCCCTTTTTTATATGCCATTTCCAGGGACTCCTGTGCAACTGATTTTTTATATCCAAGGTTTACCAGTGCAGAGAGTGTATCATCAAAGACTCTGTCCTTAACCTCCTTTGTTGATGGAAGCTTCTCTCTGAGTTCGAGTATGAGCCTGTGAGCGGTCTTTTTGCCGAGACCAGGTATCCTGCAGAGGTGAGCAACATCCTCTGTGTCTATTGCATTAAGGAAATCTTTTATCGGGATTCCTGACAGGATATTCAGTGCCATCTTTGGCCCTATCCCAGTTACACCGAGGAGAGTAACAAATATCTTTTTCTCTTCCTCTGAAGGGAAGCCATAGAGCTGGAGTGCATCTTCACGCACATGTGTATATATTTGCAAAAAAATATCCTTCCCTTCTTCAGGCATCGTTGACAGGAGGTTTAATGGCACATGGATATGGTACCCAACACCACCAACCTCGACAATCACATTATCAAGTTTCTTTGATATGAGCTTTCCTCTAAGTGAACCAATCATATTAAAGTTTAAAGGTTTAAAGGTTAAAAGGTTGAACCATTCATCTATCAATTGCCTCCTTGAACTTTAAGGTATTCATGTGGCAGAGGCATAGTGCAAGCGCATCTGCCCCGTCGGGTGAAAGGGAGATTTTCAATTTAAGTATTGCCCTTACCATCTCTTGAACCTGCCTCTTTTCTGCCCTCCCATAACCTACAATCGCCTTTTTCACTTCAAGGGCGCTGTACTCATGGACTGAAAGCCCCTCGGATGCTGCAGCAAGGAGTGCTATGCCCCTTGCCTGTCCGAGGCTCAATGCTGCCCTTGCTCCCTTTGCAAAGAAGACCCTCTCGACCACAGCCTCATGCGGCCTGTATTCCCTGATTATATCAAGAAGGGTTTCATAAAGCTCTTTCAACCTCACATGTAACGGGTCTTTTGATGAGAGAGCTATTCTACCAGAGGCAAGATAAGTACAATCATCTGCTCCTATCTTACAACTGTTGACTGCCGACTGTTGACTAACACTCTCCACTGACACTCTTTCTATCACGCCATAGCCGCAGATGACACTCCCAGGGTCAATGCCGAGGATTCTAACCTCATCTTTATTTTTTTCTTGGTGCCTCAAAGAGTATCTCCTCTACCATCTGGCAGAGGACATGTCCGAGGGTAATGTGGGTCTCCTGAATCCTTGGGGTGTTGTCAGAGGGGACAATAAATGCATATGTGGCCTTTGATGCGAACTTCTCTCCCTTTGCACCTGTAAATGCAATCGTCTTTAATTTCTTCTTCTTTGCAACATCCATTGCCTTCAGCACATTGCCGGAGTTTCCGCTTGTGCTTATTGCAAGGACTATGTCTCCTTCATCTGCAAGGGATTTGAGCTGTCTTGCAAAGACCTCGGAGTAATCATAGTCGTTTGCAATGGATGTGATGACTGCCATGTCTGTGTTGAGGGCTATTGCAGGAAGTCCTGGCCTTTCTCTCTTGAATCTATTGACGAACTCAGCAGCTATATGGGAGGCGTCTGCGGCACTCCCTCCATTACCAAAGAGGATGAGCTTTTTGCCGTCATTGAAGACGTCTGCAATGGCCTTCGAGACCTCGATGATTGTGTCAAGGTTCTCCCTGGCAAACTTTTCTTTAACGCTTATGCTCTCTTCGAAGACTCTGAGTATCTTGTCTTTCATGGTTGATTTGTGGAATTGATGAAATTGATGAATTAGAGTAACCCAAGCAGAATTTATATGTCAATCGCAAATATTGAAGGGGTAGCGTAAACTTTTCTGTGTAAAATCTTGAAGTATAAAAAAAGAGGGTGTAT
>DYHX01000067.1 GCA_020723925.1 Nitrospira japonica | reverse complement strand
CAAATGGAGAACCAAACCCTTAAAAGAATTTACACAGAAGTCTTGACACTACCTAATCTTAATCAGATATTGATTTTATTGCCAGTTTTATGTTATTCAATATAATCATTTTTAAGGAGGAATAAAATTGCCAGCTAAGTCAGCACCAAAGAAGAATCTTTCAGCCCTTAAGAGAGTTGGGCAGGCTGAGAAGCGGAGCCTGCGCAACAAGGCGATGCGGACAAGGATTAAGACCCTCTCAAAGAAAGTCGAGGCAGCAGTGACTACAAAGAGCAGAGATGAAGTGCAGAAGGCACTCATCGAGACAACAAAGGCAATAAGCTCGGCAGCCTCAAAGGGTGTGATACACAAAAATACAGCTTCACGAAAGATATCAAGGCTCACAAAGATAGCGAATACTGTTCTCAGAGCTGCAGCAGCCTGACAAGCAGATACTCCATAGGAAAAACCCCACCAGAGCTCTTTATTTCGATATCTGCTTTATTGAGGAGTTCAAATGCCCTGTGGTAGTAATCCATAGCAGGGCCTTTATCTTTCGAATATGTAAACATCCGACCATACTGCCAGTTAAGGGCACCGAGAAGGCTGTATGACTCCTGTGTCTCACTTAATGCTCTGTATATCCTGAATACCTTCTCGGAATCCTTTCTCTTCAATGCCTCAACAAGGTCAAAGACATCGTAATCGCCACTACCCTTAACAATCTCTGCTATGTCATTGGTGCTGACCTTTGCATTCTCAAGCAATGTAAACTTCTCTATCTCTGATGATAGAAGCCCTATATCAGGACCGATAACTCCTATAAGGTATTCTATTGCCTCATCTGAAATCTCAACCCCTCTCTGTTTTGCCTTCTGCTTTATCCAGAAAGGCAGCTCCTGTTCCCTTATATCAAGGGAGATAATCTTCACGCCTTTCAACCTTTCCCTTTGCTCTTTCTTCGGGATTCCGTTATGGAGCATTATTAACACCGTACGGGTAGATGGATTTGCCATATAAATTTCAAGCTTCTTGAAATCCTTTTTGGAAAGCTTCTGAAAATTTTCGAGTATAACAACCCTGCGCTGGCCAAAGAAGGGAATGGTGTTTATGACATCTATTATCTGCTCGAAGGCTGGAATTTCGTCTGTTGAATCGATATCAAAGATATTGAAACTAAAGTCCCTCTCAGATTCGGGGATGGTCCTCTTTACTGCAAGGGCAGCTTCTTTCAGCAGGTACTGATCATTCGCATATAAAAGATATATAGATGACGTCAGTCCCTTTTCTATCTCCTGCAGGAAGTTCTTAATGCTCATCTATATATTATTGAGGCAACTATCTCTGTTGCCATATCCTTCAATGCCCTTTTGATTGCCTCCTCTTTCATGGTCATAACGTTCTGCAGGCTGTCTGCGCTTGAGAATGAGGCAATAAAAGACCCGCTATCCTTCAGCTCTTTCGTTTTCCCTGACGGGTCCACCAGATAAAATCTTCCCCTTATAACCACTTCATACTCAATCATTACACCCTCTTTTTCTGATAGCCCCTTCAACTCGAATGTCTTTATAACACCGTTCAGAACATAGCCTGAACTATTAACAACCTGAATGCCATTTTTCATCAGTTCATCCGCAAGTGCCCTCTGCATCCTGTCTTCTAATTTAGGCTCAACAGTCTTATTCTCAATCTTGCCTATCCTGATCGAATCAAATGGAAGGGATGCCCTGCCATGGATTGTATAGCCACAGCCGACAACAAGTAACGAGTAACAAGTAACGAGTAACAAGTGAGAGAAACGGAGATACGGAGAAACAGAGATACGGAGATTGCTCAGAATATGGTTCATCCCTTTGCCGATTCTCCAATCCATTTTCATTCTATGCCTTGTTCGATCATGACTTGTAACTCCTTACTCCTTACTCGTTACTATATTCACGAGTTTACCCTTAACAACAAGAACCTTCTTTATTATCTTGCCCTCTATCATCTCTTTTATCTTTGGCTCAGATAGGGCCTTTTGCTTAACCTCTTCCTCTGAAAGACCATGAGAGACCATTACTTTTGACCTGAGTTTCCCATTGACCTGGATGACGAGCTCTATCGCCTCTTCCTTTGCAGCCTCCTCATCCCATTCAGGCCATCTCTGTTCGAATATGCTTGGCTTATTCCCTATCGCCTCCCATAGCTCCTCTGCAATATGCGGAGAGAAAGGAGAAAGGAGTAAAAGTGCTGTCTCTATTGCAAATTTAAATATAGCAAAATCCTCGTCTGATTCAGGCTCAAACGAAGTAATCTCATTGATAAGTTCCATAAGTGCGGCAATAGCAGTGTTGAAATGATATTCACGCTCTATATCTGTTGTAACTCTCTTTATCGTCTGATGGGCCTTCCTGAACAACAGTGACGAGTGACGAGTGACGAGTGACAAGCTTTTGTCTTTATACTCGTAACTCGTTACTCGTAACTTGTTACTATTTTTGTATACAATCCCCCATATCCTGTTTAAAAACCTGTATGCGCCCTCCACTCCCTTGTCAGACCAGTCAAGGTCTCTCTCGGGTGGTGCCGCGAACAGAGAGAATAATCTCGCCGTATCTGCACCATATTTTTCTATCAGATAATCAGGGTCAACAACATTGCCTTTTGACTTTGACATCTTTGCACCGTCTTTTATTACCATCCCCTGGGTAAGAAGATTAGTGAATGGTTCGCTAATATTTAATAGGCCGAGGTCACGCATAACCCTTGCGAAAAACCTTGAATATAAAAGATGGAGGACTGCATGCTCAACTCCACCAATATACTGGTCGACAGGCATCCAGTAATTGATCTGGGATTTGGGATTTCGGATTTCGGATTTTAAATCTAAGGACTCATAAATCTCCCCTTGCCCCTTTTGAATACAATAGGCCACAAAATACCACGATGAATCGACAAAGGTATCCATAGTGTCTGTCTCACGCTTTGCCCTTCCACCACACTTCGGACAGTCAACATGTAAAAACTTCTCTGACTCAAGGAGCGGCGAGCCTCCCTTGCCTGTAAACTTCACATCCTCTGGAAGTATTACAGGAAGGTCCTTCTCAGGCACAGGCACAATCCCGCATCTATCGCAATAGATAACAGGTATGGGCGTGCCCCAGTATCTCTGTCTTGATATGCCCCAGTCACGGAGTTTGTAATTGACAATTCTTCTGCCAATGCCCTTCTCCTCAATAAATCCTGCAATCTCTTTTCTTGCCGTATCACTTCCTAAACCGCTGAACTGGCCTGAATTAACAAGCACACCTTCACCTTCATACGCCTCAGTAATATCAGAGCCTTCTACTTTTATAGGGTCCGGGGATTCAAGGGGTCCAGTGGTCAAGTGAAAAATCATCCCTTCACTTGAATCCTTGCCCCGTATTAAATATGGGGCTTGAATCCTTGAATCCTTAACTATAACAACCCTTATTGGAAGGTCATACTTTTTTGCAAAATCAAAGTCACGCTGGTCATGTGCTGGCACAGACATTATTGCACCAGTGCCGTATTCCATAAGCACAAAGTTAGCGACATAGATGGGAATCTTTTCATTATTCATCGGGTTTATAGCATAATGGCCTGTGAAGAGGCCGAGCTTTTCATCCATCTTTCCATATCGAGCTTTCACTTTCTCAAAGGTATCTTTATCGCTGACAAGTTTTTCTGCAAGGTTGTGCCATGGAGCAAGGCAGACAAACGTTGCACCGAAAAGAGTATCCTGCCTTGTTGTGAAAATCCTTATCTTCTCATCTATGCCATCGATGGGAAAATCTACCTCAACACCCTCGCTTTTACCAATCCAGTTTTTTTGCATTATGCAGACCTTTTCAGGCCATCCCCTGAGTTCATCACACGCCTGCAATAATTCTTCAGCATAGTGGATTATCTTCAGAAACCACTGCTCAAGCTCCTTCTGGATAACAACACTGTCGCATCTCCAGCACTTTGTATCAATCACCTGCTCGTTTGCAAGCACGGTTGCGCATGATGGGCACCAGTTAACAAAGGATGATTTTCTATAGGCAAGCCCTTTTTCAAGCATCTTTATAAAGAACCACTGATTCCATTTGTAATACTCAGGGCTACATGTTGTAACCTCTCTATCCCAATCGTAGCTCAGGCCCATCATGTTTAACTGTTTCTTCATATAATCAATATTCTCGTATGTCCATTTTGATGGGTGCACACCATGCTTTATAGCAGCATTTTCTGCAGGAAGACCAAAGGCATCCCATCCCATCGGATGAAGGACATTGTATCCACGCATCCTCTTATATCTCGCAATAACATCACCGATAGCATAATTGCGCACATGACCCATGTGAATCTTCCCTGATGGATACGGGAACATCTCAAGGCAGTAGAATTTCTTATCAGAAGGCTTTATCTCTGTCTTATGCAGCTTTCTTTCAGCCCAATAATTTTGCCACCTGGGCTCGACCTTCTGCGGATCATATCTCTCCTCCAAATGTAAATGCCTCCATTCTACAGTAAAAGTTAAAACCTCAATCCAGCAATAAGAGTTATAAATTCAATATTGCCAATGCCTATAGGAGGCATGGCAGGTGAAGAATTTTTAGTTCGACACCTTTAAATCCTTCATAAAAGGATTAAACAACCTTATCATCAAAAGCTAAACAGATCAATCAGATTAGAAATATCTTTATGATATCTTGTCGATTCTAAAAATTATGAATCCTGCCATACCTCCTGCGGGTATCACTGGTGGGTTAAAAGTTATAAAGCCTCTTAACTCTAACTTGTCTCAAAACTTAGCATAAACAATAAGATGTTGGCAAGGATTAGAAATTAATCCCGAAGTCCGGCAGCAATCCTGAGAGCTCCCTGACTCTGTTTGCAAGGAGCATGAGACCAAAGACAATCAAGAGCAGACCGCTGAAAACCATTATCAGCCGCATGAATCTGTGAAGTTTTTTTGAGTAGCTGAGAAATGTGTTGAACGCGAGGGATGAGAGAAAAAACGGTATGGCAAGACCAAGCGAATACACTGCAAGGAGTTTAATCCCGAACACAGCAGAACCCTTTGAACTTGCATAAAGGAGTATTGTGCCGAGGATTGGGCCTATACATGGCGTCCAGCCAACAGCAAAGGTCATCCCGACAAGGAAAGAGCCAACATAACCTGCAGGTTTTCCACCCATATGGAATTTTCGTTCCCTTGTGAGAAAATCAAGTTTTAAAAATCCTGCAACAAATAGTCCAAAGATAATTACAAGGATTCCACCAATAATTCTTATCCAATCCTGATATTCGAATAAAAATTTTCCGACCGCAGACGACGATGCACCAAGGGCAATGAATATTGCAGAAAACCCGAGTATGAATGACATGGAATTGGTTATTGTAAGGAATCTCACCCTTTTTCTGTCAGCACTATCTTTCAAATCCTCAAAAGAAACCCCTGTGATAAATGATACATATGACGGCACAAGCGGTAAAACGCATGGTGAAAGAAATGACAGAACTCCAGCAAGAAACGCTAAAGGAAAAGATACATCATTCATAAAGAACCCCATTCAATTGAAAATTTTTAAACTGCAAAATTAAAAATCTCCTCAAATTCGCAATTTGCAATCTGCACTTTGCATTGCTATAGCCGAGAGCACTCCGTTGGGTCGCCTTTTATCTTTCCAACTGCATGTGGGATTGCATCAAGAATGACTTCGAGATTTTCCTTCACTGCCTTTGGGCTTCCCGGAAGATTTATTATCAAGGTCTCTCCTTTAACTCCAGCAACTGCCCTTGAAAGCATTGACCTGTTCGTCTTCTTGAGCCCTTCGGCACGCATAGCCTCTGCTATACCCGGGATTTCTCTATCTATTATCTCCAGGGTTGCATCAGGTGTGACA
Source organism: Nitrospira japonica (assembly GCA_020723925.1). Classification (GTDB taxonomy): domain Bacteria; phylum Nitrospirota; class Thermodesulfovibrionia; order Thermodesulfovibrionales; family DYHX01; genus DYHX01. Next base: position 4,592 of record DYHX01000067.1, on the reverse strand, counting down.
TCCCTTGGCCCAAGGCCGGTGCCCCCTGTCGTGAGTATAAGGTCAACCTTTCTGCAGTATTCGAGGAGTTTCTCCTTTATGAGTTCCTTTTCGTCAGGCAGGATTTCATAGTGTTTAACCTCTGCCCTGATACCCTTAAGAATTTCTGCTATCATAGGGCCGCTCATATCCTCCCTTTCACCTTTTGAGCCTTTATCGCTCAATGTCAATACTGCAACTGTTATCATAATTTAACTACTATTCTGTCTCCTTCTTTTATCTTACCGCCCTTGAGAACTTTTACAAAGATTCCTTCTTTTGGCATGACACAGTCACCTGCCTGATAGTATATTGCGCATCTCGTATGGCATTCCTTGCCTATCTGGCTCACCTCGACCTCGATACCCTCGCCGATGGTCAGCGTGGTACCGATAGGAAGTTTAAGAAGGTCGATACCCTCTGTTGTGATATTCTCTGCAAAATCTCCAGGGTTGACATTCAGTCCGAGGTCCTGCATCTTTTTTATACTCTCAACAGCAAGAAGGCTTACCTGTCTGTGCCATTCAGAAGAGGCGTGGGCATCACCTTCGATGCCAAACTCGGTCTTTATCACAGCCGCTTTAACAGGCTTCTTGCGGATACCTTTTCTATCGCTTATGTTTATTGCTACAACCTTCCCGACCATAAGAAAAGATAACACAAATGAGTGACGAGTAACAAGCTGTAGGGGCGGGGCGATGCCTCGCCCCTACGCATCTTGTATTATTACCCCACCCCCAATCACCCTGTCCCCATCATAAAACACCGCACTCTGGCCAGGGGCAGGCGCCCACTGAGGCTCATCAAAGGTGACCCTTACCATCCCCCCATCAATAAAATCAACCCTTGCTGGCTCATCCCTCATCATAGAGCGCACCTTCACTGTAGCCCTGTAGTGGCGAGGCGTTGCATCGCACCTCCCCAAAGGCATAATCCAGTTCAAACCATCAACCACAAACTCCTTTATCTTTGCAGCATCATGGGGGCCAACATGGATGGCGTTTTTCACAGCATCAATCTTCACCACATAAAGGGGATGAGCTGTTGAGATACCGAGCCCCTTTCTTTGACCAATAGTGTATCCATAAATCCCTTTATGTGTCCCTATAATCTTGCCCTTCATATCTATGATTGGCCCTGGCATGCATGCGACAGGTGAGAGTTCGCTTATGAACTTGAAATAATTTTTACCTTCTATGAAGCATATCTCCTGGCTTTCTGGTCTCTGGGCTGCAGGCAAATCAAGCCTTTTCGCTATATCCCTTACATCTTCCTTCTTGTAATTGCCGAGTGGAAGAATAAGTCTTTTAAGCTCATCCTGCCTTAAAACATAGAGAACATATGACTGGTCTTTCTTTGGGTCTATACCCCTTTTGAGTAACGAGTAACGAGTGATAAGTCGTGAGTCGGAGTCGTGAGTCTCCTGACTTCTGACTATTGACTCTCGACTATTGACTATTGACTGCTCTGTTTCGACTCTCGCATAATGGCCTGTTGCAATAAGATCAGCGCCCCTCTTTTCAGCCTCATTAAGAAGGAATGGAAACTTTATGTGTCTGTTGCATAATATGCATGGGTTTGGGGTAATGCCTTTTGTGTATGCATCAACAAACGGCTCAATGACCTTATCAATAAAATCAGCCCTCACGTCAACTGTGCTGTAGGATATTCCGATATGCCGGGCTGTCTTTGCCGCCGCCTCCATTGCCTGAAGCGAACAGCAGGTTGTGAAGTCGCTCCTTATCCTTGCTTCCCAGAGAAGAAAGCTAAGTCCCTCCACTTCGTATCCCTGCTCTTTCAGGAGATACGCTGTTACTGAGGAGTCGACTCCTCCACTCATTCCGACTATGACCCTTGGCATACTTAATAGTAGGGGTGAGGCGTCGCCTCGCCCCTACTCTACCGGCACGTCCATCTTGATATGAAGCTCTCTAAGCTGCTTCGGCTCGACGGTTGATGGTGCCCCGCTCATCATACATACTGCCTTCTGTGTTTTAGGGAATGCAATCACATCCCTTATCGATGTTGCACCAACCATAATCATCACAAGCCTGTCAAGGCCGAGGGCGATCCCACCGTGTGGAGGTGCACCATATTCAAGTGCATCAAGAAGAAAGCCAAACTTGAGCTTTGCCTCTTCATCAGAAATCCCCAATATCTCAAACATTTTTTTCTGGACATCGCGCCTGTGAATACGAATGCTTCCGCCGCCGATCTCGCAGCCATTAAGAACAATATCGTATGCCTTTGCCTTTATAGAGGAAAGTTCGGAGTTTGGAGTTCGGAGTTCAGAGATATTTAGTGAAAAGAGTTTTTCGATGTCCTCATCTATCGGTGACGTGAATGGATGATGCATTGCCTGAAATCTACCTTCTACTTCGTCCCATTCAAGGAGCGGGTAATCGAGTATCCATGCAAACTTATATCCATGCTGGATTAAATTCAATCTCTTTCCAAGTTCAAGCCTCATTCGGCTCAGGACATCATGGACTACCTTCTCCCTGTCAGCAACAAAGAGCATCAGATCCCCTTCCTCTACCTCAAGCCTTGATGCCATCTGTTTCAGGATTTCTCCAGGGAAAAATTTTGCTATTGGAGATTCAAATCCATCTTTGACCTTTATCCATGCAAGTCCCTTTGCCCCGAAGGACTTTGCTTCCTCTATGAGCATATCAATCTCTTTTCTTGAGATGCCTGCCATGCCTTTTCCATTTATAGCCTTAACCCTTCCACCAGACCGAATTGTATCGAGAAATACCTTGAATGAGCCTTTCTCCACAAGGTCAGCCATATCCTTTAGCTCAAGGCCAAACCTCAAGTCAGGCTTGTCATTTCCATATCTCTCCGCAGATCCATGGAAACTCAGCCTTTGAAATGGTGTCTCAAGCTCTACATTAAGAACCCTTTTAAAGAGGTCCTTCATCATGCCTTCAATAAGTTCAAGCACATTTTCTCTATCGATAAAGGACATTTCTAAATCAACCTGTGTAAACTCAGGCTGGCGGTCAGCTCGCAGGTCTTCATCTCTGAAACACTTGACAATCTGGAAATACTTCTCAAGACCAGAGACCATAAGAATCTGCTTGAAGAGCTGTGGCGACTGTGGCAGTGCATAGAAATGCCCTGGGTTCATGCGGCTCGGAACAAGATAGTCTCTTGCACCTTCAGGGGTGGACTTTGTAAGCATCGGTGTCTCTATCTCAAGGAATCCCTTCTCATCAAGATAGTCCCTGATTGCCTTCGTTGTGCGGTGTCTTACGATTAAATTCTTTTGTATCTCAGGCCTTCTCAAATCAAGGTACCTGTGCTTGAGCCTCAATGCCTCAGACGCATCTCCTGCATCTTCCATGCTGAATGGCAGGGGAGAAGATTCGTTCAAGACTTCAAGTTTATTTACATACAGTTCAACCCTTCCTGTTGGAAGGTTAAGGTTCTCTGTTCCCTCAGGTCTCCTCCGCACTTCACCTGAGACAGATATTACATATTCAGACCTCAGGTCATGGGCAAGCTCATGAGTTTCCTTTGACACATCAGGACTGAAGACGACCTGCAGGATTCCGCTTCTATCACGTAAATCAACGAATATGAGTCCTCCATGGTCTCTCCTCCTGAATACCCATCCAGCGATAGTGAGGTTTGAATCTATATCCGATTCTCTTATTTCACCGCATCCTTTATCGCGAATCATACTGCCTCCTTCAGACCAAGCTCCTGTTCCAGTCTCTTTATCTCATCAGGAGTAAGATATCTAAAACTCCCTGGTTCGAGATTACCAAGCTTAAGGCCATCAATCCTTATCCTCTTAGGTTTACGCACTGGATGCCTAACCTTATCGAGCATCCTCCTTATCTGGCGTTTCCTGCCTTCATATATTGTCATCTCAATCCAGGAATTATTTTCACCCTTTCTAATCTTTTTGACCCTTGCCGGAGCAGTCATCCCATCCTCAAGTTTGATGCCTGTTCTGAGCTTCTCTATCTCCTCATCCTCTAAAATCCCCTTCACTTTCACAAGATATGTCTTGGGTATCTTTCTCGATGGATGCAAAACTGCATGTGCAAAATCTCCATCATTGGTCACAAGGAGCATACCCTCTGAGTCATAATCCAGCCTGCCAACAGGAAAGACCTTGAGCCTTATCCCCTTAAGAAAATCTTTTATGGTCGGCCTTCCCTCAGGGTCTGAAAGAGATGTGACAACCCCCCTCGGCTTATTAAATAACAGATATATCTTTGTCTCCGGCTTTGTGAGGAGTTTCCCATCCACTTTGATATGGTCCTTTGATGGGTCTGCCTTCATGCCAAGTGTTGCGACCTTGCCGTTGACAGTCACCCTTCCCTCCAGAATGAGTTCTTCTGCCTTCCTCCTTGATGCAATACCCGTCTGGGCGAGAATCTTCTGAAGTCTCTGTTCCATAGCTTAAAATGATAACACAAATAGCTTTTTTATTGCCTTAGCCACCGTTTTGACCCCAAAATAGACATAGAGTTATAAACTAACTGATACCAATATCTGAGGCAGGCATGGCAGGTGAAAAATTTTAAGTTCGACACCTTGAAATCCTACCTGTAAAA
>DYHX01000066.1 GCA_020723925.1 Nitrospira japonica | reverse complement strand
ATACACCCTCTTTTTTTATACTTCAAGATTTTACACAGAAAAGTTTACGCTACCAATGAGAGAATAAGCGTTGCTATTGGTATTTAGCTCTGCTAAACTTTAATTATTATGTTTCGCTGGATTGCTAAGAGGCTGCCCATAGGAAGGCTTGCTATTGTGCCCTTTGCAGGGGCTATTCTTTCAAGGACTGTAGAACCCTACCTCAGAGTTCTTAAGGCGATAGAATACAGTAAATACATAAAAGGTGTTTTGTTCCAGATAGAAAGCCCTGGAGGAAGCGCATCCGCTTCAGAGATGCTTTATCACTCTCTGAAGAGTCTGAATAATAAAAAACCTGTTTACTGCTATGCCTTAATGGCAGCTTCTGGTGGTTTTCTGGTTGCATGCGGTGCGAGAAAAATCTCGGCTCCATCCACCGCTGTGATGGGAAGCATTGGCGTGCTTTCTGTAAAACCGGTGCTGAAAGATTTTATGGAGAGGTTCGGAATCCGCCTTGAGGTGATGAAGAAAGGCGTTAATAAGGATATGACCTTATTCCACAGGGAATCCACAGATGAAGAGAAGAAGAAGATGGATGCCCTGCATGAAGACATATACCAACGATTTATCGACATAGTGGTCGAGGGGAGGAGACTCAGCCGTGAAAAGGTATCTGAGATTGCCACAGGGGAACTCTTTACAGCGAAGAGGTCACTGGAACTCGGACTTATTGACGAAATATCAGACCACGAATCATTCCTTGATAGGCTTGCAACAGAAACAGGGGTGAAGAAGGAGAAGTCAATCATCCTCAGGCCGAGGAAGCCCTTCTTCCAGAGGGTGATGGGGGAAGCAACATCCATTGCTGTGGAAGAGTTTTACAGTTTAGTGCTTTCCGAGCAGCTCAGAAACAGGTAAATAGTTGATACTGAAAAATGGGTTCTTTTCGCTCAAGATTTAGGGTATAATAAATGAAAATTTTATCTTCTTTAAAAAACACTTAAACTTAGTATGCCTCGGAAGAAAAAAAGCAAAAGTAATCTAAGGCCCGGTTGGGATGAATATTTTATCGGTATTGCAAAGGCTGTCTCGACAAGGGCCACCTGCCTCAGAAGAAGATACGGCGCCGTTATCGCAAAAGACAACATCATCGTGAGCACTGGTTACAATGGTGCTCCAGCCGGCATGGAGGACTGCCTTGAGGTCGGCAAGTGCACAAGGAAAGAGCTTCAAATCCCACATGGTGAGAGATATGAACTATGCCACAGCGTTCATGCAGAAGCGAATGCGATAATCCGCGCATCGGTTGATGAACTTATGGGTTCAACCATCTATATATCGGGTGCTGATGACGGCATCGGGGAGTGTCATTCTGAACCATGCATGATGTGTAAGAGGATGATACTCAATGCAAAGATTCAGAGGGTTGTGTATTCAGATGGCGATAGAGGTTTCCATGTGATTGACCCCATGGAGTGGCTTAAGAAGAGAGTTTAGATAAATGGAAATCCTCAGGCAATTCAGATGGCAGGACATTCTGGATATCATCCTTGTGTCTATTATACTCTACCGACTCCTTTTAATTATAAAAGGCACAAAGGCTGCACAGATGCTTATAGGGCTCGGTGTCCTGCTACTTGCTTCACTGCTGTCAAGCTATCTCGAGCTTTACACGATGGACTGGATGATCCAGAGTTTCTGGGCACAGATAGTGATTGCCCTCATTGTCCTTTTCCAGCCCGAGATCAGGAGGGCACTTGCCCAGATGGGTGAAACCCCATTTCTTCAGACATTCACCTCTGCAGAGGAGTTGAAGTCCCTTGAGGAGATAGTGAAGGCAACAGTTTCCCTCGCAAATAGGAAGATTGGTGCCCTGATAGTGATAGAACGCGATACAAGCTTAAAAGATTTTGTTGAGGTAGGCACACCGCTTGATGCGAAGGTCTCGAGAGAGATACTGATGAGCATCTTTCATCCGACATCTCCTATACATGATGGAGCGGTTGTTATAAAAGGCAACAGAATTATTGCTGCTGGCTGTTTTCTGCCGATTACACTCAGCTCAGAAGTAAGTAAAACTCTGGGCACAAGACACAGGGCAGGGCTCGGACTTACAGAAGAAACCGATGCTGTTGCCCTCATAGTTTCTGAAGAGACAGGCGGCATCTCGATGGCTATAGGAGGAAAGCTTGAGACCCATCTTGATATGGGAACTCTTAGGGACATATTAACCGATCTGTTCACAGCGCAGAAGAAGAGGAGGCGATGAGAAGGCTTCTGCTCGAAAACATCGGGATGAAGACTGCGGCAGTGGTCCTTGCAGTGGTCTTATGGTTTTTTGTCACATCAAGAGGACAATCTGAGATATCAATGGACATACCGCTTGAACTTAAAAATATCCCCGAGGGGCTTGAGAGTATCAAGCAAGGAACAAAATCTGTAAGTGTGAGCATAAAGGGACAGGAGAGACTTCTCAAAAACATGAAACCCTCTGATGTGAGAGTCTATATAGATTTGAGCAAGGCCAGGAAGGGAGAGGGCACATACTATATAAGCAAGGATGATGTGAAGCTTCCATACACAATGACTGTTACAAATATAAGCCCATCTTCTGTGAGGGTTGTCCTTGAAGAGACAGTTATTAAGACTGTACCTGTGAGACCCATCATTGTTGGTAGCCCTGAGAAAGGGTTCGTTGTACGTTCAGTGGAGGTCACGCCAAAAGAGGTGACTGTTGAAGGTGCAAGATCAGAGGTGAGGAAGGTAAATTCCCTGAAGACAGAACCAATCGATATTACTGGATTAGATAAAGCCTTTATTCAGGATGCAAGGCTTGATATGGCGGGGAGGAATATAAGGACAAAGATTAATGAGGTTAAAGTGAAGGTTGTGATATCTGGGGTAGGAAGATGAGACTGTTTGGAACAGATGGTATTAGAGGGCGGGTGAACAGGTCTCCCATGACCCCAGAGAATGTCCTCAGGATCGGGATGGCTGCTGCAAGGGTTCTTAAGAAGGAACATGGAAGGAACACGGTCCTGATTGGGAAGGATACAAGACTCTCGGGCTATATGATAGAGAGTGCACTCACATCAGGAATATGCTCCATGGGGATGAATGTAACACTTGTTGGACCTGTGCCAACCCCTGGCATAGCATTCCTTACAAGAACGTTGAGGCTTGATGCCGGAATTGTTATATCAGCGTCCCATAACCCATTTGAAGACAATGGCATAAAGTTCTTCTCTTCTGATGGATTCAAGCTCCCCGATGAACTTGAAAAGAGGATTGAGGAGCTTGCTGTGGATGATGGTCTTTGTGAAAGAAGGCCTTCAGGTTCGGATATAGGAAAGGCGTACAGACTTGAGGATGCAACAGGCAGATACATCGAGTATATAAAATCAACAATACCGAGGGGGACGACATTCGAAGGGATAAGAGTCGTTGTTGACTGTGCAAATGGTGCTGCATACAAGGTTACACCATGGGTTCTGCGTGAGCTTGGCGCCGACGTTATCACAATAAATGATAGGCCAGACGGAATAAATATAAACGCTAATTGCGGCTCATTGCATCTGGATGGGCTTCAGAGGGCTGTGAGACAATATAGTGCCCATGTTGGTATAGCCCATGACGGCGATGCAGACAGGACACTGTTCTGCGATGAAAAGGGGAATATTATTGATGGAGATAAGATACTTGGTATCTGGGCTGTTGAGCTTAAGCGGGAAGGTCGACTCTGCGGTGATACTGTGGTATCCACTGTGATGAGCAACCTCGGCCTTGAGCATTATCTTTCGAGCCATGGTATAAAGCTCATAAGGACAAAGGTTGGAGACAGGTTTGTTGTGGAGAAGATGCGTGCTGGTGGATATAACCTCGGTGGAGAACAATCAGGCCATATTGTCTTCTTTGATTACAACACAACAGGAGACGGCCCCATAACAGCCCTCCATATCCTTTACCTGATGAGAAAGAAGAATGAGCCTCTATCAAAACTTGTATCAGATATAAAACTCTATCCCCAGATTCTCATAAATGTCGAGGTAGAAAAGAAGAGAGATATAAAATCAATTCCTGAAATAGAGGCAGCCATAAAAAAGGCAGAGGAAAGGCTTGCTGAAAAGGGCAGGGTTCTTGTGAGACCCTCCGGCACAGAGCCGAAGATAAGGGTAATGGTCGAGGGTGATGAACAACATCTTATAGAGAAACTTGCTAAGGATATCTCAAGGGTTGTGAAAGAAAAAATGGCAGATTCATAATCCGCTGATGGCATTTTTTATATCATTTCTCACAGGAGTCATTCTCTTCTATTCATTTCATTATTTCCCATTCACAAGCAGTTTTATATCCCTTTTATCTCTAATCTTTCTAATCCTTAAAAGAAAGTATCTGATCATCCCTGTTATAGCCATCGGGATTATCTATGCCCTTTTTCGGTATACACCCGAGCCTGATTTTTCTCATATCACAGGAAAAGAAATACTTGTGTCAGGCATGTTCGGTTCAGAGGCAGTAAAGACCTCTTCAGAAAAATTCATGCAGACATTGATTGTGAAATCAGCGTTGGATGCAGAGAGCGGGAGAGTATTAAAGGAGCTCGGGGAGAAAGAGATTAATATCTTTTCTGATACAGAGCTTATGGCAGGCACTCGGTATTGGCTCAACATAAAGGTTGGGAAGGACAGAACAAGACTTAACCCGGGAGGGATAAAGAGTGGCGAAATTTATGCGACCCTGATTGAAGTGAAAGATATTAAAGAGGCAGACAGGTCGTTGTATGCAGGATTTCAGGATGCAAGGGCAGGGCTTAATCAATATATAAATAAGGCCTTCAATCGAGATTCAGGGGCGCTTCTTTCTGCAATAACCACAGGCCAGAGGGCTTATATGAGCGAAGAGCTAAGAGATGTATTCAATGCAACGGGCCTTGCACATATATTGAGTATATCAGGAACCCACTTTGGACTTTTTTCTGTTCTTCTATTCGGGGTTTTCAGGTTCATTATCAGGGCTCTACCTTACAGGGTTCTCCAGAGGTTTACGATATACCTCACACCATCACAGGGAGCAGCGATCCTGAGCCTCCCATTTATGCTTGCATATCTCGGCCTTTCAGGTGGAAGCATACCAGCAGTGAGGTCATTCATAATGATAAGCCTTTTCCTCGGCGGCCTCGTTATAGGCAGAAAAGGTTTCTGGCTTAATTCCCTTCTTTTTGCAGCATTTATTCTTGTGTTATGGGAACCTGCTGTGCTCTTCAGCCTTTCTTTTCAACTCTCATTTCTTGCTGTCCTCTTCATCGGCTTCTCTCTTGGAGACAAAGAAGATGAGAAAGAGAATGGGAATAAAGTTTTGAGGTATCTTAAGAATACGGTCCTGCTTACCCTCGCAGCATCTATTGGCACAGCACCCCTCGTTGCATATCACTTCCATTACTTCTCAGTGATTTCACCTGTTTCAAACCTGTTTGTGACGCCGCTCATAGGTTTTATCCTTGTGCCATTATCACTCATAGCATCTTTTATTTTTTTGATGTCAGGCCATTATATCCTGAATCCTGTGATTGCTATGGTTTCTGATTCGGTTATTTCTGTTGTGAGATTTCTTGCATCCATCTCATTTGCAGATATGAAGATTCCATCATTTCCCACAGTAATACTCGTATTTTTTTATGCCGGATTTCTTTTATATCAAATTTTGAGGAAAAAGGTGTCCCCAGAAAACCGTAGATTTTTTTGGGAAAAGGTGAAGTATATGTTGGTTATCCCATTTATACCGATATTGATTTATACAGCCCTGACTCTGTTTTCTCCAGGAGAACTCAGGGTGACATATATTGACGTGGGACAGGGAGACTCAGCAGTGGTCGAGTTTTTAGATGGAAAGACCTTAATCATTGATACAGGCAGGAGTGGAAAGGAAGCTGCGTCGTATCTAAAAAATCGCGGCAAAAAGACAATTGATGCCCTCATCCTTTCCCACATGCATCCTGACCACACAGGAGGCGCTGAATATCTGTTGAGACATTTCGAGGTGAAGGAAGTATGGGACAATGGAAGGCTTATCTATCCTGATGGATTTCTTGATAGGATGAATCACAGAAGCCTCGAGAGGGGAGATGTGATTGAAGGCAGAGGCTACAGGATATACGTGCTCCATCCATATAAAGAATTCTATACCATGGAGGGCAATGAATATGTCGAGGCAAACAATGATTCACTTGTTCTGAAGCTTGAAGGTAAAAGGGCGTCATTTTTGTTTCCTGGAGATGTTGAGGAAGAGGCAGAGGAGAATATGGTTTACCTCGGTAAATGGCTTAAGAGCGATGTTATTAAGGTCCCGCATCACGGTGGAAGGACATCATCATATGGGCCATTTTTGGCTACAGTCTCACCTGATGTTGCAGTAATCAGCACTGGACGTGGTAATACATTCGGCCATCCGCATCAGGAGACCCTTGAGATATTGCAAGGTGTTAAGATATACAGGACAGACAGAGATGGCGCAGTGAGTGTAAAGGAGACAGAGGGAGGGCTTGAGATAATGACCTATAAGGATTTTCAGTTTGAGAAGGCATCGAGTTTTAATAAGGAATGGGAGAATATCAAAAGGCTTTTTATGGTCTGGTGATGGACACCCAACTCGTTGACACCCCTGAATTTAACCTGATATACTCGACTGTAACTATAGTAATGCAGAATGCAAATTGAAAATTGTAGTTTTAAGAAGGTTTTTTATTTTCTACCCAAATTGAGCGATTCTTTGATTATAAATCACTCTTTGACAGGCGAGACGCCTGTCCTACTGTTTAACGACATCACCCATAGGGTAGGACAGCCGTCTCGGCTGTCATGGGTTTATATAATAAATCGCTCAACTTGGGTTCTAATTTCCATTTAAACGGAGTGTGCTGTGATGGAGAGAGGCAGAAAAGAAAGTGTTATGAAGGACGTCCTTGCCATTGTCCTTGCTGGAGGGAAAGGAGAAAGACTCCACCCTCTTACCCTTCACAGGGCAAAGCCGGCTGTTCCATTCGGTGGAAAATACAGGATAATTGATTTCACGCTGAGCAATTGCATCAATTCACAGATAAGGAAGGTTGCTGTCCTTACGCAATACAAATCCCTTTCTTTAAACAGGCATCTTGCTCTTGCATGGGAGCACCTCTTCAGCCACGAGCTCGATGAATTCGTAGTATCTGTTCCTCCGCAGCAGAGGATCGATGAGCGGTGGTATGAAGGGACAGCGGATGCGGTCTATCAGAACATATACTTCATAGAAAAAGAAGCCCCATCATATCTGATTGTCCTCTCAGGAGACCATGTGTATAAGATGGATTATTCTGAGATGTTTGAATACCATTTACAGAAGGATGCGGTGGGAACCATTGCTGCAATAGAGGTGGATAAGGCGAAGGCATCCGCATTCGGCGTTATAGAGGTGGATGAGGAATGGAGGATTATCGGATTTGAAGAAAAGCCAGAGGAGCCCAGGACAATACCATGTAATCCAAAACAGTGCTTGGTCTCGATGGGAGTCTACCTCTTCAATACAGATGCTATAGTGAGTGAACTCAGGATGGATGCTACGCACTCAACAGCTCATGATTTCGGTAAGAACATAATCCCTCGTATGCTGAATACAAAGAGACTCTTTGCATACAATTTCAAAGATGAAAATAAAAAGGAGGCAAAATACTGGAGAGACATTGGGACTATAGATGCCTACTGGGAGGCTAATATGGACATTGTCTCTGTTGATCCCATCTTCAACCTCTATGATAAAGAGTGGCCGATAAGGACATACCAGTGCCAGTATCCCCCTGCAAAGTTCGTGTTCGCCCAGGAGTATAAGGGTGGAAGGCTCGGTATAGCCCTTGACTCCACTGTGTGCGATGGCTGCATCATAAGTGGCGGCAGAGTACAGAATTCAGTGCTCTCTCCAAATATCAGGATTAATAGCTGGGCAGATGTAAAAGACTCTGTGCTCATGGAGAATGTTGAGATAGGGCGACACTGTAAGATAAGGAAGGCAATAATAGATAAAGATGTTTCTGTGCCGGCCACCACGGTAATAGGTTATGATATTGAAAAAGACAGGAAGAGGTTTCATATAAGCCCTGGAGGTATAGTCGTGATTCCTAAGGGTAGCGAGATAAAACGTTAGACGTGAGAGTGTATTTCGCCTTTAGCTGTCCGCATGCTGCCAGTATATCCTGCCCCTTGCTCTTCCTTATAAAGGCAGTCAGGTTTCCCTTGAGAAGTATCCTCTGAAAATCAAGAACCCTTTTATCAGAAGGCCTCTTAAACTCTATATCTTCATGCGGATTGAAGGGTATTAGATTCACCTTTGAGGGTATCCGCCGCAGGAGCTTTAGCAGCCCTTTTGCATCTTCTGGGGTATCATTGATACCTTCAATCATCACATATTCAAATGTTATCCTGCCCCTCGGTGGCAGTGGGAATTTCCTGCATGTGTCAAGTAGAACCTTGAGGGGATATTTTTTATTTATCGGCATGAGGTAATTCCTCACAGCATCGGTTGTAGCATTCAGGGATATAGCAAGATTCACAGGAGGCGCTTTTTGAGGTAGTTCAAGGATTTTTGGGACGATGCCAGCGGTTGAAAGTGTTATTCTCCTCTTTGTGAAGCCCATGAGTTCTGTTATCCTCCAAAGGGCGTCGACCACCTCGTCAAAGTTTGCGAGTGGTTCACCCATTCCCATAAGCACAATATTTGTAATTTTTCTTTCAGGCTCTATTAAACGGCTTACAGCGATTATCTGGTCAACAATCTCGTGGGACTTCAGGTTGCGTTTCAGACCAAGCTTTCCTGTCAGGCAGAACCTGCAGCCAAGGGCACAGCCAATCTGAGAAGAAATGCAGAGGGTCAGGCGGTTAACATCAGGGATAAGCACACTCTCAATAGACTCTCCATCTTCAAGGCCAAACAGGAATTTCTCTGTGCCGTCTCTTGATGTCTGCCTGTTAAGGAGATTTAAGTTACTTATGTATGAAATCTCTGAAAGTTTTGCCCTGAGCTCTTTTGATAGCTCTGTAATCTCGTCTACGGATTCAGCCTTTTTTCCGTATATCCAGTGCAGAAGCTGTTTTGCCCTGTATTGAGGGAGTCCAGGACCCTTGACGAATGATTCTAACTCTTTTTTTGAAAGGGCCTTAAGGTTAATTTTCATCTCGAACAAACATAGCCTCAAAATCTCTTACGTCCCCATTTCCCAGCTCCTTAGATACCTCCTCTGTTTTGGTGTGAGGGTATCTATCTTAATCCCCATTGCCTTTAGTTTGAGGCTTGCAATCTTTCTGTCTATCTCTTCAGGAACCCTATAGACCTTTTTCTCAAGTTTTTTATGGTTCTTTGCCATGTATTCAGCGCAGAGTGCCTGGTTTGCGAAACTCATATCCATAACAGCAGATGGATGTCCTTCTGCCGCTGCAAGGTTTATAAGCCTTCCCTCTCCAAGAAGATAAATCCTTTTCCCATTTTTCAATGTGTATTCCTCAACAAAATCCCTTATCACCCTTGTCCCCTTTGACATTTTCTTGAGTGCATCGATTTCTATCTCGACATTGAAATGGCCTGAGTTGCAGAGTATTGCGCCGTCCTTCATTAGCGAGAAACTTTCTTTAGCTATGACATCTATGTCTCCTGTAACAGTTACAAAGATGTCTCCAATCTGGGCTGCCTCTTTAATAGGCATCACCTCGTATCCGTCCATCGTAGCCTCGAGGGCCTTTAGCGGTTCGACCTCACAGATAATAACCCTTGCACCCATTCCCCTTGCCCTCATGGCAACACCCCTGCCACACCAGCCATAGCCTGAGACCACAAAAACAGAGCCAGCAATCAGCCTGTTTGTTGCCCTCAATATCCCATCGACTGTGCTCTGGCCTGTTCCGTAGCGGTTGTCAAAGAGATATTTTGTGTATGCATCATTCACAGCTATTATCGGGTATTTCAGGACACCCTTTTCTGCCATTGCCCTCAGCCTTATCACGCCTGTGGTCGTCTCTTCGGTACCTCCTATCAGCCCTATGAGAAGCCCCTTTTCCTCCTTATGCAGTGTTGATACAAGGTCTGCACCGTCGTCCATTGTGATATGTGGTTTCAGAGAAAGTGCATCTTTTATATGTCTGTAATATATCTTGTTATCCTCGCCTTTTATCGCAAAGACAGGAATCTTTGAAAATTTCACAAGGGCCGCTGCAACATCATCCTGCGTGCTGAGGGGGTTTGATGCGCATAAATGGACTTCTGCACCACCAGCCTTCAATGTCTCCATGAGGCTTGCAGTCTCTGTTGTCACATGGAGACAGGCTGATAGCTTGATGCCCCTGAGAGGCTTTTCTCTTTCAAACCTCTCTGCAATACTCCTGAGGACAGGCATTTCCTTGGCAGCCCACTCAATCCTGAGCTTACCCTTTTTAGCTAAATTAGTATCCTTAATATCGTGTCTTACCATTTCTCCTCCATTTATTAGTGAACAGTATTTAGCCCAAATAATGCAATTGAAAGATGCAGACATGGATTCACCCCA
>DYHX01000065.1 GCA_020723925.1 Nitrospira japonica | reverse complement strand
TCGCTCAATTTGGGTAATAAATATGTCGCATTGAAGAAATTTTGAATCCATGTCTGCATCTTTTGGGTTGATGAATGTGTAAGCATTCTTATCCTGCATACTGTCTATTGTGTTCTGTATCCTGGATTGGTCATTGGGATTCGGGATTTCTATTCGGATAAAAATAAAAAAGGGCAGGTATCCCTGCCCTTTTTCCTAAAAGGACGCAGTAAAATTATCACACGTCCTAAATCTTGAATGGATTCATAAAGAGGATAATAAGAACCACGACAAGGGCATAGATAGCAAGGGACTCTATCATCGCCAAGCCGATGATGAGGGTTGTCGTGATTTTTCCTGATACGCCTGGATTTCTGGCAACACCTTCGCATGCTTTGCTTAAGCCAATACCCTGTCCGATGCCTGTGCCTAATGCAGCAAGCCCGATTGCAAGACCGCAGCCTAATGCAGCTATCGCATAATAATAGATCTTCGAATTTGTCGGAGCAGCTGCAGCCTCCTCAGCAAAGGCAAGAGGGGCAAGGAGCCAGAGCAGGGTGAGTGAGAGCAGAATCACAACCATAGTCTTTTTCACCTTTTTTCCTCCTTTCTTTAAAGGATTTTATTGAAGATTCCCTGCAGCAAGCTGCAGGGAATCTTAATGCAAGGAATTATTACTTTTATATTCGCTCGCTAACCCCGCAGCAAGCTGCGGGGAATACACTCGCTATCCATTTAATGCGCCTCTTCGACAGCACCTGCTAAATAAAGAGTTGTCAAGAGGACGAATACAAAAGCTTGTATTAAACTGACTAAAACTCCTAACCCGAGTATCGCAACCGGGATGATAACCGGTGCTAACAATCCAAGGGCAAAAAGTATCATGTGCTTGGCTATCATGTTACCGAAAAGCCTCACCGAGAGTGTAACAGGTCTAACAAGGTGTCCTATGAACTCAACAAAAAACATCATTATCATAAGCGGAAGCGCTGCTAATGAGCGGATAGGGCCAAGAAAATGGTTAATATATTTAATACCATGAGCCTTAATTCCATAATAATGGGTTGCCAGAAAGACAGGTATTGCCATGGATGCGGTCGTATTGATGTTGCTTGTCGGTGCTGTAAAACCCGGAATAAGGCCCATAAAATTACATACAAGTATATAAAGCCCGATAGTGCCTATAAGAGGGAAGAAATATTTTCCCCAGCGGTGCCCGATATTGTCCTCTGATAATTTGAGAAGAGATTCCACCATGATTTCGATGAAATTTTGAACCCCTGTTGGCACCAAGTTTATAGATTTTCTTATGAGAAGCGCGACGATTATCAATATAATCGATGCAAAAAATGCATAAGAGACGTAATGAGGTACAATATGGGGATTAATAATAATATCCATTAAAAGCGATTCTTCCAAGAAAAGCCTCCAGTTATAAAATTCTTGTGTATACTAATGGAGTCTATTTTAAAAGTCAATGCTAAATGCCATAAAAAATTTAAATAAATCCATAACATAGGAGGGGATTAGTTTCTCCATATAAGAATCCTTTCAATGCCAGCATAATCTTTAATAATAGAAATATTTTTGAGTTTTGAACCCTCTGCTATTTTGATTACATCGTTTGCCTGCCCTTGTCCCGACTCAATGATAATAAATCCATTATTATTCAAATACTCTGGTGCATGTTGAAGGATTTCCTTGTAGAATTTGAGGCCATCCTCCCCGCCATCAAGGGCCTCTACAGGTTCCCATTCTCTTATTTCAGGCTGAAGGTTTTGAATATCAGGCCTTTTTATATAAGGTGGGTTTGAGACTATCATGTCAAATCGCATGTCTTTAACAGGTTCGAACAGATGACCCTTTAAGAAGGTGACATTTTTGATTCTATTTATTTTTGCATTTTCCATTGCATACTCTACGGCTATCTCTGATAGGTCAGTTCCATAGACCGCTGCCACAGGAAGGTGTTTTGCGATTGCAAGGGCAAGACAACCACTGCCGGTGCAGAGGTCGAGGATTTTCAGTAACGAGTTTTCTGAAAACTGTTTTAAGTCTTTACTTGTGACTTGTAACTTGTTACTCGTTACTGCTTTTATAGCTTCTTCCACGATCAACTCTGTCTCTGGCCTTGGTATGAGGACACCTGGTCCAACCTTGATATTCATGCCGTAGAACTCTGCATAGCCAAGGATATACTGGAGGGGTTCTCTTTTTGCCCTGCGCTGAAGGATTTTTTCTAATCTTTTAATCTGGTCTTCTGAGAGGGCTGGATCGCCTCTATAAAGTGTAACTCTGTCTATGCCAATGCCTTGAGTCAGAAGAATTTCTGCTTCCTTGTCAGCATCATCAATGCCGCAGCTTCTAAGATAGGCTGCTACCTCTTTTATTTTGACAAGCGCCTTCATAATCTCTCAATTTCTTGAATTTATAGAATTTTTAGAATTCAAGAAATTCGCTTAACTGCTTTTTTACAGTTCCTTCAGCCTTACTGCCTGATAGTGAGTAATCAAGCCATCGAGTATCTCATCGAGGTTTCCCTCGAGGACCTGTTCGAGCCTGTGGAGCGTGAGCCCTATCCTGTGGTCTGTGACCCGGTTCTGCGGGAAATTGTATGTCCTTATCCTCTCGCTCCTGTCTCCTGTGCCGACCTGAGATTTTCTCTCAAGCGCCCTTTCTTTCTCCTGTCTCCCCATCTCTAATTCATAGAGCCTTGACCGTAGGACCTTCATAGCCTTTTCTCGGTTCTTGATCTGCGAACGCTCATCCTGACACTGGACAATCATCCCAGTCGGGATATGCACAACCCTTACAGCAGAATATGTTGTATTGACCCCCTGCCCCCCAGGGCCTGATGCACAGAATGTATCAACCCTTAAATCTTTCTCTTCTATTTTTATATCGACCTCTTCTGCCTCGGGAAGGACTGCAACAGTTGCTGCAGATGTATGAACCCTTCCAGATGCTTCTGTGACAGGAACGCGCTGTACCCTGTGAACACCGCTCTCATATTTAAGTCTGCTGTATGCACTTTTGCCCTGTATTGATGCGATTATCTCTTTCAAGCCTCCAAGTCCTGTTGGGCTCGAATCTATTATCTCCACCTTCCACCGTCTTGATTCAGCATATTTTGAATACATCCTGAAGAGGGTTGCTGCAAAAAGGGCTGCCTCCTCACCGCCTGTTCCAGCCCTTATCTCAAGGATTACGTTTTTCTCGTCTCTCGGGTCTTTTGGCAGGAGCATTATTTTAAGCTCTTCCTCTACCTCTGGCCTCTTCCCTTTCAGTTCATCGAGTTCTGCCAGTGCAAGCTCCCTCAATTCCACATCCCCACCCCTCAGTATCTCCTCTGCGCCTTCGATATCAGAGAGGAGCTTCTTGTATCCACGTATCTTTTCGACAAGGGGACGAAGTTCTGCCTGCTCCTTTGAGTATTTCTGATACTCAGTGGGATTGGAGAGGACATCAGGGTTCATGAGAAGCCCTGTAAGTTCCTCGTACTTATCTTCGATTGTCTTTAGTTTCTCAAGCATTTCTTCTTGTACCCCGAAAAGTCTGTGACACACCTACCTGGTGACCCCGTTTCGGAGACCCCTTCCTCTAATCTCAAGACCTCTTCGAGCGCCTTTATGGCGACCTCTATCTGATTATCATCAGGTTCCCTTGTCGTAAGCCTCTGCAAAAGCAGCCCTGGCTGTATAAGCATATTCATCAATGGGTTGTCCTTCATCTTTGATGACATCCTCAGAAACTCATAAGAAAAACCTGCTATCAATGGGATGAGTATAAGCCTTGAAAGAAACTTATAAGCAAATGGCCATGCCTGAGGGATAAATGAGAACACCAGTATGCTCATTACCATGACTATAAGCAGGAAGCTCGTGCCGCATCTTGGATGATGGGTGCTGAAGGATTTTATGTTGTACACGGCAAGTTCTTTTCCAGCCTCGTATGCATGGATAACCTTGTGCTCTGCCCCATGGTATTCGAATATCCTCCTCATCTCCTTCCACATCCCGATTGCTATAACGTATACGAGAAATACAATAACCCTTATAATTCCATCAACAAGATTAAACATAAAGGAATTCTTTGAGACAGAAGCGAACAGAAAACCGAGGAGCTTTGTAGCATAAAGCGGCAGGAATATGAAGAGCCCGACTCCGAGAAGGAAGGCAAGGCCTATCGTAAGACCTATGGCCATGGGGCTCAGTGGCTTTTCCTCCTCAGCGTATGCCTTGCTTGCAGAAAACTCTATTGCCTTTATACCGATTGAGAGCGCCTGATAAAGGGCAATAACTCCCCTCAACATGGGAAGCCTCAATGGCTTTGGGAATGATAGCAGCCATTCCCTTTTGACGTGAATCTCTCCTTTCTGGTCCCTCACTGCAACAGTCCAGCCCTTTGGGGCCTTCATCATCACGCCCTCTATTACCGCCTGTCCACCTATGTTTTTCATGTAGAAATACCCTTTCAAATCCCCCCTTTTCTCTAAAAGGGGTAGGGGGATTATATTTTCATTGCCCTTTGCGTCTCTCTGAGACATGTTTGTTTCATGCGAAAATACCTCGAAGATATGCCACGTTTTGTATCAAAAAAAAGTCGTTAGTCATAAGACTATCGACTAACGACTATCGACTATTAGCGTATCTACTTCTTTGCGTATTTCTTCTTGAACTTCTCCACTCTTCCTTCAGCGTCCACTATCTTCTGTTTACCTGTGAAGAATGGATGACAACTCGAACAGATATCAACATGTATTTTTGGCGTTGTAGACCTCGTGGTGAAGGTCTCGCCGCAGGCACATATGACCTTTGCCTCTTTATATTCTGGATGAATTCCTTCTTTCAACTTTTTCCTCCTGAGAAAGATTATAATATTTTAATAAATCCCGTTGATTTTTAGCAACTATTTTTCTGGTCTCTTTAGTTTCTTTGTTTGGTTAACCAGAGGAACCAGATGAACTAAATGACACTAAGGTCGATAAAAATTATAGAATTTGATATGAAATATTCTTATATATTCAGGAAATAGGCTTAAAGCAGCCTCCCACCCTTAGGCTGCTGCTTTTTTCTTCTTTGCTGCCGCTGCCTGAAAAACCTCTGCTGCATTGAATGTGCCATCTATTGCCTGAACAGGGCACTTTGCAGTGCAGATGCCACATCCAATACATTTGGCCCAGTCGATAACATGCTTCTTCTTTAGCTCGCCTGATGCTGCATTCACAGGGCATACCTTCGTGCATATCTGGCATCCGATGCAATTATCCATCACAAATGCCATGGACCTTGTTGGTATGAAATCAACAATGGCCTTTGTCGGACACTTTGGAACGCAGAGACCGCATGCCCTGCATTTATCGAGGTTTATCCTTGAAAGGTTGTTCTCGAGAGATGGCGCATCAAATGGGCAGACCTTCACACAGATACCACATGCAATGCATCCAACCTGGCAGTTTTTCTTAGTGTCAGCGCCTTTGTCTTTTGAATGGCAAGTAACGAGCACAGCCCTTGACGCTGGCAAAACCTCAATCACCTTCTTGGGGCACGCTGCCTCACACTTCCTGCAGCCAGTGCATTTTGTTATATCCACTACAGGCAGGTGGTTCGCATCCATAGTAATGGCGTCAAATGGACAGACCTGTGCGCATGTGCCATATCCAAGGCATCCGTATGCACATGACTTATCTCCGCCTCCAGCAAGAACCGCTGCCCTACAGTCCTGAACACCCTCGTATTTGAATCTCTTTACTGAGTTGCTCCATCCACCCTGGCACATAATCCTTGCGAAACTCGGCTCTTTTGCCTCAGCCTTCTTTCCAGTTATTAATGCTACTGCCTCAGCAACAGGGGCCTTCCCAGGTGAGCACAGGTTAGGCAGCACATCAGGATTTGCTACAACAGCCTCAGCATAACCCTGGCATCCTGCAAAACCGCATGCACCGCAGTTTGCACCGGGCAGCACATCCCTGACCTTTTCTACCCTTGGGTCAACCTTGACAGCAAACTTCGCCGCAGCAAAAGCAAGGGCGATGCCGAAGACAACACCCATTCCTCCAAGGAATAGGAATGTAAATATCAAGAGTTCTTTTACATTTATCGGGCCAGATACGTCAATCTCACCGCCTACACCAACCATGGGAATGATAAACTGCACAATGTCTCCCAAGGGAAGAAGCCCAAATAAATCAGATACTATTTTTGAAATCTCAAACATTTTGCACCTCTAAAATCTATAAACCATTTTGTTTGTTTTATTATAAAAATATTTAACGGTTAAAGTGTTATTAACCCTGAGAAGCCTAAAAATGCCAGTGCGATCAAGCCGGTCGCTATAAAAGAAATAGGAAGTCCCTGAAAAGACTTCGGGACATTCGCCAGTTCAAGTTTTTCCCTGATGCTTGCCATGATTACAAGGGCAAGGCTGAAACCTATTCCTGAGCCAAGGCCAAAGACAAGGCTCTGGATAAAAGTGTATCTCTCGCCAGCGTTAATAAGAGGCACAGCAAGGATGATACAATTTGTCGTAATAAGGGCAAGGTAGATGCCGAGCTTATAATAAAGCCCTGGAGACATCTTCCTCATTATAGTATCTGCCGCCTGAACAAAACCAGCAACAATTCCTATAAAGACAACAATTTCCAGGAACTGGAGACTCAGAGGTATCATTATCGTCTTATACACTATCCAGCTCAGGGCAGCACTTATGACCATAACTGCAGTGAACGTTACACTCATGCCGACTGCAGTCTCCATCTTCTTTGTGACGCCAAAGAAGATACAGAGCCCAAGATACCGTGTAAAGACGAAGTTATTTATAAGAGAAGCTGCTATAAACAATTCAAATAAGTTTTCCATTTATGCCTCCATTTTAAAGACGAGTAAACTGTAAACTGTCTTTTTTGTCACTTTAATTCAGTGGCCGCCGCCAGAGGCACCGCCGCCACCGAAAAACTTAATATCTATCCAGTTAAATAGCCCCATAAGTATACCCACAGCAAAAAAACCACCGGTCGGAAGCACCATTATAAGTAATGGCTTGGCCTCGGTGAACTGGAAGCCCCATAATGAGCCTTTTCCGAGGAGCTCTCTGAAAAAGCTGATTATTATAAGTGCAAGCAGAAAACCTATTCCCATTCCAAGACCGTCAAAAAACGAGGGTGTTACCTTGTTTTTGCTTGCAAAAAGCTCTGCCCTCGAAAGGATTATTGCAAATGCCACTATTAGCTTGATATAAAGCCCCATCTGCTTGTAGATATCCCATGCAAAGGCAGCCAGGCTTAGGTCGCTTACAGTCACCCATGTGGCTATAATAAACATGTATGCCGGGATTCTCACCTTTGGATGTATAAACTTCCTTACTATGGAGACCGTTACGTTAACCATTGTCTGGACAAAGAGGACTGCTATGCCCATCAGGAAACCATTCTTCACCCCGCTTGTGACTGCAACTGCCGGGCAGAGACTTAATGCAACCCTGAATATCGGGTTTTCAGCAAATATTCCATTTTTAATTAATCGCCAATACCCCTTTGTATTGTTCATTGTGCCACCCCTGAATACTTTTCTTTAAGGAGTTTAACTGCTTCCTTCACTCCGTTTGTTACTGCACGGCTTGAGATTGTTGCACCTGAAATTGCCTGTATCTTGTCTGTGCCCTCAACCTTTACAATCTCAAGCTGCTCAAGCACCTTGCCCTCAAAGCGCTTCTTAAAGTACTCTTTCTCTATCTCATCGCCAAGACCTGGTGTCTCACCATGGCTGAGTATATTTATTGACTTTATCTTTATATCCTTCCCAACAGATACAAGGACGCTTATGTAACTTGAGTATCCCTTGCCATATGTGGATGCGATATAGCCTATTGTCTCCCCACCCTTTTTGCCTTCATAGTATTCAGCATGCTTGTGGTATGGCGCCCACTTACCAGCCTCGACTATATTCTCTGCATCTTGCATCATCTTCTTTAGCGCCTCTTCCTTCTCTCTCTTCTGGGCCTCAGCCACAATAGGCGCTGTGTTTGCAAAGACACCTGCCATTATCAATCCGGCAGTAACGAATATAACAATAAGGCTTATGGTTATCTTAATCATCTCCTTCATTTCTTCTGCTCCTTTACTGCACCGAAGACTCTTGATTTCATGCTCCTGTCTATAAGCGGTGCAAAACAGTTCATCAGGAGAATTGCAAACATCACACCTTCGGGATAACCGCCCTTCAGCCTTATGAGCATTGTGAGTGCTCCGCAGCCTATTCCGAACACTATCTGGCCCTTCCTCACAGACGGGCATGTGACATAGTCTGTTGCCATAAAAAATGCGCCGAGAAGAATTCCACCGCTCAGGAGATGAACTACAGGGTCGCCTGCAAACAAAAGCATCTTTCCTGTACCTAAATCTTTTCCACCAAAAACCCATGCAAGCGCTGCTGCTGTGCTGAGGAATGATACAGGTATGTGCCATGTTATATATCTCTTATAGAGTAAGAATGCAGCTCCGATAATTAATGCTATTGCAGATGTCTCACCAAGTGAGCCTGCCCTGTAGCCGACAAGAAGCTGGGTGTAGAGGTTAAGCTGGTCCCCGAATACCTCCATCAACTTTCCAACGCCCTCTTCCTTTAATATTCCAAGGGGAGTCGCTGTTGTCTTTGCATCAAGGGCAACAAATGCTGCTGTGGGCTCTGTCCATATTGTCATTGCCCTCGGCCATGTTATGAGAAGGAAGGCTCTTCCAATCAGGGCAGGGTTAAATATATTAAATCCAATACCTCCAAATAGCTGTTTTGTTATAACAACTGCAATAAATGAGCCGATTATCGGCACATGTATCATGAATGGGTTGAATGACCAGAGGGATGTTGGAAGGTTCATTCCGAGCAGAAGCCCTGTGAGAAATGCACTTCCATCATTAATGGTTATTTTCCTTTTTAGGCCTTTCTGGAAAAGATACTCAGAAAGCACAGCAGAAACCACACATAAGGCTGTCACAAAAAGGGCCCGTGGACCGAAAAAATAAACACCCATAACAAAGGCAGGAAGCAGGGACAGGCTGACTGTCCACATTATACGGCTTACCGTCTCCTCGCTCTTTACATGGGGGCTGACTGATACAATAAGTTCATGTTCTTTCTTTACTGCTGCCATTTAACCTCCACTCACCAGTGAATAGTCGTTAGTGAATAATTGTTAGAAAAAAACTTTTCACTATTCACTGTTCACTATCTACTTCATTTATGGCTTCACCAGCGATTTTGCGAGTCTTATAAGCTGCACAATCGGTCTTTTTGAAGGGCAGACATATGCGCATGAACCGCACTCAAAACAGTCGAATAAGTTGTACTCCTTTGTCTCTTCATAATGGCCATTTTCTGAGAGCACACTCAACATCGAAGGCATGAGGCCCATCGGACATATATCTATGCAGCGGCCGCATCTTATGCATGGATCGAAATCCTCAGCATGAACTATCTCTTCTTCGGACATCACAAGGATGCCGGAGGTCCCTTTTGTCGCAGGAACATCAAGGGAGTAAAGGGCAAAGCCCATCATCGGGCCGCCTGCTATAACCTTTGTCTCTCCCTCTTTCATGCCGCCGCACTCTTCTATAAGCTGAGAGATTAGTGTGCCTATTCTGACCGTCAGATTCTTTGGCTCTTTGATGCCCTTACCAGTCACGGTCACAATCCTTTCGATTAAAGGCTTGCCGAATCTTACTGCCTCGTAAATGGCAAAAGCTGTTCCAACATTCTGAACAACAACACCAACATCCATCGGAAGTCCCCCTGGAGGGACCTCCCTTCCGAGTATAGCTTTTATCAGCATCTTCTCAGCACCCTGAGGGTACTTCACCTCAAGGGCGTAGACTTCTATGTCTTTCTCTCCGGCTGCTGCCCCTTTCATCTTTACAACCGCATCAGGTTTGTTGTTCTCTATTCCGATAAAACCCCTCTTAACATCAAGGACCTTCATTAATATCTTAAGGCCCTCGACAACCTCCTTTGGCTTTTCGAGCATCAGCCTGTAGTCAGCAGTAAGATACGGCTCGCACTCTGCACCGTTTATGATCATTGCATCTACAGGTTTTTCTTTTGGTGGTGAGAGCTTCACAAAGGTTGGAAAAGCTGCACCGCCGAGACCGACAATGCCTGCTGCCTTAATCTTATCCTTGAGCTCCTCGGGAGAGAGGTTCATATAATCAGGGTTATCTTTGAGGGCAGTCCATTCCTCTTTCCCATCATTCTCTATAACGATAGAATTAACCATTCTCCCTGTTGGCACAGGGAACTCTCCTATAGCTACAACCCTCCCTGAAACAGATGAATGGACAGGTGCTGATACAAAACCCTCAGGTATCCCTATAATTTCACCTTTCTTGACTTCCTGCCCTATTGTTACTGCTGGTTTGCATGGCGCTCCTATGTGCTGACTTAAAGGGATGACTACTCTATTTTGGGTTTTTGCTTCGAGAGTTGGCTTATTTGCTGCAAGCTCTTTTTTATCAGGCGGATGTATGCCCCCCTTAAAGGTTGCAAGACTCATCAAAGAATTTCCTCCTTGGGAAAATTAGAAGGCCAAAGCGGCCTATAAGGATTACCATGAGGTATGGACTCATGTCAAGCCATAAAATAAGGAATGTAACACCAAAATGATAATGTCCTAAATAACCAAAGTAGAAATGTCCTATTCAGGTAATGCTAATCTGTCCAAATACAGAGGAGG
>DYHX01000064.1 GCA_020723925.1 Nitrospira japonica | reverse complement strand
TAAGGTGTCGAACTAAAAATTTTTCACCTGCCATGCCTGCCTCAGATATTGGTATCAGCCAGTTTATAACTCTATGCCTATTCTGGGGATATTTTTATATTGACCCAAATAATGCAATTGAAAGATGCAGATGTGGTGAACCCCACACCACGTTGGTGTGGGGTGAAAAATTTATTCGTAGCGACACCTTAAGTACATTTAAGTTTGTAAAAGATTACATATTTTAGTGCAAGCACCAAAATAAACTTCATATAATAAATACATCGCATTGAAGAAATTTTGAATCCATGTCTGCATCTTTTGGGTTGACAGGATTGGCTTATCAATTGGTATAATGTTTAACTTACAAAATTTTTCCAAGCAGGAGGTGCTTTCTATGAGACTGGGTATTTTTGTCAGCGACTTCAGGAACAGTGTTGATACACTCGACAGGCTGAAGGCTGAGAAACTCGGAATCATCCTTGTGCAGAACGGTGTCTACCACGCAACTGTGAAAGAGAATGGCAAGTCATCACCGATACTCGATAAATCAACATCCCTCTATGCCCTATATGAAGACCTCGCAACAAGGGGACTTACAAGTGCAGATGTGGACAGCAGGGTTAAGGTAGTCACTTATAGTGATGTGGTTGACCTTATCTTTAACGAATACGAAAAATTAGCGTGGCTATAGGAGGTATTATAATGGGAAAGCTCACAATCGGTTGTTTCTCCTCCCTTGTCGGCTCCATGTCTCTTGACTTTGCAGTAAAGCTCGCATCCGCTGCTATAGATAAAGGCCACAGGGTTGATCTCTGGGTGTCAGGAAACGGCACCACACTCGCAAAGAAAGGACAGAAACCTTTCAAAGATTATTCTTATCTCGCCAAATCAGTAACTGAATTAACTGCGAAGGGCCTTCAGGTAACCGCATGCGAGGCATGTGCTGAGGCAAGGGGTTATCATAAAGAAGATACAATGGAAGGTGTCAAAAGATTCAGCATGGACTGGTATCTTGCAAGCTGTTTTGATGCTGACAGAGTCTTGCATATAGGAGGTGAGTAATAATGGCTACGACAAAACTCGCATTCATCGTCCAGAGGCCCCCATATAAAAGCGAAAATCCAAAGCTCGCCCTCACCCATGCCATTGCAAGCCAATCGGTCGAGATATACCTCAGTGATGGCGATATGGTTGAACCAGTCATTGCATTCATAGGCGATGGTGTACTCAACTGCCTGAAAAACCAGAAGGCAATGGAGACATACGGAATTATCAGCACAGAGAACCATATAAAAAATTCCCTGCTTGTTGACCTGAAGGTCCTTGTCTGCAAGGAGGACATTGCAAGGTTCGGGCTATCAGAGGATGCAATAGTTTTAGATGCAGAAGAGATGGGTGCTGATATGAAGGTTCAGGTTGTATCATTTGATGAAATAACGAAGGAGATGGAATCTGCAAATCATCTCCTTTTCTTCTAAATAAAACTCAGGAGGAAGAAAAATGGCTGATTTAAAATCACTGACCCCAACAGAAACCTTGGATGTGCTCGGCAGAGTTTGTCCGTATCCACTGGTACTGACAAAAAAGGCCATTGAGAAGATGGGCAGTGGTTCCTTACTCAAGATCCTCTGCGATGCGCCAGCTTCGGCTGAGGATTCAATCCCCAGATACTGTGAGAAGCATGGCTATCCTTTCGAGGTAGTAAAGCTCGAGGATAAAGGCTATTGGGAGATATTTATCCAGAAACCCTGACACAGTGAACCCTCACAACCTATGCATAGGTGTGGGGGTTCACACCCGTTGCTTCCTGGTGTGGGGGAGATCAGATATTGGTATTGACCAGTTTATAACTCTATGTCTTAGGGGTGTTGCAATAAAAAAGGGGATGTCGGACGATCCGACATCCCCTTTTTTATTTTCGAGGTTTATTTTTCTTATATCTCAGTTATTGTTATCGCACTTGTTGGGCAAACGCCGAGACAGCTCTCGCAATTTACACATTCTGATGACTGATAAGGGTCTGATTTGCCATCCACCATCTGGAAAACACCCTGGGGGCACACATTAACGCACTCCTCACAACCCTCACACTTTGCTGCATCTACTACAACAATATACACTACCATCACCTCCTTGAGTTTTGTTTTATATAATTATATAAATAATAAACAAAAAAGTTTTAAAAGTCTATTAAATTTTCGGTGGTGGTCCTGACTCCTTTGGGATGACTATTTTCTTTACGCCCACATAATTGTGGCAGTTGTTACAGAACTTATCAGGTTCCATATGACAACCAAGACATTCCTCCATCTTTACTTTACCAGCATTCAGGTTGTCCATGTGTGTTGCCATCCATACCCTGGCTGGCTTATGATAATCAGGAGCAGGTAATCCCTCCATGACCTCAAGGGCAAGCGGCCCTTTTCCCTTTATGGCTGGCTTTTCCACCTTCTGGCAGCCAACAGCTAACATTAGTGATAACATCAAAAGCAGTATGGTAATTTTGAATTTCATCATACCCCCTCCTTGGCGCCTAAGATAATAGCTCTCGATACAAGCTGATGAACCCCGCCAACCATCTCCATCTCCAGGCCATAGTATGGGAATATTTTTGTAAACTGTGCCTTGCATATAGCACATATCAAAGCAAAAAAGTTTACGCCATTGCTGTCTATAACCGCCTTAAGGGCCTGCATCCTCGGCATTGCACCCTTCACCCTCAGGTCTATTAACTCATCCGTAAGCAGCCCTCCTCCACCGCCGCAGCAGAAGGTCTCTGCATGGGTTGTGCCACGAGACATCTCAACATATTTATTACAAGCCGCCTTAATCAACTCTCTCGGTATTATAAATTGCCCTCCTATCTTATCCCCCATCCTTGAGGCCCTTGCGACATTACAGGAGTCATGGAATGTAACTGTAAACCCATCATTGGCGCTTTTATCCAGCTTTATCGCACCTTTTTTAACAAGGTCGAGCGTAAATTCGCATATATGCACCGGTGACGGATATTTCTTGTCAAGATAGTCAAACGGGCCATTCAGTGTGTTGCTGAAGCTATACATGGCCCTCCATGCATGGCCGCACTCCCCTGCTATTACTCGCTTAACCTTGAGTTCTCTTGCAGCATCCCATATCCTCTTGTTAATGGTCTTCATATGGTCATAGTTGCCGATAAACATACCGAAGTTCCCTGCCTCAGAGGCATATGAACTGAATGTCCAGCTTATCCCTGCCTGATGAAAGACCTTTGCATAACCAATAAGGGACTCGACATGAGGGGTAGCAAAAAAGTCTGCTGACGGCGTTACTAAAAGCACATCTGCGCCCTCAACATCCGTGGGAAGCTTGATATCAACACCTGTATTATCTTTAATTTCTTCCTCAACAAAATCCAGAGTATTTCTGAGAGCAGGCCCAAGCATGCCAAGGTTATTTCCTATAGTCTCTGCCTTCCCTATAATCTCAAGGGTATACTTCTGACCATACCCTATCGAGTCCATTATTTCCCTTGCTGCCATCGTTATCTCTGCTGTATCTATCCCATAGGGACAGTAGTAAGAACATCTTCTGCATTCTGAACACTGATAGAAATATGTGAACCACTCATCAAGGAGGTTATCATCGAGGTCTGCTGCCCTTGCCAGTCCACCGAAGAGTTTCCCTTCTGTTGTGAAGTATTTTCTGTAGACCTTCCTCATCAATTCCTGCCTTGCTACGGGCATATTCTTGGGGTCCTTTGTCCCGATGAAGTAGTGACATTTATCAGTACACGCCCCACACTTTACGCAGATATCCATGGAGAGCTGGAGAGAACGGTATTTCTTCAATAACTCTCCAAACTTCTCTATAGCCTTTTCTTTCCAGTTAGGAAGCCTTTCCCGTGGGAAAGAAAGTGCAGCCATATTATCGGGTTTAGCGATATAAGACTTCTGGTCAGCCGATGCACCTTCGGCTAACTTTGGTATTTCTATTCTCCCTGTAAGTTCTGGAGCTCCTATCTTTGCCATCTCTCCTCCTTACTTAGCCCAAGGTGTTATATGTCGTTTTTCGACTGGTGTATCTGTCTGGGTCCTTGTAGTGCTTATAAATACACCTCCTGCATGTAATAACTTGCTGAATGGGAAGTAGAGGAGCAACAAGAGGAACAATAGGAGATGCAGGATAAAAACCGTGCTATCAGGCATGGCTTCTGGGCTTAATGAAAAGAGCCCTAATATGTATGCCTTAATATCAATCAGGTTTGGCCTTCCTATAAATTTCATCGTGAGCCCTGTGATTCCAATGAGCATCAAGAGCAAAAGCACCGCATAATCCATAAACGAAGACACATAGTTAACCCTGTCGATGGTGAGGCGCCTTATAAACAGGAACGCAAGGGCAAGAATAAGTGTAAATCCAGCATAGATACCTATGGTCTGGAAGACCATCACCCATTCAGGGACAGGATAAAGAAAATATCTCGAATGTCTGAGGACTATCAAAAGGAAAGAGACATGGAATATCCATCCACCTAACCATAGTTTCTTGTCTGCCTTAAATAAGCTTTGAAATAGAACCACTTCCCCTGCAATCCTTGCAACTACACCAGAGAAGGTTTTTGGAGCTGGTGTTGTGGGGATTTTAAGAGGGTTTGGAGAGCTCAACCATATTATAAATCTGGACAGGATACCCCAGACAAAGATAACTGCAACGGCGTATGCTATTACTGTCAACATAGTCTCCTTTCTCCCCTGTTCTGTGCTGGTTAACACAAGTAGCGAGTAACGAGTTCTTGGTCAAAAACTCGTTACTCGCTACTTATAGACTCGGCCTTTTGCCTTATACGCAGCCAGTAGGCTTTGGAAGTCCGGCAATCTTACAGGCCTGTTTTGCAGGCCCCCCTGGATAAAGCTCATAAAGGTATTTGGTGTTCCCTTTCTCAGGACCCATGACCTTGCCAATTTCCTTAACAAGAATCTTTATCATAGGAGCAATCTGGTACTGTTTATAGTAGTTCCTGAGGAAATTCACAACCTCCCAGTGGGCGTCGGTCATCTGGACCTCTTCTATCTCTGCAAGATAGTTAGCAAGTTCCTCATTCCAATCATCCAGATTCACCAAGTAACCATCCTCATCAACCTCGATCTGCTTTCCCTTAAAGTCAATAGTTGGCATCTGTAATCCCCCTTTCTCTATAAAATTTAAAAATTCGCTCCCTTAATTTATCTAAAATAATCCGCTCTTTGCTTATTCATCAAAACTAAAATGGGACTTAGTTTTTAAAAAACTACTAATAATAATACAGACCTCTATCAGAGGTCAACTAAAAAGAATTATGTCTTAATTCGTATCCATAAGTCTAAGAAGTCGCTAATTATAACTGCCTGCGTCCATGCATGTCAACCAGGGCACGCATCATCTGCCTATCCGAATCTTTGCTATTGCCTCTTTAGCTGCATCTCCCACAGCTCTCTCTGACAACCTGCCATGTTCATATATCATAAAGCGACTATTATCATCCACCATCCTTTCGAGCCTGCTTAAAGCCTCTTTTACCTTTATCTCACCAGCAGACCATGCTGCATTCCCCCGCACTGATGGGTCAGGATAATCGAGGTAATTTAAAACTACAGGTATTGACTGCTGAACCAGGTCTGGCCTCACGCCACCTATCCTTCCTATTGCCCGCAAAACACCAGGCCTGAACATCTCCTCATCATGCGAAGATATTACAATTGGAATCAGATGACGAAATTGTTCTGGATTATTTAAAATTATCTCGCATAGGATCTCAGGAGAACTCCACCCAATTCCGCCTGATTCATCACTCATTGCCCAGAGCATCCGATGTATTATATGGCTGACGACCTCTGGTTTATTATTCAAAATGGATTGCGTAATCTTCCCAATAACCTCGATGGCCCTCCAGCAAATTAAATCCCCTTTATCGTAAGTAAGAGATATTAATATACTGAAGACACCTCTCCTGTTAGCTGCGAGCTTTATAATCTCTTCATAGTTTCCATCTCGTAATCCTTCTATCACCTTCTCCTTCAGGGACATAATAAGCCTCTACTTAAAAGATAATTGAATAGCCTTATGTTTACGGATCAGGGCTGGAAATATCTGGCCTGATACTATACCTGAATCATTCACAAATTGAACATAATCCGTAAAGAACAATACAAAATATTGAGCGGGGAGGCTGCAGCCTCCCTGCAAAGGTTTTATTGAATGGGCGACTGAAGTCGCTCCTGCCCGTTTGACTACGGATTATGGGTATAATGCCTCTTGAATCGCATTGCACATCTCAGCATGCCATCAGCCCACTCCGTTGCACCAAGTGCATGAAGATGGGTATAGGTTGCGAGGGCATTTCTGTAACAAATGCCGTCCATCCTGTCTTTTATCCCCTGCCCTCTTCTGACCCTGAAGGCCATATCTACACCTGCTTTCTCTCCTATCCTTAGTGCCCTCGAATAATGGAATTCATGCCCCCTCAAGGTGATGCCTTCTGGATAGCAGGGATTCGGTCGCTCTACTTCGATTATTGAATATCCATGCGCCTGAGGCTTCTTCTCGAGCCCAAACACAATCGGGAAAACCCCTGACATTGGATAAGTTTTATCTTCCAATACAAGGCTCTCCCCCAGATACATCAGGCCACCGCACTCAGCATATACAGGAAGCCCTTCTTCAACAGCCTTTCTCAGCGAATTACGGAAATCGACATTCTCGGCCAGGGCTATTGCATGGGTCTCTGGAAAACCACCGCCTATATAAAGGGCATCGATGTCAGGAAGCTCTTTCTCTGTTAGGGCGCTTATCTCAACTATCCTTGCACCACGCCTTTCAAGTTCCTCAAAGTTTTCAGGATAATAAAACTGGAAAGCCGCATCTCTTATAACACCAATCCTCACAACAGAGGCAAGGGGCAAGGAGCAAGGGGCATTTTTTAATTCAAAATTCAAATTGCAAAATTCAAAATTTTGGAGTTCATTAATTTTGATTTTTGATTTTTGATTTTTGATTTCTCCTGTAGCCATGACCCATGACCCTTGACCCTCAATTAATTGTTCAGCACCCATTGCAATATCCAGAATCCTATCAATATCGAGGTATTTCTTTGCTATATCTTCCACAAATGAGATTGCATTCTCTATATCAGGATGCTCCTGATACGGTGTTAACCCCATATGACGCTCAGGAAACTTCCCTGACTGAAACCTCGGGATTGCGCCGAGCACGGGTAATGCACAATATTTTTCTATGGAAGTGCGTATCACTGTTTCATGGCGGCTTCCTGACACCTGATTTAGAACAACTCCTTTTATTAGGACATCCTTATCCAGATTCATACAGCCTAACACCACTGCTGCAGTTGTCCGCGTCATCTTCGTACAATCAACAATCAATATAACAGGTGATTTTAATAGCTTTGCGAGTTCTGCAGTGCTGTATGAACCTTCCGTATCCATCCCATCATATAACCCTCTGTTGCCTTCAATAACTGCAATATCTCCTATAAAATGCGAAATGAACGAATCTAATACCTTCTCCCTGGAAATGAGAAATGGGTCAAGACTATAGCATGGATTTTTTGCTGCAACAGACATCCAGCCGGCATCTATGAAATCAGGCCCCTTCTTATAAGGTATCACCTTAAAACCTTTTTGAGACCTTAGTACGGCAATTAAACCAAGGGAAAGGGTCGTCTTCCCGCTTCCACCTCTGACTCCAGCAATAACCAATCGGGGATAGTTGTTCATAGATTTTTATTATAACTAATTGTGCTAAAAACAGGGCATGCTTATTCAGGGCGTTTTATAAATTATGCCAGTTAATCTGTTTATTGTCCTGAAATCAGGTTGCTGTAAGGCGGAATAAGTCAGCATAAGCATTGCCTTGTGTTTTACATTATCCACCGATTCAAGAATTTTTGCGACTTCTTCTTTGCTTAAGGATGTTTGTCACAACAAGGTCAGAGGAAGGCATTCAAAATCATAAAAATTTAAAAGGCAGTCCATCACTCTTTCAAGTGGACTGCCTTCTTAATTACGTACAAAAATCTATTGTTTAGGTGGAATCTCTATAAAGCTTCCGCCAAAATAGGTATAAATAAGCTTTCCTTCATCAACCAGGTCTTTCAAAGCAGCCTTAACCTCATCTCTTGAAACACCGGCATCCTCTGCTATCTTTTTCTGGATGTCACTTGATTTTAGCTTCTTTTTGCCCACTGACTTTTCAACAAGCTCATAAATCTTCTGTTTTATCTCCTCTTTTTCCATTGTTCACCTCATCAAAAACATAAGGGAGACACTATGCCCCCCTATTCAAAAGGTTTACTACCACTTAAATGTTGCTGCTGTCCTGAATGTCTCCCTTGCAAAGGTAAAGTCATCTATATGCTGGAATGTAAATGGTATTCCAGTCATTTTGAAGAACTTCTCCCATCCAATCCTTTCGACCCACTCTCCCACTCTCTCATGCTTTCTTGCATTCTTTGCATAGGTCTCGAGGATGTTTTTAACAGCGCTAACAACCTCTGGCCATCTTGGAGGGGTATTGGGCAGATACGGATATACCAGTTTGGAGAACTTTGGATTGCTCCTCAGGTTGGAGACCTTTCCGCCGACAACGATAGCTACACCGTCATTCGCCGGGTCTGAAATAGGCAATGCAGGACAGACAGAATAGCAGTTACCGCAGTACATACATTTTGCCTCGCTTATCTTTACGCTCTTCTTTGCAGGGTCAGGGCTTATTGCACCTGTGGGGCATGATGCGATCGTGGACGGTATCTCGCAGACATTCGGCACCTTCGCATGTTCAATTATCGGCGGCTTCCTGTGTATACCAACAAGAGCGATGTCAGAGCAATGAACTGCGCCGCACATGTTAGTGCAGCATGCCACTGCAAGCCTTACCTTATTTGGTAATTCCTTAGAGGTAAAATAATCATAGAGCTCATCCATAAGCACTTTTACCAATCCAGATGCATCTGTCGCAGCTGAGTGGCAGTGAACCCATCCCTGGGTGTGGACGATGTTACTCACCCTGTTACCGATACCGCCGATAGTATAGCCCTTTTCCTTAAGCTCCTTCTGCAGGGGCTCGAGCTTACTCTTATCCGATACTAAAAATTCAACATTATGCCTTGATGTAAAACGGAGGTAACCGTCACAGTACTTTTCTGCTATATCACTGATTTCACGGACAAAGTCAGTGCTTATAAGTCTTGGTGAGGCAACTCTGACTGTGTAAAGCTCATCCCCACTTTCGGCAACATGGACCATAACGCCCCCACTCAGTTCTTCGTGATATTTCCAGTTACCATAGTTCTTCTGGATGACGGGTGAAAGAAACTGCTTATAATGAGGCGGCCCAATATCTGTTTTTCTTTGCGGTAATGACATTTTTATTCCTCCTTAATTTATTTTTCTAGTTCTTCAGGTTTCCAGAAATAGAATGGGTCTCTTCTTGGCTCCTTAACCATCTGCGGCAGCGGGTCAAGACCGACTGCCTCAAGGAAGTCCCTCATACCCTTACGCTCAATCAACTCGCCAATCCTCTCCCTGTTCTTTCCATGCTCATCCCACCATTCCCACATCTTCCTTATAAATTCTTTAAGTTCTGTGTATGGTGGCTCCAACTTCATAAATGGGACGATAACCCATGAAAGAAGCGCACCAACAACAAAGGGGGCCTTGCTGCCAACAAGAAGAGTTGCTCCCCTTTCACCGCTTGGACGCAACGCCTTGGTCATCTTTGCAATACAGTGCATGCACCTGTTACAGTTTTCATTATCTATCTTTAATTCCTTTCCATCATAGCTCATGCACTTTGTTGGACACATGTTAACAATCTCCGCATTGATGTCCATGCCTTTTTTAGCATAGCTCTGAACCTCTGCCTGGTCTATCTTTATATCTCCCTTCCATGTTCCTATAATGGAGAGGTCTGCACGGGCAATTGAGGCAATACAGTCAACCGCACAGCCAGAAGTCTTTATCTTGAACTTGTATGGAAATGCAGGCCGGTGCATCTCATCCTGGAATTCTTGTGTTAAATCGTATGTGATATCAAGGGTATCGATATTAGACCACTCACAACGGCCTGGTCCAACGCAGCAGCTCGGTGTTCTCATAGCAGAGCCAGAGCCACCGAGGTCCCATCCATGGGACGAGTACTCTGCAAAGAGAGGCTCCAGGCTTTCGGTATTTGTACCGAGCAGAATCATGTCACCCGTGGAGCCGTGAAAATTTGTAAGACCGCTGCCATACTTATCCCAGATGTCACAGACTTCCCTTAAAGCCTTAGAAGTATAGAAAAAACCACTTGTCTGGTTTATCCTCACAGTATGAAAATGTGCAACACCAGGAAATTGTTCCGGGATATCTGAATATCTTCCAATAACTCCCGCACCATATCCCCTAACGCCAACGATACCTCCGTGTTTCCAATGAGTCCTATTATCCTTGTAGCACTGCTCCAGGGCGCCTAAAAGGTCGTTTGCCGATTCCTTTTTGGCCGCTGCCTTCTTCAATTCCTTAACAAAACTCGGCCATGGCCCTTTTTCAAGCTCATCCAGCAAGGGCGTTTCGTGCTTCTTGCTCATAAAGTCCTCCTCATTAAATGATTTTCAGAACCTGCTGCCCAGAAACAAGCAAACAGTTGGCGTAACACTATACCCCTTCAGGAGAAAAATTGTCAAGAATTTTATAAGTCCTAAAATAGATATAGGAAAGGCTGTCTCATGACAAGCGAACATGTTCGCTTGCTCTTTTCGTATTTTTATAATCGACAGATTATTAATATGGCAATCGTAAGTGCCTCAGAGATTAA
>DYHX01000063.1 GCA_020723925.1 Nitrospira japonica | reverse complement strand
CAGGCGTCTCGCCTGTCAAAGAGTGATTTATAATCAAAGAATCGCTCAATTTGGGTAATAAATATGTCGCATTGAAGAAATTTTGAATCCATGTCTACATCTTTTGGGTTAAACATCTGATATAGGTTTATCATTGAGATAAAGAGGTGAAATCATGTGTCGTTTGAGCGCCATCACATCCAGCGAATATTTTTCACCCATGGAAAATATAATGGCCCTTGAGACTATGAAGGAAGGACATGATGGCTCCGGCATGGGGCTGGTGTTGAAAGACCTGGGAGGAGAATTCGAGGAATTAAAGGATTATCCAATACTGTCAGGCATTTGCTCTAAAGAGGGCATAAAGACACTTGATGAATATATGGACAAGCAAGGCTTTAAACTTAAATATGTATGGACGCCAAAGGGTAAAGCTGTAAAAGGTGTGATTCCCCGTGATTACTATTTTGCAAGGGTCTATGATCATCCAGAACATTATAAGAATAAAACAATACAGGAAAAGGAAGACCTCCTCATGAATACACGCCTGGCACTCAGAAGAATGGGAGAAGCAAACGAGTCAATCTTTGTATTCTCTTTCTATCCAGATATTATTACGTTGAAGGAAGTAGGCGACCCGCTCCAGTTAGGAGAGTTTTTTGGTCTGGACAAAGACCCCCTTAAAGCCAGGATTATATTCGCACAGGGCAGGCAGAACACCAATTATCAAATTTATCTATACGCATGTCATCCTTTCTTCATACAGGGATACTGCTCGATGACAAATGGCGAAAACACAGCCTTTGTTCCAATCAGGGAATACCTGACCAGCAGGGGGTTTTCAGGGTATATGGGGTATAACAGTGATAGTGAGGTCTTTACACACATCCTTCATTACACATGCAGACACCTGGGTTATCCACTTACATATTATAAGGATGTCATTACGCCGCTTAAAGATTCTGAGATAGAAGGGCGCGAAGACAGAGAATCGCTGGGGCTTATTAAAAAAACCCTTCGCCCACTCTGTATTGATGGGCCAAATTGTGTTATCGGGTTTACCCCGGATGGTACGACCTTCATAGTGCAGGATTCTAAGAAACTCAGGCCTGGAGTTGTCGGCGGTGTAAAAGGCAAGTATGCACTAATGTCCGAGGAATGTGGCCTCGACAGGGCGGTTCCACAGAGGGACAGGTCTCAGGATATATTCCCGATGAAGTACGATATGGTCATGGTAACGCCTGGTGCACAAGAGGTAAGGGTATGGAACCAGCTACTCGGTTAGATCAGAACCATCAACTATCCTTAAAGGAGTTTCCATATGTTATCAGGTGGAGAGAAGACCGCTGCACCCGCTGCGGGAGATGCACTGCTGTATGTCCTGTAAAGGCTATAGAGCCAATAGTCTTTATGCAGCGTCTTATTCAGTCAGAAGGCGCAGCACCAACCCCTTATACTGTCCGTAAGGTCATGCACGGTATCAGTCAGGTCACCGATATAGATCGCTACTGCACAGGCTGTGGCACATGCGCTTTAGTCTGCCCTACTGTTGCAATAGAGCCAGAATACAACTCGCACCACAAGTTCCTCTTCTATAAAAACAAGGGTGGGGAACCCTATAGGAGGGGTGGCAGGAGAAACGACCCGAGCACATCCACCCTTGATAAACTGAAGTTCACCAGAATCTCCATGCTTACAGACCCGGCATTGGATGCCGGACGTCACGAATTTCATATACGCACACTGCTCGGCAGGATACTCCCGCCAGAGCAGTTAGCACTTAAAGTTAAAGATGGTAAGCTGGTTGTAGAGGACGGGACATTTATACCGCCTGTGCGTGAGATATACCCGATCAGGATAGGGAGTATGTCAGTAGGAGCGCTTTCACCTCCCATGTGGGAAGGGCTTGCGATGGGCATCACGTATCTTAACGAGGTCGAAGGCCTTCCTGTTGTCATGTGCTCAGGTGAGGGCGGCATGCCGCCGAGGCTTTTGAAATCCCGCTTTCTGAAATACTTTGTGCTTCAGATTGCCTCAGGGTATTTTGGGTGGGATGAGATCATCCACGCCTTACCTCATATGGTTGAGGACCCGGCAGCTATCGAGATTAAATACGGTCAGGGTGCCAAGCCAGGTGACGGTGGGCTTTTGATGGCATACAAGGTCTTGAAGCTGATAGCCAATATCCGTGGTGTGCCGATGTATGTTGACCTTGCATCTCCGCCCACACACCAGACCAAGTACTCGATCGAGGAGGCGGTGGCCAAGATGATACAGTCCATGTCAATGGCATGGGGGTTCAGGGTCCCGGTTTATCCTAAAATCTCAGGAACCAAGACAGCACGGGCTGTATTAAATAACCTTGCACGTAACCCTTATGCAGCAGCTCTCTGTATAGATGGTGAGGATGGTGGGACCGGAGCGGCTTATAATGTTTCGATGGATAAGATGGGGCACCCAATAGCATCGAATATAAGGGACTGCTATCTTGACCTCGTGAAACAGGGAAAACAGAATGAGCTTCCGCTCATAGCAGCCGGTGGCATGGGCAAGACAGGAAACCTGGCAGCCAATACAGCAGCAATGATTATGCTTGGAGCTTCGGCAGTGGACACTGGTAAGTACATAATGCAGGCTACAGCCGACTGTTTCGGCGATGAATATAACAGATGTAATCTCTGCAATACAGGCAGATGTCCGAGAGGCATTACCACACAGGATTCCAGACTATACCGCAGGCTTGACCCTGATAAAGTTGCTGAACGAGTGGTCGAGGTATTTAAATCTGCTGATGTAGAACTCAGGAAGATTTTTGCTCCTATGGGAAGGTCCACACAACTCCCAATCGGTATGTCCGATGGATTGAGCGTTGGAGATAAAGAGATTGCAGAGAGGTTACAGATCGATTATGCATGTTAGCAGAGCAGCAGAGAGGCCACATAGATGAAAACGATACTCATTAAAGGCAACATAGACGGGAAAAGGGTTCCTTCAAGGATACTTGAAGAATACATACAGCAGGCTGTTAAGGATGGGGCAAGAGAACTTCAAATCATGGCTGATGGGCAGCACGGAATCGGAGGCCGCATATGGCCGATGGAGCAGAAGGTTTCGATCACTGTCGAAGGCCCTGTTGGGCAGCGTCTCGGCAGTATGGGAATGTTCGGTACAGAAATTATTGTCAAAGGTAGTGCATCAGACGATGTTGGCTGGCTTAACTGCGGTGCCAGAATAACGGTATTAGGAGATGTTACAAATGGAGCCCACAATGCTGGTGCCCAGGGAATCCTCTATGTTCAGGGTAGCGGCGGTGCACGCTGCGATACAATGACAAAGCACAATCCGCGTTTTGAGCCTCTTCAATCGTGGTACTTCCGCGATGTGGGGGACTCCTTTGCTGAGTTTAAGGCTGGTGGCATTGCTGTTATATGTGGTGTTAATCCAAGAAATCCAAAAAATATCCTTGGCTATCGCCCATGCGTTGGTATGGTCGGCGGCACCATATATTTCCGCGGTCAGATTCAGGGCTATAGCCAGAAAGATGTAAAACTGGTTGACCTTACCCCTCAGGATTGGGAGTGGCTTAAGACGAATATGAAGCCCTATCTTGAGGCCATAGACCGCATGTCATATTATGAGGAACTGACCTGCTCTTCTGATGACTGGAAAAAGCTTATTGCTTATACACCGGCGGAGAAGAGGTCCAGGAAAGGCATCAAGATGGCAACCTCTGAATTCAGGACAGAGGTCTGGGAGGCAGAGGTAGGAAAGGGTGGAATATTTGCAGAGTACCTTGACCATGAGCTAACCCTTTTGCCTTATATAACAACAGGTGCTGATAGAAGGAATAAACCTGTATGGAATAACGAGAAGTATGCACCTCCATGTGCATATACCTGCCCAACGCATATTCCATCTCATAAAAGGGCGACACTTATCCGTGAGGGTAAACTCCATGAGGCACTGGAACTCGTGCTTCAGTATAGTCCACTCCCTGCAACTGTCTGCGGTCAGATATGTCCTAACCTCTGCATGCAGAGCTGCACAAGGGGAATGATCGATAGGCCTCTGAATATAAAGGAGCTTGGAACTCTGAGCCTTGAAATTCCAGCGCCTAAACGTGCAAAGCCAACAGGCCGCAGGATTGCCGTCATAGGCGGCGGCCCTGCAGGGCTTTCTGCGGCATGGCAGCTTGCTTTGAAAGGGCATGAAGTTGACCTCTACGAGGCTGAGGACAAGCTTGGAGGGAAGATTGAACTATGTATCCCGAGGGAGCGTTTACCGCATAAGATTTTACAGAAGGAACTCTTAAGATTTGCCGAGGTGGGCGTAAACGTACACCTTGGCCAGAGGATCAACCAGAAGGCGTTTGAAGAGATATACAAAAGACATGAGGTTGTTGTGATTGCATGCGGTGCCCACAAACCGCGAACCATTGAATTCCCCGGCTCTGAGCATGTAGTGGCTGCAATAGAATTCCTTAAGGGGATTAACATCGGAAACCTTCCAAACCTAAAAGGTAAGAAGGTAGTAGTTATAGGTGCTGGCAATGTTGGAATGGATGTGGCCAGCCAGGCATATGACTGCGGTGCAGAGTCTGTTATAGCGGTGGATATACAGAAGCCAGCCGCATTCGGCAAAGAAATGGAATTGGCCAGGGCCAAGGGCACGCAGATACTCTACCCAAAGTTCACCGAAAAATATGACAGAGATACAAAGAAGATATATTTTACAGATGGCACATCCATGGATGCTGACCTCGTTGTTATATCAATAGGTGAGGTGCCTATATTGGACTTTCTGTCACCAAAGATTCACACAGAGCACGGCTGGATAGTTGCAAATGAACTTGGGCAGACCTCTGACGTAAAGGTTTTTGCCATAGGGGATGCCACCAGACCAGGACTTGTTACACACGCCATCGGACAGGGCCGCATTGCTGCTGATGTGATACATTCACAGATGATGCACTATGACTATATGCCAGAGGTGAAACAGGTTATCCCCTATGATAAGATAAAAACGGTCTATTATGAACGCTGCAGGATAGATGAGTTTGCACCGGAGAAAGAGGCTAATAAATGTCTGTCATGTGGTGCATGCCGTGACTGCCAGATGTGCGAGGCTGTCTGCTACTACGGTGCGATCACGCGCAAGGAACATGAGGACGGCTCATATGAATATGTGGTTGATGATGAGAAGTGCATAGGCTGCGGCTTCTGTGTGGGGACATGTCCATGCGGTGTCTGGGAGATGGTGGAGAATATTTAAGGGGAATGTTAAATCTTTTAAGCAATTAATTCAATCTCAAATCCAGCAATAACTATAGGAGGTATGGCAGGTGAAGAATTTTTAGTTCGACACCTTTAAATCCTTCATCAAAGAATTAAACAACTCTATCATCAAAGAGCTAAACAGATCAATCAGATTAGAAATATCTTTATGATATCTTGTCGATTCTAAAAATTATGAATCCTGCCATACCTCCTATAAGCATTGGTAATATTGAATTTATAACTCTTATCGATGGATTGAGGTCAATTTAATATAAAGCCCTATCCTTCAATGCCTGCATATAGCGGTTCTATCAAGCCCCAGGCACAAAATATAGATAACCTACGAATTATATTAATTTTTTCTTGACAAGCATTACCTTCTTCACTATATTGAGTGGTAAAAAGTGGTAGAAAGTGGGTGGAAAGATGCCAGCTTTCTCAGGCAAATATTATTACACCGTAGACCCGAAGGGTAGGATCATTATCCCTGCCCTTTTCAGAGAAATAATTTCAACTAATTATAGCCCAAAACTATACGTTGTCAATGCGATGTTCGACCGCTGCCTCCATATCTATCCACAGGAAGAATGGAACAGGCTTGAAGAA
The DNA here is from genome assembly GCA_020723925.1 of Nitrospira japonica. Classification (GTDB taxonomy): domain Bacteria; phylum Nitrospirota; class Thermodesulfovibrionia; order Thermodesulfovibrionales; family DYHX01; genus DYHX01. The sequence goes on along the minus strand of DYHX01000063.1, from coordinate 5,008 downwards.
AAGGTTAGGGCCCTTCCAAAGATGCAGGAGGATGTGCGTTTCTTCATGCGCCGCGTCATAGCATCCGCGCAGGAGTGCGAGATTGATAAGCAGGGGAGAATTCTTATACCGGCTGCACACAGGGAGGATGCAGGGATAAATGGGGATATAGTGATTGTGGGACAGATAGAGAAGATCGAACTCTGGGACAGAAAAGAGTGGGATGCTGTGGTTGACCCATCGAGAATCGATCGAAGGGCTGCTGAAGAGAGGCTTGCAAGTTATGGGCTTTAGGGGCTATAGCATTGCAAAATACATCTGAACAGGGTTTGCTGTGAATATTGTGCATCTACCGGTTATGGTCAGGGAGGTGGTTGAGGTGCTGAGTCCACGGCCAGGGGGGATATACGTTGATGCAACAGTAGGCCCCGGAGGACACGCAGAAGAAATACTTAAGCTTGTTGGTTCAGAAGGAAGACTCATCGGCATTGACAGGGATGAGGAGGCTCTGAAGATGGCTGAGGAAAGATTGGCGGATGAAAGGGTTGTTTTAAGGAAGGGAAGGTTCTCAGACATCAGGGAGATGCTCGTCGAAATGGGGGTTTCTGGCGTGGATGGGATTCTATTCGATTTTGGTCTTTCAATGCTCCACCTGAGAGATGTTGAGAGGGGGTTCAGTTTCACATCTCAAGAGCCACTCGATATGAGAATGGACAGAACACAGAGATTAACGTCAAGAGATATTGTGAACACATATTCAGAAAAAGATATAGAAAGAATCTTAAGAGAGTACGGTGAAGAGAGGCTGTCACATAGGATAGCAAAGGCAATATCAAGATACAGGGCTAAAAAGAGGATAGATACATGTGCTGAGCTGGCGGAGATTGTTAGCAGTGCATATGGTAGGAGAGGAAAACATCACCCAGCTACAAAAACATTCCAGGCACTGAGGATTGCTGTGAACGATGAGCTCAATGAGATTAAAAAAGGGCTTGATGCGTCATTGAATGTTCTGATGACCGGCGGGAGGCTCTGCGTTATCTCATATCACTCCCTTGAGGACAGGATAGTCAAGAACTTCATGAGGGATAGCGAGAAGCAGGGGATGCTGAAGGTGATCACCAAAAAACCAATGACTCCAACGTATACGGAACTCAGGGCAAACCCGTCATCAAGGAGTGCAAAGCTGAGGGGAGCAGAGAAGATATGATTCACACAGGGCATAGAAATATGCTATCATTTATTGTAAAACCATTATTTATAGCCCTCCTGCTGTTTGGCATCTTTTCAATTGTATGGCTCAGGTCAGGTGTTGTCACGATGGAGTACAGTATTGGCGACCTTGAGAAAAAGAAGATGCTGGTGCTTAAAGATAGGAAAATGCTTATGGCCGCGAGGGCAAGCCTCCTATCCATCCAGAAGGTTGAAAACACAGCTATGGGAAACTTCGGGTTAGTTTTCCCTGACAGGGTGAAGGTGATTCATGTGAAGAAACAGAGAGGACCCGTTCCATACAGGGCATCCGCCTCAGGCGGAATACGTGAGACGTTAGACGTGAGACGAACCTCTTACGTCTTACCTTTTACGTTCAACGGACAATGAGAAAGAGAACAGTAATTCTTAGCACCGCAATAGTCTTCGGTTTCGTTGCGGTAGTTTTGCGTCTATCAGACCTGATGCTGTTGAACCATGAACGACTCTCTGAGAGGGCAAAATTGCAGCATCTAAAACAGGAGGACGTACAGGTCAGGCGTGGGGTGATATTTGACAGGAAGGGTAGAGAACTGGCTGTAAATCTTGAACTGGAATCGCTTTACTGTAACCCTGATGAGATAGCAACTCCAGAGAAGAGTGCCACCAACCTTTCCAGCGTTATAGGCAAGGAACCAGGTGCAATACTTGCAAAGTTTTCATCTAAGGGTAGATTTGTCTGGATAGAGAGAAAACTTGAACCAGAGGTGGCAGACAGAATAAAGGGTCTGAAGATAAAAGGACTCGGTTTTATGCCTGATGCAAAGAGGTTTTATCCAAAGGGAACCCTTGCATCACATATCCTCGGATTTGTTGGTATTGATAACCAGGCATTGGAGGGTGTCGAGTTGAAATATGACAGACATCTTATGAATCCTGGAGGAAAGATTTTTGTCGCAAGAGACGCAAGCGGGAAAACGCTCTCCTCTGGTCTGGATATCGAGTCAAGAGGTAACAACATAGTCATGACAATAGACGAAGTCCTTCAGTATATGGTCGAGAAAGAGCTTGATAAGGCAATGCTCCGGTGGAGGGCCTCCGCTGCAACTGCAATAATGATGGACCCGTTTACAGGTGAGATACTTGCCCTCGCAAACAGGCCGGCTTACGACCCAAACAATCCTTCACGGTATAGGGATTTTGAGAGGAGGAATCGAGCAATAACTGACCTTTACGAGCCTGGTTCAACCTTCAAGATAATTGTAGGCACATCAGCGATCGAGGAAAAGGTTGTTTCACTCAATACGAAATTTGACTGCAGCAAAGGTGGGATAGAGGTCGGAGGGAGGGTGATACATGATGCGCATAAGCATGGAGTGCTTACATTCAAGGAGGTAATACAGAAGTCTTCAAATGTTGGCTCTGTAATGATAGGTATGAAGCTCGGTAAAGAGAATGTGTATAGATATGCAAAACGCTTTGGCTTCGGTGAGAAAACAGGCATAGACCTACGGGGTGAGGTATCTGGATGGATAAGGCCGCCTGAAAAGTGGTCTGGCATGTCTATCGGTTCGATATCTATAGGTCAGGAGGTTGCGGTAACTCCACTTCAGGTTCTGAGGGCGTATTCTGCAATAGCAAACGGAGGGATTCTTGTAACACCCCATCTTGTATCAGAGATAAGGTCTCCCGATGGCCAGCTCCTTGCTTCTTTTAGGCCAAAAGATGGTAAGAGGGCTGTATCCCGGAAGACAGCTGATATATTTAGAGAGATTTTAAAGACAGTTACGGAAGATGGAGGCACAGCAAAAAGTGCATCTGTGGATGGGAATTACGTCGCTGGGAAGACAGGGACATCGCAGATTATAGACCCGGACACAAAGAGATACTCAAAAGAGAAATATGTGAGTTCATTTGTCGGGTTTGTGCCAGCAGATAATCCGAAGGTTGCCATAATTGTTGTTATTTATGAACCAAAGGGGCAGATTTACGGCGGTGTTGTAGCGGCCCCTGTTTTCAGGGAGGTTGCAAGGCAGGCGCTGTCGTATCTGAATGTGCCGAGAGAAGACAGTGGGGGCGAGAATATATTAGTTGTTGATAGGAGGTAAATAAATTTAAAATTCAAAAAGCAATTTTATGATCTTAAGAAAACTGATAAAGGATATGGATGTACAGCGGATGGGTGGAAATCTGGATATAGAGATTTCTGGAATCGCCTATGATTCGAGGAAGGTAAAAGAAGGTGACTTGTTTGTTGCTATGAAGGGCGAAAAGTTTAACGGGCATGATTTCATAAATGATGCGATTAAGAAGGGCGCAGTGGCGATAGTGTATGAGCATGATATTTCGGATTTCGGATTTCGCCCTGAACTTGATTCAGGGTCGGATTTTAATTCTACAATCCGCAATCAGCAATCCACAATTTCTTTTATCTCTGTCAGAGACAGCAGAAAGGCGTTGGCATATATCTCTAATAATTTTTATGGCAAGCCCTCAGATAAGCTGACGGTTATCGGCATAACAGGGACTAATGGAAAGACAACAACAACATATCTTATTAAGTCTATCCTCGAATCATGGGGGAAGGAGGTTGGTCTAATCGGCACGATAAACTATCTTATAAAAAACAGGGTTTATGTTGCCCCGCACACAACCCCTGAGGCCCTTGAATTTCATGGTCTTCTAAGCGAGATGCTTTCATCTAATTGCAGCCATGTTGTGACAGAAGTATCATCCCATGCCCTTTCACAAAAGCGAGTTGATTATGCGAATTTCAATGTAGCAGTCTTCACAAACCTTACACGAGAGCACCTGGATTTCCATATAACAATGGAAAATTATTTCGATGCAAAGAAGAGATTATTTGAAGAACTTTTATCTGACGACGGAGCTGCTGTAATAAATCTTGATAATTCTTACGGGAAAATATTATATGAAATCATAAGCCGTAAATCGCAAAGGGTAACTGATAAGAGCGAATCACGAATCACGCATCACGCATCACGAACATTGACCTATGGTCTTGAAAAGGGTGCTGACGTCGTTGCAGTGAATATTAAAAATTCCTCTGATGGGCTTTCATTCAAGATCGAATTCAAAGGCGAGTCCTATGATATTGAATCTTCACTGATGGGTGTTCCGAATGTCTACAATATACTTTCTGCCGTAGGAACTGCGATTGCCCTTAATGTTCCATGGGATGTGATAAGGGATGGAATAAAGAGGATGGGCCATGTAACAGGCAGGTTCGAGAAGGTTGATATCGGCCAGGACTTCCTCGCTATTGTTGACTATGCACATACAGAGGATGCGCTTGAGAGGCTGATACTAACGGCTAATGAAATTAAAAAACAGCAGAGCAGCAGAGAAGCAGAGAAGCATTATACATATAACGCATCACGCATCATTCATCGCGCATCACGCCGTATTATTACTGTTTTTGGCTGTGGAGGTGACAGGGACAGGGGCAAGAGGCCGAGGATGGGTGACATAGCAACAAGGCTGAGTGATTATGTTGTGATAACTTCTGATAACCCTCGGAGCGAGGACCCTCTGGAGATAATAAAGGAAATAGAATACGGTGTTAGCAGAAGGAATTATCTCATTATGCCTGACAGAAAAGAGGCGATAGAAAAGGCAGTGGAGATGGCAGATGCTGGAGATATTGTCCTTGTTGCAGGCAAGGGGCATGAGGATTATCAGGAGATAGAGGATGTCAGACATATATTCAGAGACAGAGATGTGCTTGAAGAGGCGATAAAAAGCAGATTTAAAAACAGTGACACCTAAATTGAGCGATTCTTTGATTATAAATCACTCTTTGACAGGCGAGACGCCT
>DYHX01000062.1 GCA_020723925.1 Nitrospira japonica | reverse complement strand
AATGGAGAACCAAACCCTTAAAAGAATTTACACAGAAGTCTTGACACTACCTTTACCATCTATGCCCTTGCAAAAAAAGGTTTTTTATGTTAGGCTTTCACGCTATAAAAACACACGCCAGCAACAGTTCTCCTAATTGGTCCCTTAAGGGTATGGGAGAAAAGGCGGAGGAATTTAACCAAAGGAGGAAACATGGTAGCGACAATGAAGGAGCTTCTGGAGGCCGGTGTTCATTTTGGCCACCAGGTAAAGCGCTGGAATCCGAAGATGAAGAAATACATCTTCGGCGAGAGGAACGGCATCTATATCATTGACCTTCAGAAGACAATGAAGGGTCTTGAGGATGCCTATAATTTTGTAAAGGAAACTGCTTCTGCAGGAGCACCCATCCTTATCATAGGGACAAAGAAGCAGGCACAGGACGCTGTGCAGGAAGAAGCCCAGAGGGCCGGAACCTTCTACATAAATCAGCGGTGGCTCGGTGGGATGCTCACAAATTTCTTAACAATTAAAAAGGGCATAGAAAGACTCAAGAAAATCGAGGCCATGAAGGAAGATGGCACTTTTGAACTCCTTCCCAAAAAAGAGGTTGCAATCCTTGAAAAAGAACGGTCCAGGCTTGAAAAAAACCTTGGCGGAATAAAGGATATGAACGGTCTGCCTGGAGCGGTCTTCATAATAGACCCGAAGAAGGAGAAGATTGCAGTTGCAGAGGCAAGAAAGCTCTCCATCCCTATAGTTGCAGTGGTGGACACAAACTGTGACCCTGACGAGGTTGACTATGTAATCCCTGGAAATGATGATGCAATAAGGGCGATAAAGCTCATCACTTCAAAGATTGCAGATGCGGTCATCTGGGGGGGGGAGGCATTATCAAAGACCGCGGCAGAAGAGGCTGAAAAGGCTCAGGTTGTGGAAAAGGTCATGCAGGAAGAGGCAGAGGAGGTTGCAGAATGACAACTATTTCGGCTGATATGGTTAAAGAACTCAGGGAAAAGACAGCCGCTGGTATGATGGAGTGCAAGAAGGCCCTTACAGAGAGCAGGGGCAACTTTGAGAAGGCAGTGGACCTACTCAGGCAGAAGGGGCTTGCCAGCGCTTCAAAAAAGGCTGGAAGGGCAGCGTCCGAGGGGCTCATAGGCTCATACATGCATATGGACAGGATTGGTGTCCTTGTTGAGATAAACTGCGAGACAGACTTTGTTGCGCGGACAGATGATTTCAAGACACTCGTTAAGGACATCGCGATGCACGTAGCTGCTGCGAATCCGACTTACCTTTCAAGGGAAGACGTGCCTCAGGCTGTGATAGAAAGGGAGAAGGAGATATACAGGGCACAGGTAACTAACAAACCCCCACAGGTTGTTGAAAAGATCATCGAGGGAAAACTTGAGAAGTTTTTTAATGAAAACTGCCTGCTTGAGCAGGTCTTCATAAAGGACCCTGAACAGAAGCTCAGAATAAAAGACCTTGTTACAGAGAAAATAGCAAAGCTTGGAGAAAACATTGTAGTGAGGCGCTTTGTCAGGTTCCAGATGGGGGAGACAGCCAAAGGATGAAGGGCTTGAAATACAAAAGGATACTCCTGAAACTGAGCGGTGAAGCCCTTATGGGAGATAAGGGCTATGGCATAGACTCATCCACAGTCGATTTCATGGCAGAAGAGATAAGGAAGGTTGTTGATATGGGTGTAGAGGTTGCCATAGTTATAGGTGGAGGCAATATATTCAGGGGTGTAGAGGCTTCTGTAAAAGGAATGGAGCGGGCATCGGCTGATTACATGGGCATGCTTGCCACAGTTATAAATGCCCTCGCCCTGCAGAATGCGCTTGAAAAACACGGTGTGCCAACAAGGGTTCAGTCAGCCATAGAGATGAGGGAACTCGCCGAGCCATATATAAGGCGAAGGGCAATAAGGCACCTGGAGAAAGGCCGTGCTGTTATATTCGCTGCTGGCACAGGGAATCCTTATTTCACAACAGACACTGCTGCTGCCCTAAGGGCTATGGAGATAGGTGCTGAGGTAATTCTAAAGGCAACAAAGGTTGATGGCGTCTATTCTTCTGACCCTGTAAAAGACTTAAAAGCAAAAAAGTATAATACTGTCAGCTACATCGAGGTGCTCAAGAAAGGGCTCGGTGTTATGGATTCAACTGCCATATCTTTATGCATGGACAACAGTCTCCCGATTGTGGTATTTAACCTTAGAGGCAAGGGCAATATCAAAAAGGTTGTCGAGGGTAAAAAGATAGGCACCCTGGTGGGAGGAAACAATGGAGCAGGAGCTAAAAAGAAAAACCATTGAGAGGATGGATGGTGCCATAGAGGCACTGAAGAAAGAGTTCGGCTCGATAAGGACAGGGAGGGCATCCCTTGTGCTTCTTGATGGCATAACAGTTGATTATTATGGAACACCCACCCCAATACAGCAGGTTGCGACATTAAGCGTGCCTGAAAGCAGACAGATAGCAATACAGCCGTGGGAACAGAGGATAATACCCGACATAGAAAAGGCGATAATGAAATCAGACCTCGGACTCACACCTACAAATGATGGTAAACTTATAAGGATTAACATCCCACCGCTTACAGAGGAGCGGAGGAAGCAGCTCGTGAAGGTAGTGAAGAAAAAGGCAGAAGAGGCAAGGGTTGCCATAAGAAACATAAGAAGGGATGCAAATGAGGAGCTCAAGAAACTCGAAAAGGAAAAACACCTGAGTGAAGATGATGCAAGGAAATCCCATGACGAGATACAGAAGCTAACAGACTCTTATATAAAAAAGGTGGACGAAATTCTTCAGCATAAAGAAAATGAGATTATGGAGGTATAAGATGACTGATATCAATTATATCTTGAAGGTTAAAGACGCAAAGGCAATGGACATCCAGAAGGCACTGGAACAGGCAGGCATCAAGGTCAGAAGTATCCTTGGGGTATTCAAAGAAGAAGAAAAGGCACAAGAGGCAAAGTAATGGCTGCAAAAAAGGCGACAAAGAAAACAGCCAAGAAGACTGTAAAAGAGAAGACAAAGAAGTCGCAGAGGAAGACTGTCAGAAAGCCTGCTAAAGAGACCGTAAAAAAGACTACTCAAAAGACAGCAAAGAAACCTTCTATCAGGGCAAAAAAGCCTTCAAAGACAGGAAAGACTGCCGAGAAACCCAGCACAGTGCAGTTAAAAAAAACAACTCAAGAATCGGAGGACGAGAGAAAAGTGGCCCTCAGAAAATACCTTATCCAGAAAAGAGAGCAGATTGTAAAGGAAGCAAAGGCAGAAATATCAAAGTATATAAAGGGCGAGAGCAGGCAGCTTGTGGATACTGCCCTTGATGATGGCGACTGGTCTGTAGTGGACCTCACCGAGGATATAAGCCTCAGGCAACTTGCCATTCACAAAGAAACCCTCAACAAAATAGATGAGGCATTGAGAAAGCTTAATGAGGGCACATATGGGAAATGTGAGGAGTGTGGTGAAGAGATAAGTGCTAAGAGATTGGAGGTTATGCCCTTTGCAATCTACTGCAGAGACTGTCAGGAAAAGAGAGAACAACTGGAAGCGGTTGAAAGGGAAGAGGGATAGAATAACCTGTCAGGGATAAATAATCCTTTCAAGGAATAGCCCCTTTGCAGGGGCAGTAGGGCCGGAGAGTCTCCTGTCCTTTAATTCAAGAATCTCTGCTACCGCATGAGGGGACATTCTCCCCCTTCCTGCCTCAACTATTGTACCCACAATATTCCTTACCATATGCCTGAGAAAGGCATTTGCCGCTATCCTTACCTTCATAAAATTACCCTCAATCCGTGCAGTCATGAAATCCATACTGCCAAGTCTCTCTATGTCCAGAAAGAATATCTCCCTAAAAGTATTTTTTGCTCCACAGCCTGCGCCCCTGAATGATGAAAAGTCATGCCTCCCAACGAGCAGCCTTCCTGCTTTTCTCATGGAGTCTATATCGAGAGGATATTTTACCCTCCATGTATATCTATGAAGAAACACAGATGAGATATCCGTGTTTGCTATGAGATAGAAATAGCTCTTGCTGACAGCACTGTACCTCGGATGAAAGGCCTCATCGACCACTGCTGCATCAAGAACTCTGACATCCTCAGGGAGCATTGCATTCAGAGCCCTTTGCAGAACTTTTGCCTCAAGATAAGAGCCGGTCATGAAAGCTGCCACCTGCCCGAGGGCATGGACACCGGCATCAGTTCTGCCAGCCCCGATAAGCCTTGTCCTTTCACCTGTGACCTTGAATATCCTGTCTTCTATCAGCCCCTGAAGCGTCAGACCCTGTCTCTGTATCTGCCACCCCTGATAATTTGTGCCATCGTATTCTATAAGCAATCTAATCTTTTTTGGAAACATTGCAAAAGAAAAATGCAAAAAGAGTTTTCAGTTATTGGTTAAATGGATAGCGAGTGTATTCCCCGCAGCTTGCTGCGGTGGTAGCGAGCGAATATAAAAATAAATAATAATTCCTTGCATTAAGATTCCCTGCAGCAAGCTGCAGGGAATCTTCAATTGCTGCGGCATCTCATTCTCTCTGTTCCATGTAGTCCCGCTCAATATTTCTCACAAATATCTCTACCAACTCTGGGTCAAATTGGGAACCAGCATTATGCTGCAGCTCTCTGAGGGCAGCGGAAAAACCAATCGGCATCTTATATGACGAATCACTGACCATTGCATCAAATGCCTCTGCTATCGCTATTATCCTCGCCTCAATCGGGATGGCCTCTCCTTTGAGCCCCTCAGGATAGCCTTTCCCGTCATACCTCTCATGGTGGTGTAGTATTATTTGAGCCACGTCTTTATAGAAATTTATCGGACTTACCATCTCATGGGCGATAACAGAATGCGTTTTGTAATTTTCCTGGGATAATATATTGTCGGGACTTATCCTTAAAAACCCGAGGTCATGAAGCATGCAGGCGCGGTATAACCTTCTTCTCTCTTCCTCGGACATGTTTATTGCCCTCGCCAGCAAAAGGCTGTATTTTGCAACCCTCCTTGAATGCCCTCGCTTCGCAGGGATATGGTTGTCTATAGCATCGATTAAAATATCTGTAAGGTGGATCTCGTAATTTTTCTGGTCCTCGTAAAATTCTGCCCTGGCTATGGATATGGCAGCCTGGTCAGCAAAATAGGCTATTACCTCCTCATCCTCGTGGCTGAAGCCTCTATCTTCCTTGTTGATAAGTTCCAATACCCCTATCACCCCAGAACTTAATTTTAGCGGGACGCACAATATCGACCTTGTCTGGTAACCTGTTACACTATCGACCTGCGAGTCAAATCTGTCATCATTTCTGACGTCATCAACTCTTAAAGCACTGCCGTTTTCCACAACCCATCCAGCAATGCCCTGAGTCCTGGGAATCGAGAAACCGAGCAGACCCTTACCCTCACCGCCCTTCACTATCCTAAATACGAGCCTCTCTCCTTCAACAAGCAATATGGAACCCGCACCAGCCCCTGTGATTTTTAATGATTTGTCCATTATATTGTCCAGCAGCATATCCTCATAAATTATTTCACGCATGTCCTTTGTAGCGGTCAAAAGGGTATTAAGTTTGTTGCTGTATTCCTCGATCTTTTTGATAGCCTTTTTTGAAATATCATTGGAGAGATATAAGCCTATTAACACAAGAGCCGACACAATTGATATTATGGCCACCACAGATGTTGTAGGTACATAATTCAGGACCACATAGAGGAATCTTACTATCAAAAACAACAGGGCATAGACAATGAGGACAACTATGACATTCAGAATCCTTATCTGTGTCTTGATCTCTTCTGTGACAGGCTTTTTATGATTTGTTTTGTCACTCATCATTACCAATCTAATAACAAATTATTTCAGCTTATAAGTAAATGTCAATACTTTTATTTCAATAGCGAATAATTTTATATTTTTATATAAACTATATCTGCTTTAAAAACCCTGAATCTTAAGGCTTGAAAATCCTTGAATAATCAACAAGTAAAGGTTAAAATTAGCTCTGTGAGAGTCATAAAAACGATAAAAGACCTTCGACTATTCCTCGATATTTTGAGGCAACGCGCCTCGGGCAGTAACGCAGGGGTAGAAAAACAGGTCAGGACTATCCTTGACGATATTAAGAAAAATGGAGATAGGGCTGCACTCAGATATACACAGAAGTTCGATTCGCCTGATATAAAAACACTGAGGATAAAGTCTATTGAGATATCAGGATATGCGAAGAAAGCTGACAGAAAAGTCGTCAGAGCCCTTGAGCTTTCAGCGAAGAGGATAAGGACATTTCATGAGATGCAGAAGGAGGAGTCATGGTCTTTCTCCGAAGGAGATGCAATCCTCGGCCAGGTCATCAGGCCACTTGAGAGAGTCGGGGTTTATGTTCCAGGAGGTAAGGCGTCGTATCCCTCGACGGTATTGATGAACGTAATACCCGCACAGGTGGCAGGAGTGGAAGATATTGCCCTGTGTGTACCAACCCCAAAAGGGGAGATAAATCCATATGTTATGGCAGCGATAAAACTGCTTGGTATTAAAGAGGTCTACAGGATAGGTGGCGCACAGGCAATTGGAGCTATGGCCTTCGGTACAGAGACTATAAAAAAAGTTGATAAGATTGTGGGGCCGGGGAATATTTATGTCGCAACAGCAAAGAGGATAGTCTTTGGAGGGGTTGATATTGATATGATTGCAGGGCCAAGCGAGATATTGATTATAGCTGATAAATCAGCAAATCCTGTCTTCGTAGCAGCAGATTTACTCAGTCAGGCAGAGCATGATGAGCTTGCATCATCAGTCTTAATCACAGACTCAAAATCCCTCGCAGATGCTGTAGATGGGGAGATCGAAAAACAGCTTTACAAATTAAAGAGAAAAGATATTGCAGGGAAGTCGATTGATAACTATGGAGCGATAATAATCACGAGAGATATTAAAAATGCTGTTGCCCTTTCAAACCAGATTGCACCAGAGCACCTTGAGATTATGACTGAAAAGCCGCTGGATATTTTACCGATGATAAAGAACGCTGGTGCCATCTTCCTTGGACAATGGACGCCTGAGCCACTTGGCGATTACTCAGCAGGACCTAATCACACGCTACCAACGGGCGGCACAGCAAAATTTTCCTCCCCACTTGGGGTCTATGACTTTGTAAAACGCTCCAGCCTCCTAAGTTTTACAAAAGAAGGCTTCATTAAGCTTTCAAGGACAGTCGAGACCATCGCAGACATTGAGGGTTTAGAGGCGCATGGGAATACGATAAGGGTAAGGAAGGAGAAATAGGTGAGTAAGATATTAAAACTCGGCCTCCCGAAAGGGAGCCTTCAGGAATCTACATTAAAGCTTTTTAGAAAGGCAGGCTATCACATTACTGTCTCAAGCCGCTCTTATTATCCATCCTTTGACGACGCTGAGATTGAGTCCATGCTCATAAGGGCGCAGGAGATGGCGAGGTATGTTGAGGATGGGATATTAGACTGTGGGTTAACAGGTTATGATTGGATCCTGGAACAAGATGCAGATGTCCATGAAGTGGCAGAACTTAATTATGCCAAGGAGGGATTAAGACCTGTAAGATGGGTCATCGCTGTGCCGAATGACTCAAATATAAAGAGTGTCAAGGATTTAAATGGCAAACGCATCGCAACAGAGCTTGTAGGGTTCACAAAGAGATATCTCAAGTCTAAAGGCGTAAAGGCAGCGGTAGATTTCTCGTGGGGTGCGACAGAGGTGAAACCACCTCATCTTGCTGATGCGATTGTTGAGCTCACAGAAACAGGGACATCTTTAAAGGCAAACAACCTGAGGATTGTCGAGACCATCCTTCAGTCAAGCACAAGGTTTATCGCAAACAAAAAGGCATGGCATGAGAGATGGAAGAGACAGAAGATGGCGAACATCGTCATGCTCCTCAAAGGCGCATTGGCTGCAGAGGAGAAGGTCGGACTCAAGATGAATGTGCCAAAAAAGTCACTTAAGCGTGTGATGAGCCTTCTTCCTGCAATGCATTCTCCAACCATCTCTCAACTCTCTGATGAGGATTGGTATGCTATCGATGTTGTGATAGACGAAATGATTGCGCGTGACCTCACCCCGATGTTAAAGATGGCAGGCGCATCAGGTATTGTGGAGTATCAACTTAACAAGGTAATCCCATAGATGGGTAATGAGTAAAGGACGCATCACGCATCACACATCACGCATTACGGTTTCAAGACCGAATATCCGTTCCCTCTGTGCATATGAGGCAAAGGAGATTCCATGCAAAGTAAAGCTCGATGCCAATGAGAGCCCCTATGGATTCGAGGAGGCGTTAAAGGCCCTGAATAAAATACAGACTAATCGATACCCAGACCCTGAGGCAAAAGAACTTAAAAAAGTCATCGCAAAGGACTTTGGAGTAAGGCATGAGAATATCCTTCAGGGCAATGGCTCTGATGAGCTCATATACTACCTCATCACTACATTTGGAGGCCCTGTCCTATATCCAATTCCGACATTTTCTATGTATGGGATAATAACCCAGGCCATTGGCGAAAAGAAGATCGAAATTCAACTTGATAGAGAATTCGACCTTGATATCAAAGAGATTCTAATGGCCATAAAAAAAGAAAAACCAAGGTTAATATTCTTAAGCTCTCCGAATAACCCAACAGGAAACTGCTTTTCATCAGAGAGGATTTTAAAGATAATTGAGACAACCTCGTCACTGCGTATCGTTGTTGTCGATGAGGCATACCAGCCCTTTGCAAGTGAGAAGGGATTTTTATCCCTGCTTGAAGACTTTAAGAATCTTATGATTATGAGGACATTGAGTAAGATTGGCCTTGCAGCATTAAGGGTTGGTTTTCTAATCGGTCATGAAGATGTGATAAGGGAAGTTAATAAGGTGAGGCTTCCCTTCAATGTTAACGCCCTTTCTCAGGCAGCGGCAATAACAGCTTTAAAAGATAAAAAGAGAATGCGTTCATATATAAAGGCAATTGTCTCTGAGAGAGAAAGACTCTTTGCAGGGATGGGGGAGATAAAAGGCATAACACCTTATCCTTCAGAGGCGAATTTTATATTATTTAAAGTTTCAAACCCTGATAGAATTTATAAGGGACTTTTGAAGAAAGGTATTCTTGTGAGAAACATGAAAGGCGTTGTAGATGGCTGCCTCAGGGTAACCGTAGGGATGCCAGAGGAAAATACGACTTTTCTTAAGACACTTAGACAATTATCAGAAAGTAACGAGTAATCTGGAATTCAACAAATAACGGACTCGGAGATGTCAGGCGAGACGCCTGACCTATTTTCGTAAAATACTGAAAATAGCCGAGGCATCTTACCTCGGCAGGGAGGTTATAATAAGTGAGAAAGGCTAAAGTAGATAGAAAGACAAAAGAGACAGATATAGTCGTTGAGATTAACCTTGATGGGAAGGGGAAATGCGAGCTTGATACATCAATCCCATTTGTCGATCATATGCTGAGCCTCATGTCTCTGCACGGTCTCCTGGACTTAAAGATAAAGGCAAAGGGTGATGTCGAGGTTGATTATCATCACCTGCTGGAAGATTTAGGGATAGTTTTTGGCGAAGCACTTAAGAAAGCCCTTGGCGATAAAAAGGGGGCAAGGAGATATGGTGATGCAACAATACCGATGGATGAGAGCCTTGCCCAGGTTGTAATAGATTTGAGTGGAAGGCCTTATCTTATTTACAAGGTCAAGGTATCAACAGGCACATTGCGTGATTTAGAGGTATCGCTATTTGAGGACTTCTTCAGGGCATTGAGCAACCACGGACAGATGAACCTGCATATAAGATTGCACTATGGAAGGGATTTACACCACATCTATGAGGCGATATTCAAGGCGTTCGGAAGGGCATTGCGGGATGCAGTTTCCATAGACCCGAGGATAAAGGGCATCCCGACAACAAAAGGGACACTCTAACGACAAAAGAAAGTGTCGCTACGAATAAATTTTTCACCCCACACCAACGTGGTGTGGGGTTCACCATATCTGCATCTTTCAATTGCATTATTTGGGTTAACATTGTTCAAAATAGTAATCATTCTTATATAATACTTATACAATTATGAAAGCTATTCCACTTAAAGACATAAAGTTTATCCTTCTCGACATGGACGGCACGCTCCTTGATAAATATTTTGACGACTATTTCTGGGAGCATCTTGTGCCTGAGAAGTATGCTGAGAAGCACAATATTACATTTGGAAGGGCAAAGGAGGAGCTTTTTAAAAAATACAAATACCATGAAGGGACATTGAACTGGACAGATATAGACTTCTGGTCAGGGGAGCTTGAGCTTGATATTCCAGCGCTAAAAGAGCAGATAAAACACATGATAGAGGTTCATCCACATGTCGAGGATTTTTTAAAGATGTTAAAGAGACATAAAAAGAAGGTCTTTCTCGTCACAAATGCCCATTATAAGGTCCTTGATATAAAGCTCAAAAAAACAGAGATAGGTAAGTATTTTGACTCGGTCATCACATCCTTTGAGATTGGTTATCCAAAAGAAAGGCTTGAATTCTGGCAAAGGGCAGAAAAACGCCTCGGTTTTGATAAAGAGAAAACACTCTTCATCGACGATACAGAGGAGATATTAAGGACAGCAAAAAAATATGGGATCAAGCATATCCTGTTCAAGACAAAGGCAAATTCCAAGATTAAGCCCAAAAAGTCAAAAGAGTTTTCGACAATCTCTGACTTCGAGGAACTTATGGATGAAACAGTTATGCCGAGGGGAGCTCCTCCATCCTGACAGAAAGGTTAGATCTGGGAAAAAGGTGCACTCAAGCAGAATGTCCCTGTCATCATAAACCTTAAAATAGATATAGGAAAGGCTGTCTCATAATTTTTATAATCGACAGATTAT
>DYHX01000010.1 GCA_020723925.1 Nitrospira japonica | reverse complement strand
ACCCTACTAACCTCAAAGGCTCTTTGTGTCTAAACGATGGGGTTCACTCCAGAATGGTTGTTAAGCCGCTTAAATTATTAGAGGATAGCATGGAAGTAATTGCTGACGGCAGGTTTGAGAAAATACAGATAAATTCAAAGGACAGGGAGATTGTCTCACTCACGAATGCCTTTAATAAAATGCTCCGGGAACTGGAATTAAGACAGAGACACCTTATCCAATCAGAAAAGCTTGCTTCCCTTGGAACGCTCCTTTCCGGCGTTGCCCATGAACTGAATAATCCATTATCAAACGTCTCAACTTCCAGTGAGATACTGAAGGAAGAGCTTGAAGAAGCTGATATGGAATACAAGAGAGAGCTCCTCTTGCAGATAGAGGAACAAACAGAGAGGGCAAGGAATATCGTCCGTTCTCTATTAGAGTTTTCAAGGGATAGGGAATTTAAAAAAGAGAAACTGCCACTCAAAAACCTGCTTGAAGAAACGATCAGGTTTGTAAAGGGTCAGGTGCCGACAAGGGTCGAAATTAACATTGACATGCCAGATGACATATTCATCATTGCGGATAAACAGCGAATTCAGCAGGCATTTTTGAACCTGATAAAAAACGCAATCGAATCTATTGCCGATGAAGGAAGCGTATCTATCAGGGCTCAGAAACGCAGGGCAATTGACAAGATAGAGGCCGAAACAGAGATATATAATTATCTCAAATACCGCGGCAAGTGCACTCTCGAAGAAGATACCGTGGATATCGAGATAAAAGACACAGGAACAGGGATATCACAAGAGCTATTGTCAAAGGTGTTTGACCCGTTTTTTACCACAAAAGATGTGGGTAAAGGCTCGGGACTGGGATTGTTCATTGTCCATGAAATCATAGAGGAGCATGACGGCTGCATCGCTGTGGACAGCGAAGTTGAAAAGGGAACGACATTTTTAATAAGATTGCCTATAAAGGAATGAGAATATTGGAGTGATGTATATACCACATAAATGACAATTACTAAAATTGAGGTGTCATAACATGACGAACAATGCAAGGATATTAATCGTTGATGATGAAAAAATAGCCCTTAAGAACCTTGAACATGTAATGAAAAAGGAGGGGTACGAGATTGTCGGGACCCAGAGCGGGCAGAATGCGCTAAAATTGCTTAATGAGCAGAGATTCGATGTTGTGCTCACTGACTTAAGGATGGAGAAGGTTGACGGGATGCAGATACTAAAGAAATGCCATGAGCTTTATCCTGATGCAGAGGTAATAATGATAACAGGTTATGCAACCCTCGAATCAGCAGTGAATGCAATGAAGCAGGGCGCATTCTACTACATAGCGAAACCATTCAAACTTGATGAGGCGAGAAAGGTCGTAAAAGAGGCGATTGAAAAGGTGAGACTCAAAAAGGAAAATGCCCAGTTGAGGGAGCAGATAGAGAAATATCAGGGGAAGGTAAGGATAATCACACAGGATGCAAATTTACAGAGACTTCTTGACACAGCAAGGCAGATTGCACCCACTGATTGCAATGTCCTAATAAGCGGTGAAAGTGGTACTGGAAAGGAGCTATTTGCAAGGTATATACACCTGAGCAGCAAGCGTTCAGAAAAGCCTTTCTTTGCAGTTAATTGCGGCGCATTTACAGAAGAGCTTCTCAGCAATGAATTGTTTGGTCATGAAAAGGGGGCGTTCACCGGTGCATCCACCATGAAAAAGGGATTGATAGAAATGGCATCATCCGCTTCAGGCGGAGGGACACTGTTTTTAGACGAGATAACAGAGATGTCTTCATCCATGCAGGTCAAGCTTTTAAGGGTTATCCAGGAAAGGGAGGTCTTGAGGCTCGGCGCAACAGAACCAGTAAAAGTGGACGTGAGATTCATAGCTGCGACAAACAGAGACGTTCAGGACGCAATAAAAAGCGGCCACTTCAGACGTGACCTTTATTTCCGGTTGAATGTGGTTTCGCTTTATATTCCGCCGCTTTCAGAAAGAAAAGATGACATTCCCCTTTTAAGCTACTACTTTTTAAAGAAATATGCAGCTCTTATGAAAAAGAATGTTATAGAAATATCTCCGGATGTGATTGCTATCTTAATGAATTATGACTTTCCGGGTAATGTAAGGGAACTTGAGAATATAATAGAGAGAGGTGTTGCCTTTGCCACTGGAAATACTATCGAGACAGCCCATCTTCCCGAAGATTTACGGGAGTTGAGCATACGGACATTCAGAAAAAAGGAAGGTAAAATCCAGTCCCTCGAAGAACAAGAGATGGCTTATATAAAATGGGTATTAAATGAGGTTGGCGGCAACAAGACCCTTGCAGCACAGATACTTGGAATAGACAGGGTATCCCTGTGGAGAAAGCTGAAAAAGTATGGATTGGAAATTGAGTAAGATAATTGTTCTTAATAAAATGGTTAATTAGAAGGGGAATATCATCTTTCCTCTAAATGCACCTTTTTCGTGTCCAAAGAGTTTACTTTCTAACACGCCTTCAGCAAGGGCATACGCAAGGATTTTAAGATTGTCGCGGACTATTGCTGACCTTGAATCCTCTGACGAAATCCAATCCCACCACGTCTCAGAGGCAATTCAGTACAGGACTCTTATCTCTCACCATGCAAATTATTAGATTAAAGGCGAGTCTCGACCATGTCCCTTGAACAACGACGGTGAAAATAATAGGAAATAATAGAAATAATAGGGACAGCGACCATTTATTCCTTTTTTCTGGGTCTACCCCTCGGTAAGGCTACCAGTCTTCTTCCAAGAATTCCCTCAATTGTGTTTAAAAAAGTCTCGTCTCCACATGCACGCCCTGTTTTTGTGCTTTGAATTATGTTGTTTATAAGCTTTGAATCATCTTTCTCCATAAGGTATGCCAACCAGTCATCAATTCCTTTTGTTAAATAACAATCATCAGACAATATGGAATCGGGTTCTTTATAAACATGCGCCTTTGCACTTGACCATCTGCATTCATGAGGCATCCGCACAATTCCAGCCCTTACAGGATTGTTTTCTATATAACGAATCGCTGCAAATAAATGCCTCTCATCAAGAACGCAAGAAAAGAATCTCCCCTGCCACAAATGTCCTTTGTTGTTGCCTTTTTGATTAAAATACTGCGAATACCTTATGTGTAGGGTATTAAATGTCCTTGCAAGTGAGTCATCTTTCATCGGCACTGCTATGAAATGCACATGGTTGCTCATAAGGCAATACGCCCAGATATTCAGGAAATATTTATGGCAGTATTTCTTTAGCCATTGCAAATATTGCATGTAGTCTTCTTCGGTTTCAAATACTGACTGTCGGTAATTACCTCTTTGGATTATATGATGAGGATACCCAATGGCCACTGCTCTTGATATTCTTGGCACAGTGACAATAATACGGTTTTGTTAGGTTAGGTGTCAAGAAAATGGTCGCTGCCCCTATTTTTATTTTCCGAATACCTTAACAGCCTGAATTAACGGCCCTGCTCCGGCTCAAAGCAGGGCCGTTTAGGGTTGAATTTTGAATCCTACCTTCTCCATCCAGACCATGCGGGAATGCCCGATGCGTCTCTCAGTATGAGCACATTATCTCCTTTTTTAACCTCTGACGCAATGATAGCCGGTCTCCCAGCAACGGTTGTCCGCGAGCCCTTGACTTCAATCTTGTCGCCATTTTCTATTTTTGTATCGAGTCTTTCGATATACCATTCAGGGCCGAGATGTACCGATATGGTTTCCTTGTCGGTCTTAAGCGTGACATGGATGCCGGAGTGCATTCCCTTCATTGGCGTAATTTTATCCACAGCTTCAACGGTTCCCGATATGGTTTCTGTCTTCGCGGGGTTGTACATCCTCTGATACTGCGCTCCCATTCCCCATCCTCCGCTGCCCCGCCATACTACAGGATTCCTCATGGGTTGTGCAAGGGCAACTGTTACAGATAAGACTATGGATAAGGCTGTCATCAAACCTATGACCTTCTTCATTCTCATGGCTACCTCCTTGAGCCGGTTTTGTTTCGGTTATTTTTTCTTCCTCTCATCCAATATCTTCTTTACTTCTTCCCTCACTTTTTTGGGGAAATGCGGGAACCTGTCATTAAAGGATTTAAGCTGCGCTTTCGGGGAATCCTCCGGTCTGAAACCGAGCCTTTTCTCTAAGACATCAACCGGGATATCAAACATCCTTGACACCTCCTCAAGGGTCATCCATCCTGCGATGTCATCAGGATTAGGCGCTTTCTTCTGAACCTCTACAATTTGTATCGGGAGCTCTTTCACTTTCTGCCTTACATCATCTTCTTTAATGCCGTATTTATTAAGCTTTCTTATCTGAGTGTTTAGCGCATCTTCAGGAACTGAAAGCTTCATGGCAAGCGTCTTTTCAGGGATGGTGAATATCCTTGCCACATCCTTCAAAGTCATCCATCCCTTTATATCATCGGGGGATGTGATTTTAAATGCAGCTTCTGCCGGCGCCTTGCTTTGCCACAAACCTGATGCCATTGATACGCCAATGGTTCCGAGGAATAGAATCAATATTACAACAGGCAAGGCATACCGGGGTGACGGCAGAAACTTAGGTGTTTGAAGGGTTAATGCCCCATTCTTACAGGCTTCAACGCATTCAAGACATTTTATGCAGTGCGTCTCCGGCACTTTCTCTACTTTTTCCACCTGGATGCCCATCTGACATGCCCTCCTGCACGCACCGCATTCGGTGCATGCATCCACATTTCTTGTAATCTTAAACCTGCTCATCCAGTTGAAGAACGAGAGGAATGCACCGAGCGGGCAGAAATACCTGCACCATGCCCTGCGGAGAAAGAGTGATAGCGGAATGAGCAATAATAGAACCCCTACTCCGAATGTAAGCCCTTCAAATTTGAAGTGAAACAAGGCAAAGAAGGGGTCATATTCCTCAAAAACGAGTTCGCCTGTTTTATAAGTAAAGAATAGTATAACTGCAAGGACAAGGTATTTCGCATACTTTAATCTTTTATCAAGACCATGGGGCAGTTCGAATGTCTTTCCGAGAACCCTTTTACCCAGACGACTGAGCCATTCCTGAAAAGCACCGAATGGGCATATCCATCCGCAAAAGCCGGCGGCTGTAATCACAGCAAGCAGGACAACGGCGCCAAGCAGGATAAGGTTTGAGTAATAGAGCTTTTGCACAAACTCGCCGGATGCAAAATATGTATATGCTGTCGCAAGCCCTCCAAATGGGCAGTAGGCGTGAATGCTCGGGGTGCCTGCCGGGCCCCCTCCGACTACTTGATGGCGAATACCGTAGAAGGCAAGGAGTATAAAGAATATAAGAAGGATTGTATACCGCAATCTCCTGATTGTATTTTTCTCCTTTTCCATTGTCTACTCTCCCTATATTCAGACAGGCCTAAATATTACTTCTTTAGTTGACTTCAGGCTATAAGTTCTTCGACAACCCTTTTAGCCCTGCCTGTTATCTGAAAGTATTTTACCCCCGGCTTTGCAAGTTTCTCTGTTATCATAGCGCTGTAGTCAACGGCAAAGGCATCAGCGCAAGCACTGCTGAACTAATTATAGCACCGATTAAGCTCGGTGGTGTCACTTCCATTTTATAAGTTCCATACAAATGTAACATACCCCTGACCTCGGATGTCAATAGTGGACACCAATTGGCTCATGCCGCTAACCTATTTTCATAGAATTTTTTCTCATAAGCAACCGGAGATAGATACTCCAGCCGCGCCTGTCTCCTTTGCCGATTATAAAAGATTTCTATATATTCGCTGATCTCCTGCATTGCTTCCTGTCTGCTCATGTATTTTTTATGATGCACAAGCTCCTGTTTAAGCGTCCCCCAGAAGCTTTCCATAGGGGCATTGTCATAGCAGTTGCCTTTTCTGCTCATTGACGCCTTCATGCCGAATTGCTCAAGCAGTTTCCTGTATTTGCCGGAACAATACTGGCTGCCCCTGTCTGAGTGGTGTATCAGCCCTCTATCCGGCCTCTTTGCTGATACTGCTCTGAATAACGATCGGCTGACAAGTTCCTTTGTTATCCTTTCCGACATCGCATATCCCACTATTTCGCCGTTGAACATGTCCTTATGTCCTGCAAGATACAGCCAGCCTTCTTCCGTAAATATATAGGCAATGTCAGATACCCATACCTTGTTCGGGGCTTCTGCCTTGAATTGCTGCTGTAATAAGTTTTCTGCTACCGGCAGATTATGCTTGGAGTCGGTAGTCGCTTTGTATTTCTTCGTTTGTTTGCAGTAAAGCCCTATCTGCCTCTTTATCCGCTTTATGCGGCAGATTCCTATGTTTGCGCCTTGCTCTGCCAGTTCCTTCTGTATCTTCTCCGCTCCGCATACCCCTCTGGTTCGTTTGTGCGCCGCCTTTATCTCTGCTGCAAGCCGGGCATCCTCCTGCGCTCTCTTTGAGGGCTTCCGGTTCAGCCATGCATAATAGACGCTCTCGGATATTTTTAAATGCCTGCATAATGCTGATACTGAATGCTTGAGCCGCATTGCCTTTATCATCGCGCACCTCGCTGCGACTCCTTCGCAAAGTACGCTGCCGCTTTTTTTAATATGTCACGCTCCATTTTCACTTCTGCCAGTTCTCTTTTCAATCTGTAGTTTTCCATCTCTACTTCGCTCAGCGGTCTGTGGTTTTTTCCTACTTCTGAAAGTTTCCCCGCCTTATATGCCTTGACCCAGTTGCTTAGGGTTGTTGATGCCAGCGACAGCCTCTTTGCCGCCGCAGGCGCCGATAACTCTTCTTCAATCACAAGTTTTACTGCTTCCTGCCTGAACTCCTTGCTGTACTTCCCATACGGTATTCTTTCCATTCCAACACCTCCAGTTTGTTATTTTAACCTACCTTTTGGTGTCCACTTTTCCTATCCTACATCATCTTGCCGAACGGTCTTTAAGCTGTTACAGCAATTATTGCAGACCTTATTACATCGAGCAATTGCTTGAGGTTCTGTGGGCTTATGCTCAGAGGCGGCACAAGAACTATGACATTTCCAAGAGGCCTTATGAATACTCCATTCTCCCTTGCATGGTATGCAACGCGCCATCCTATCTTCTCTTCCCATGCATATGGTTTCTTTATCTCTTTGTTCTTCACAAGTTCTACGCCTGCCATGAAGCCCTTGTTCCTTACATCTCCAACATGAGGCAAATTTGATATCTCTTTAAGCCACGTATCGAGCATCTTTATCTTAGGCTGGAGGTTCTTAATCGTCTCTTCTTTTTCGAATACATCAAGGCATGCAAGGGCTGCGGCACATGCAAGGGGATTTCCTGTGTATGAATGGCCGTGAAAGAAAGTCTTTGAGTCCTTGAACTCCCCGAGGAATGCATTATAGATTTCATCTGTTGCGAGAGTGACTGCCAGTGGCATATAGCCGCCCGTTATGCCCTTTGAGATACACATAATATCAGGCACCACATCCTCATGCTCACATGCAAACATCTTCCCTGTGCGGCCGAAACCTGTTGCAACTTCATCAGCAATCATCAATACATTGTATTTGGTGCATAGTTCTCTGACGCCTCTAAGATAACCATGTGGCGAGACAATCATGCCTCCGGCTGCCTGCACAAGGGGCTCTATTATAACTGCTGCTATCTCAGAAGAATTCTCCTTGAGAGTATCCTCTATCCTTTCGAGACAGGCAAGATTACAGTCTGGATAAGTCTCATCGAGTTCGCACCTGTAACAATAAGGCGACGGCGCATCATAGGTTTTAAAAAGAAGCGGGCTGAATGCTTTATGAAACATGTCGATGCCTCCAACACTCACAGCACCCAGGGTATCACCATGATAGGCATTCTTGAGAGAGAGGAAACTGTATTTTCCATCAATCCCCTTATGTATCCAGTATTGGAACGCCATCTTCAGGGCAACCTCAACAGCGGTCGAGCCATTGTCAGAGTAAAAGACCTTATTTAGTGACGAGTGACGAGTGACGAGTGACAAGTTTACAAGCTGTATGAGTCTTTCTGCCAATTTTATAGCAGGGACATTGCTTAATCCGAGCATTGTTGAATGAGCAATATATTCGAGCTGCTGCCTTATTGCATCGTCTATCTCTTTTTTCCTGTGACCGTGAATATTCACCCATAGCGACGATACTCCATCAAGATACCACCTGCCATAAATGTCCTTGATAAAGCAGTCCCTTCCCTCAGAGATAATTATGGCCTCTTCTTCAAGCCAGTCCTTCATCTGCGTGAAAGGATGCCAGATGTACTTTTTATCTGCTTCCTCGAGGTATTTATTATCGCCTAAGATACTCATAACTTTCATCCTTCTGCCTTGCTCGTTACTCGTCACTTGTCACTGTAAATACAGCCCCATTGCCTCTCTAACAAGGCGCATGGTTTCCTCGGCTTCCTTCTTTGCCTTTCCTGTGCCTTTATCGACTATGTCATCGAGGACATCCGCGTTATTAATGAGTTCATTGCGTTTTGCCCATATGGGTTCCATGACCTTAAAGACATTTTTGATAAGAATCTTCTTGCAGTCTATGCAGCCGATGCCTGCTGTTCTGCATCCATGTGCTACTTCTTCCTGCTCCTCCTTTGATGAGAATATCTTGTGCAGTTGAAACACTGGTGATAGCTCTGGCTCCCCAGGGTCTGTACGTTTTACCCTTGCTGGGTCAGTCATCATCGTCCTGAGTTTCTGTTCAACTTCCTTCGGGCTCTCAGAGAGATATATTGCATTGTCATAGCTCTTACTCATCTTCCTGCCATCAATGCCAGGCACCCTTGGAAACTCTGTTAAAAGTGCCTCTGGCTCAGGGAATACCTCTTTATAGAGATAGTTAAACCTCCTTGCTATCTCCCTTGTGACCTCAAGGTGAGGTATCTGGTCAACTCCAACAGGCACGTACTTTGCCCTGTAGATGATAATATCCGCTGTCTGAAGGAGTGGGTATCCTAAAAATCCATAGGTAGATAAATCTCTGTCTTTAAGCTCCTGCTGTTTTTCTTTGTATGTAGGAACCCTTTCTAACCAGCTAAGTGGAGTTATCATCGAAAGCAAAAGATGTAGCTCCGCATGCTCCAGCACCCTCGATTGAATGAATATCGTGCATTTGTCAGGGTCGAGACCTGCGGCAAGGAAATTTATCAAAAGGTCTTTTGTGGACTCCTTTATAGCTGAGGGGTTTGCATAACCTGTTGTGAGTGCATGCCAGTCAGCCACAAAATAATAGCAATCATATTTGTCCTGAAGTTTCACCCAGTTCTGAAGCGCTCCCATCAGGTTTCCGAGATGGAGCCTCCCGCTTGCTTGCATGCCACTAAGGACCCTGTCCAGATTAACCTCCTAATAAAAGATTTTTGAGGAGGATGATTATAGGAACTATTATGTAATCAGTAATGCGTAAAAAAACAAGGCCAAGGAGTATGAAAAATCCATAGGGCTCTAATTTGCTGTATGCCACCGCCTGTTTGTGAGGCAGAAGCCCCATCAATATCTTGCTTCCATCCAGGGGCGGCACTGGTAGAAGATTGAATACTGCAAGCCCGATATTTAAAATAACACTTAATTGTGTCATCAGGAGAATAGGTATCATAACCTTTTCTCCTAAGAATCCATCGGCTGCGATCGGAAGGTTTATTAATGTCCTGTAAACAATAGTGGATACAACAGCAATTATCAGGTTTGCTGCTGGCCCTGCAACGGAGACCCAAATCATATCACGCTTTGGATTCTTTAAATTATACGGGTTTACAGGAACCGGCTTTGCCCATCCAATCATCCTCGTAAAAACAAAGACCAGCGTACCGACCGGATCAAGATGTTTTATTGGATTTATAGTTAGCCTTCCAGCAAGCCTTGCTGTTGGGTCGCCGAGCCTGTCTGCCACAAACCCATGGGCAAGTTCGTGGAACGTGACTGCTATTAGTATTGGTAAAGCAAGCAGGACAATCTCTTGAACTATTTTTGCAAAATCCAACTATCTGACCTTTATGAGGACCTCATCAGGGTTGACCATATCCCCCTCTGAGACAAAGATTTCCTGCACCTCTCCATCTATTGGAGTGTGGATTTCATTCTCCATCTTCATCGCCTCAACAACAAGGACAGTGTCCCCTGCCTTCACCTTATCGCCCTTCTTCGCCCTTATCCTGACAACAGAGCCAGGCATTGGTGTTGTAACATCTCCCTCTTCCTGTGCCTTTGGCCTGATGGACTGCCCAAGTGCCTTAATATCGATCTTTCCTTCCTCGCTTGGAAGAACCTCAACAAGTGGCTCAACAAGCACCTCGACAAGCTGGTTATCCACATACATAAAATATGGTCTCTTGCCCTCTGATTTATGCCCCTTGCCGCCGACCTTTATATGATATGACTCTCCATGCACATGGACCATGAACTCCGATGGTGCAAGATGGGGCCCTCCCTCTTCAGGTTTTGGAGCCTCCGGCTTCTTTATTTCCTCCGGAGGGAAGCCCTTTTCTCTGAGATCAGCAAACTCAAGAAATATCTTCGGGAATAAGGCATAGGAGATAACATCCTCTTTGCTCTTTGCCTTGTCCCCCACCTCTTTCCTTGCCTTCTCCATCTCTATCCCTATAATGTCTGCAGGCCTTACCTCGACAGGCTCCTCATCCCCGAGGACCCTCTTTCTTATCTCCTCATTTACAGGAGCGGGCGGCTTTCCATAAAGACCCTTCAGGTAGCTCTTAACCTCGCTTGTAACAACCTTGTATCTCTCGCCGGTGAGGATATTTAATGTTGCCTGTGTCCCAACTATCTGGCTTGATGGTGTGACAAGGGGTGGATACCCAAAATCCTCCCTCACCCTTGGAACCTCGTTCATCACCTCATCCATCCTATTAAGTGCACCCTGCTCTTTAAGTTGTGTGGCGAGGTTAGAAATCATACCGCCGGGGACCTGGTATACCAGTGCATTCGGATCCATTCCTGTATACTCACTCTCAAATGCCTGGTATTTCTTCCTCACGCCACGGAAATATTCTGCGATCTCGCCGAGGAGTTTGAAATCGAAACCCGGGTCATACTCTGAGCCTCTGAGTATGTTTACAATTGTCTCGAGGGGAGGCTGGCTTGTGCCCGATGCCATTGACGATATAGCTGTATCAATGATGTCCACACCTGCCTCAATTGCTTTCAACGTTGTTGCAACTGCCATTCCGCTTGTATCGTGTGTATGTAAATGTATAGGAACGGCGATAGATCTCTTCAGTTTACTCACGAGGTCATAGGCATCCATCGGCGAGAGAAGTCCTGCCATATCCTTTATACATATTGTATCAGCACCCATGTCTTCAAGGCGCTTTGCCATGTCAACGAAAAGGTTATTGGTGTAAATCGGACCAAGGGTATAGCAGAACGCTGCCTCTACCTTTCCACCATGCCTCAGTGTTGCCTTGACTGCTGTCTTTATATTCCTGAAGTCATTCAGGGCATCGAATATACGCATCACATTGATGCCATTGGCAATTGCCTTTTCAACAAAGGCCTCGACCACATCATCAGCATAGTGCCTGTAGCCAACAACATTCTGGCCTCTGAGGAGCATCTGGAAAGGGGTCTTTGGCATCACCTCTCTGAGTTTCCTCAATCTCTCCCACGGGTCTTCTCTCAAAAACCTCAGGCACGTATCGAATGTCGCTCCACCCCAGACCTCAACAGACCAGAAACCAATAGAATCCACCTTCTCTGCAATCAGCAGGAGGTCATCAAGCCTCATCCTTGTTGCAAGGAGGGACTGATGCGCATCCCTGAATGTCGTGTCCATCACCTTTATCTTTTTGTCAGTCTGTTTTTTGGGCATATTTTCCTATAAAATAATCATAGTTTTTAACTCGTCACTCGTTACCCCAAAATAGCAAGCTATTTTTCGGCCCGCTACTTGTCACTGCCTTTATAGTCTCGAATGTGCTGCTATTGCGGCAGATATAGCAAGGACAAGGTCGGTCGGGTCTTTCTCATACTCATAACTCAACTGCTCAAGCCGCTTATCAATATAACTTGTTGTGAAGTCGCCCTTTATGAACTTCTCATCCTCCATCACCTTTTTATAGAAAGGTATAGTGGTCTTCACTCCCCTTATCACATACTCGCTCAGACAGCGGTGCATCCTCTGGACTGCCTCTTCCCATGTGCGCCCTTTTACAGTGAGCTTAGCAAGAAGGGAATCATAATAAGGCGGGATAGTATAACCTCTGTAGACATTACCGTCAATCCTGACTCCAGGGCCGCCAGGTGAATAATATCCAGTAACCCTTCCTGTTACAGGCAGAAAGTTATTCATGGGGTCTTCTGCATTTATCCTGCATTCAATGGCATAGCCGCTGGTCTTCACATCTTCCTGTTTTATATCGAGCTCTTCGCCTGATGCACTCTTTATCATGGTCTGGACAAGGTCTATGCCGGTCACTTCCTCTGTCACGGTATGCTCGACCTGAATCCTTGTATTCATCTCAAGGAAGTAGAAGTTCTTATATTTGTCAACAAGGAACTCAACAGTGCCAACATTGTCATAGTCAACAGCCTTTGCAGCCTTGACCGCTGCCTCGCCCATCTGCTGTTTTGTCTTTTCGTCGAGCAGAAGAGAAGGTGCAATCTCTATGAGTTTCTGATGCCTCCTCTGTATTGAGCAGTCCCTCTCACCAAGATGGATAGTATTGCCATATTTGTCTGCAACAACCTGTATCTCGATGTGATGCGGTTCTTCGATATATTTCTCTATGAATGTGCTGTCATCGCCAAACGCCTTTTTTGCCTCTGACTGCGCAAGGGGAAACATCCTCTTCAGGTCATCATCATTCCTGCAAATCCTCAATCCCCTTCCGCCTCCTCCGGCAGATGCCTTGAGCATCACGGGGTAACTGATTTCCTTCGCTGCCTTCAGTGCCCCCTCAAGGGATGGAATTATGTCGGTTCCAGGGACAAGAGGGACGCCAATTTTCTTCATCCTCGTCCTTGCCTGCACCTTGTCGCCCATAGCCCTTATGGCCTCTGAATTCGGGCCTATGAATGATATGCCTGCGTCTTCACACGCCTTTGCAAAATCAGCATTTTCAGCAAGAAATCCATAGCCTGGGTGGATTGCATCGGCCCCTTTCTGTTTTGCAAGGTCTATGATCCTGTATATGTTAAGGTATCCGGCGAGGGGACCCGGGCCAACAAGGCATGCCTCATCAGCTTTTTTAACATAGAGGGTGGTGGCATCATGCTCGGAATGTATGGCAACAGTCCTTATGCCCAATTCCTTGCATGCCCTTATGATTCTGAGCGCAATCTCCCCCCTGTTTGCGATTAAAACCTTTTTAAACATAGGCTAAAAATATAATGATTTTTCGAAGCTAAAGTCAAGGTGGAAAGGGGATGCACAATCGTATATAATTAATCATGGCTGTCATTGTTGTGATACCTGCCCGTTATGAATCGACCCGTTTTCCGGGAAAGCCCTTATGCCTCCTTAAGGGAAAACCTCTAATCCAGCACGTCTATGAGAACTCAAAGGGCGCAAGGCTTGCTGATGAAGTTATAGTTGCAACAGACAGCGAAACCATATTTGAGACAGTGCTTTCCTTTGGCGGAAAGGCAGTAATGACCTCGAGAGAGCACCCATCAGGGACAGACAGGGTGGCAGAGGCTGCTGCATCAATGGATTATGATATAATTGTGAATGTCCAGGGCGATGAGCCGCTGATAAAACCTGAGATGATAGATGACGTTATAGGGCTCCTCGATGACGGCAGGGCATCTATCGGAACCCTAACAAAAAAGATAAAAGACCTGAGAGAGATCACTGACCCGAATGTTGTTAAGGTTGTTTTTGATAGGGAGGGGTTTGCATTTTATTTTTCGAGGGCACCGATACCATATCACAGAGATGAATGGAAAAATTTAGAACGTCTTACGTGTCACGTCTCACGTGTCACGGTTTTCAAGCATATAGGGATTTACAGTTACAGAAGGGATGTGCTTCTGAGCCTCTCAAAAAAGGAGACTGGAGGGCTTGAGCAGATAGAGAAGCTCGAACAGCTCCGTGCGCTTGAAAACGGAATGAGGATTAAGGTGAAGGAGACTCCCTTTGAAACCTATGGGGTTGATACCCCAGAAGATTTAGAAAGGGTGGAGAAATGCCTAAGTTCATTTTTGTAACAGGCGGAGTTGTATCGTCCCTTGGTAAAGGCATTGCAGCCGCTGCAATCGGTTCCCTGCTTGAGGCAAAGGGCCTGAAGGTCACTATCCAGAAGCTCGACCCCTATATTAATGTTGACCCTGGAACATTAAGCCCATTTCAACATGGAGAGGTCTTTGTCACAGATGATGGCGCAGAGACAGACCTTGACCTCGGACACTATGAGAGGTTCACTCACATCAGGACATCCCAGGCCAACAATTACACAACAGGAAAGATATACTATAATGTCATCACAAAGGAGAGGCGTGGCGATTATCTCGGAGACACTGTCCAGGTAGTCCCTCATATTACGGATGAGATAAAACAGGCAATCAAGTCGGTAGGCGACAATAATGACGTTGTAATCGTTGAGATCGGAGGGACTATCGGTGATATAGAAAGCCTGCCATTTCTTGAGGCGATAAGGCAGATGAGATATGATGTGGGTAGAGAAAATGTCCTGTATGTACATCTCACCCTTGTGCCCTATATAAAGACATCCGGAGAACTTAAGACAAAACCAACACAGCACAGCGTAAAGGAGTTGCGGGAAATCGGTATACAGCCGGATATTCTCCTGTGCAGGACAGACAGGCCGCTTCCACCTGATGCGAAGAAAAAGATAGCGATTCACTGTAACCTTGATGGCGATGCGGTCATCAATGCAATAGATGTGGAGACCATATATGAGGTGCCTCTGGCCTTAAGCGCAGAGGGTCTTGACCTGCAGATAATAAATAAACTGAATCTGCCTTTTAGTGAAACAGACCTCAGGGCGTGGAAGGATATAGTAAGAAAGATAAAGGAACCTAAGAATGAGGTGAATATCTCGATTGTAGGAAAATATGTGGGACTCAAAGACTCCTACAAAAGCCTTATCGAGGCACTGACCCATGGAGGAATTGCCAATGACGCACGTGTAAACCTCCATTGGATAGATTCTGAGGAGATAGAGGCCCATGGCGCTGAGAAGTATCTATCTGAGGCAGATGGAATACTTGTGCCAGGGGGGTTCGGATATAGAGGCATCGAAGGAAAAATCGAGGCGATTAAATATGCGCGTGAAAAGAGGATACCTTATTTCGGGATATGCCTTGGTATGCAGTGTGCGGTTATCGAGTTTGCAAGAAATGTATGCGGGCTTAAGGCAAACAGTACAGAGTTTGACATGAACACTCAGTCACCTGTGATATACCTTATGGAGAAGTGGTACGACTTCAGGAAGGGGAAGGTGGAGGAACGTTCAGAAGGTACCCAGAAAGGTGGAACTATGCGGCTCGGGGCCTACCCTTGTGTTATTGAAGAAGGCACTGCTGCATACAGGGCATACGGTGAGAAAGAGATAATGGAGCGCCACAGACACAGATATGAGTTCAACAACGCTTATAGAGGAATCCTTACAAGGAATGGCCTCAAGATAAGCGGCCTGAGTCCTGATGGAAAGCTTGTGGAGATTGTAGAGATGGAGGACCACCCATGGTTCCTCGGCTGCCAGTTCCATCCGGAGTTCAAATCAAGACCAACAGAGCCACATCCACTCTTTAAGGCATTCATAGAGGCGTCTCTGAGGGAAAAGAGATCGCTTTTCCCCGATTTAGAAGAGACTAAAGGGAAAGCTGTAGTTGAATGAAAAAGTGTGGACACATAAATGAAGAAACCCAGCAGTAAGGGTCTTATAATCGAACATTTCAAAAAACATATGTTGTAAAGTGTTGCAGATGATAAAATCTAAGTTTCTACTTACTACAAAAGAAGCGGCTATACATGTAGGTGTCAGCATTGCTACTATTTACAGGATGGAGAAAAGAGGGCTGATTGTTTCGTCTAAAACTCCTGGTGGGCAAAGACGTTTCAGTAAAGATGTGTTAGAAAAGTACTTAAAGAATAGTTATACGATTGAAGCTCCTCAAAATCCAAGTAAGTATAAAAAAAATGAACACCAAATAAGAGAGACCCTTGCCAATTATAAAGTAAAATTCAGTAACCCGTATTATCATAAAGATTCGATCTGGATATATAATGATGACATTTTGACTCTCAACTCAATCGAAAATAAATCTATTGACCTGATCGTTACCTCTCCACCCTACAACATATATATTAAATATAATTCGCATGATGACACGATGTCCTATGATGATTACCTTTCTTTTACAAAGAAATGGCTTGAAAGGGTTATGGATTTCTAAAGGATGACGGTCGTTTTTGTCTTAATATTCCGCTTGATAAAAATAAAGGCGGTCAGCAAAGTGTTTGTGCTGAACGACGATTGCAAAGCAGGTTGGATTTAATTATCATTCCACAATTATCTGGAATGAACAAAACATTTCTAGAAGAACTGCATGGGGATCATGGCTTTCTGCGTCAGCTCCTTATGTAATAGCTCCTGTAGAAGTTGTTGTTATTTTTTATAAAGAAGAATGGAAAAAAACGAGTGGAAGTCGAAAATCAGATATAACCAAGAAAGAGTTTATGGAGTGGACAAATGGCGTATGGAACTTCAGTGGAGAAAGCAAAAAGAGAGTAGGTCATCCAGCGCCTTTCCCTGTTGAGTTACCTAAAAGATGTATAAAACTTCTTAGTTTTGTTGGGGATACAATACTCGACCCATTTCTTGGCAGCGGCTCAACACTGCTCGCTTGTTTGCAGACTGGACGCGTAGGTGTAGGGGTTGATATTGATAAGAAATACTGCGAATTAGCAAAGAGACGACTCTTAACAGAAGGACAGATGAATCAGCTCAAACTCAATGTTGTGGGATGAAGAAAATAATGGCAAAAAGTGTTAGCAACCTAATTAAATCACCGAATATTTCAGAAACATCTTGTGAGGTAAGCATCGATGGAACCATCAGCTTTATTGAAAAAGGTATGTATAAATCCTGACGAGCCAGTCTTATTAATCACAGAGGATTCAAATCCTCTCTAAATATCTATATTCCTTGCCTCAAGGGCATGTTTCGTGATGAACTCTTTGCGGGGTTCGACCTGATCTCCCATCAGGATTGTGAATATCTCATCTGACTGCACAGAGTCTTCTATCGTCACCTGAAGGAGTGTCCTCTTGTCGGGGTCCATTGTCGTATCCCAGAGCTGATGGGGGTTCATCTCACCGAGCCCCTTATACCGCTGTATTGATAGTCCCTTTTTTGCGGTTGCAAACACATATTCAAAGAGCTCTGTGCTCGTATTTATCTCCTTTGGTCCTTCCCTTGTCTCTATCTTGTACGGTGTTTGGCCAAGGTCTTTCACAATACCATAGAGGTTTTCGAGTTCCCTGAACTCGGGGGATGCGAGGAAGTTGATATCGAGGTTAAGTTTGTAGTTATGCCTCCTTATCTCGACACCATAAGACTGATGCTCTTCATCAAGCTGGACATCTCCGATGTTCACATTCGGCATCTGTTTTTTTATCTTTTCAAGGAGTCCTTCAACAGCCTTCCTGTCCCTGAGCATATCTTTATTTACCCCTGCCTTAAGGATGAACCTTAAAAGCTCCGGGTCTTTTCTCCTCCTGCCAAACCATTCGATGAGACGTTCAAACTTCGAAAGTCTCTTAAGATGTGGTATGAGTGCTTTACCTTTTACAGTCTGCCCTTTTATCGGGATCTCAAGGTCATCCGATGCAAGCTCAAAGAGCATATTCTGCATCTCGCTTTCATTCTGGACATATTTTTCTGTCTTGCCCCTTTTCACTTTAAATAGAGGTGGCTGTGCGATGTAGAGATAGCCCTTCTCTATAAGCGAGGGCATCTGCCTGTAAAAGAATGTGAGGAGGAGTGTCCTGATATGGGCACCGTCAACATCAGCATCTGTCATCAGGATCACCCTATGGTATCTGGCCTTTGTTACATCAAAGTCATCCGGCCCTATCCCTGTGCCGAGGGCAGTGATTAAAACTCTTATCTCCTCTGAGCTGAGCATCTTGTCAAACCTTGCCTTCTCGACGTTCAGAATCTTACCCCTGAGAGGAAGTATTGCCTGAGAGCGCCTGTCGCGCCCCTGCTTTGCAGAGCCTCCAGCAGAATCACCCTCCACAATGAATATCTCTGACATTGCAGGGTCTTTTTCAGAGCAGTCAGCAAGCTTTCCTGGAAGGCCTGTGTCTTCAAGTGCTCCCTTTCTCCTTGTTAGTTCCCTTGCCTTTCTCGCTGCCTCCCTTGCACGCGCTGCCTGCAGGGCCTTCTCTACAACCTTCCTTGTAACAGAGGGGTTTTCTTCAAAATAGGTTCCAAGGGCATCATTCACTATAGATTCGACAATGCCCTTCACCTCGCTGTTGCCGAGTTTCATCTTGGTCTGGCCCTCGAACTGTGGGCTGGGAAGCTTCACGCTGATGACCGCTGTGAGCCCTTCTCTGATGTCCTCCCCTGCAAGGCCTTCCTTCCCATTCTTAAGCAGGCCTGATGCAGTAGCATACTGGTTCGCTGTCCTTGTGAGGGCTGACTTGAAACCAATAAGATGGGTTCCCCCCTCTTTTGTATTGATATTATTTGCAAAGGTGAATATAGCCTCTGCGTATCCGTCATTGTACTGGAGCGCAATCTCCGCAAAAATACCATCCTTTTCTCCAGAGACATATATGGGCTTTGGATGAAGAGGTGTCTTGTTCTTGTTCAGGTGTTCAACAAAAGAAACAATTCCGCCACTGTAATGAAACTCCTGCTTCTTATCTGTCCTCTCATCATGTATGGATATCTTGAGCCCTCTGTTAAGAAAAGCCATCTCCCTCAGTCTCTGAGAGAGCACATCATAGCTGAACTCTGTCGTCTCAAATACCTCAGGGTCTGGCTTGAAGGTGATCTTTGTGCCCCTTCCTTTTGTCTTGCCAACAACCGAGAGGGGGGCTGATGGTTTTCCTCTGTCATAGTGCTGCTGAAAGACCTGTCTGTTCTGCTTTATCTCAAGGTCAAGCCACTCAGAGAGGGCATTCACAACAGAAACACCAACACCGTGGAGACCCCCTGATATCTTGTATGCCTTGGACTCGAACTTGCCTCCAGCGTGGAGCTCTGTAAGGGCTATCTCTGCAGCAGTACGCCTTTCAGGGTCACCTGGATGCAGGTCTGTTGGTATCCCCCTTCCATCATCTATGACTGTACAGCTTTCGTCATGGTGTATGACCACCTCTATGTTCTTGCAAAAACCCGCAAGGGATTCATCCACGCTGTTGTCAACAACCTCATAGACAAGGTGGTGCAAACCCTCAGGCCCTGTTGAGCCTATAAACATTGCCGGCCTCTTTCTGACAGCACTCAGGCCTTTAAGGATCTTTATATCCTCTGCACCATAAGACTCTATTTCGTTGTTAAATAAATCCTTTTCTTCCATCTTTCCTCTCGTTTTTTTAAATTCTCATCGGCATTACTACACATTTATAATTCTCATCCCCTTCTTCCCTTAAAAGAGCCGGGCTGAGGGGGTCCTGAAGCTCAAAGACCACCCCTTCAGCGGTCATGGCACTGAGGGCATCTATGAGGTACCGCGCATTGAACCCTATAGAAAGGGCTTCGCCTTTATATTCGATTGTAACTTCATCCCTTGCCTCACCGAGGTCAGGGTTCGAGGATGAGACTGCAAGAACCCCATCCGCAATGTCCATCTTTATAGCATTGCTCCTCTCCCTGCTCATTACAGAGACCCTCCGCAGGGCCTTTACGAATCCCTCCCTGTTTATTGCGACCTTTTTTTCATTTGCTGATGGGATGACCTGGTCATAGTTTGGATATGTGCCTTCTATCAGTCTTGTAAGAAACTGCACATCCCCTATCCTGAACAGGACATGATTCT
The DNA here is from genome assembly GCA_020723925.1 of Nitrospira japonica. Lineage (GTDB taxonomy): Bacteria > Nitrospirota > Thermodesulfovibrionia > Thermodesulfovibrionales > DYHX01 > DYHX01. The sequence goes on along the minus strand of DYHX01000010.1, from coordinate 18,304 downwards.
TTCCAATGACCACCGTGACTTTCTCAGCTTCTCCACCGAGGAATTTCCTCATTTCAGCAGCAGCCTTCCTCGGCACTATCACCTTCTTCTCCTCTTTCACAGGAGTGTCCATTGCCCTGTTTATATAAGCAAGCCTGTGGCCGTCTGTTCCAACCAGAGTTATATTCTTTTCCTCTGGCCTGGCATGAAACAAAAGCCCATTCAGCGTGTATCTCGTGTCACTTTCTCCAGCAGAGTATATAGTCTTCTCTATCATCTCCATAAGGCTCTTTGCATCCAACTGTATCTCTTCCACATTCTCCATTCCGGGCCATGCTGGAAATTCTCCTGATGGGAGGCAGGCAAGCCTGAATTTGCTTGCCCCGGCCTTGACCCTGAGCCACTGTTCGTCTTCGGACTCTATGGTTATGTCTCCATCCACCTCTCTCACTATCTCAAAGAGCTTCCTTGCCGGTATGCAGAGTTTCCCCTCCTTTTCCACATTCACATGGAGGGGCTCCTTTATTGCAGTCTCAAGGTCAGTAGCAATGATATAAGAGCCCTTTTTGCCTGCATCAAGCAGGAAGTGGCTCAGGACAGGCATCGTGTTTCTCTTCTCCACTATGTTCTGGATGTTGGAGAGCTTTTCCTGCATCTCATTCTTCAAAACGCTCAGTTTCATAAACCCCTCCTTAATTTAAGGTTTTATTTTATGTAAAAGGCTTTCTATCATCCTGTTGAAGCTTTCGTCCTTTGACCTTTTATCCTCCATCTGTTTGCAGGCATAAATGACTGTTGCATGGTCCTTTCCTCCAAAGTTCTTACCTATGTTGCTGAGGGAAGCGCCCATAAGCTGCTTGCTCAGATACATGGCAACCTGCCGCGGAAGCGCTATCTCCCTTGTCCTCTTCTTTGCCTTTATGTCCTGGATCTTCAGGCCAAAATATTCGCAGACTATCTTCTGAATATGCTCCACTGTTATAGGTTTTTCATCATCCTGAATAAAATCCCTGAGCACGTTTTTTGCCATATCTAAATCTATGGGGTTTCCTGTGATGGAGGAATGCGCACCCAGCCTTATCAGGCAACCCTCGAGCTCTCTTATATTCGATTTCACCTTTGAGGCAAGAAAGTATATAACATCATCTGGCAGCTTTATCCTCTCCATCTCGGCCTTTTTATGTATTATTGCTGCCTTTGTCTCTATCTCTGGCGGCTGTATATCAGCAATAAGCCCCATGCTAAAGCGGGACCTGAGCCTGTCTGTTATGGTCTTTATCTCCTTTGGAGGTCTGTCACTTGAAAGAACAATCTGCTTCTGTTTCTCATAAAGTGTATTTATTGTATGGAATAACTCCTCCTGTGTAGCCGTCTTGTTTTCTACAAACTGAATATCATCAATCAAGAGCAGGTCTACACTCCTGTATTTCCTTTTAAGTTCGTCTGTCTTTCCATGCCTTACCGCTGACACCACTTCATTTGTAAACTGCTCAGAAGAGACGTAAAGAATGCTGAAGTCAGGTCTCTTGTCTGCGGTGGTGTTGCCTATTGCGCTTAGCAAGTGCGTCTTTCCAAGCCCTACCCCTCCATAGACAAAAAACGGATTATAAGCCTTGCCTGGAGCCTCTGCAACCGCTTTTGCTGCTGCCTGTGCAAACTGATTGCTCGGTCCAATCACAAAATTGTCAAATGTATATTTTGGATTGAGGTATATGCCTCTACTTGCAAGCCTGTTCTTCCTGTTTTCGAGTCTGGCATCCATCCTCTTTATGGCAGCATCTTGTCTTTCTGCCACCTTGTACTTCAATGATATCGAATGCCCCAGCACCCCTTCCATGGCCTCACTTATGAGATTTGGGTAGTAATCCTCTATCCACTCCCTGAAGAACCTATTTGGGATCTCTAACATTACCTGCTGTTCTACCATCTGGGCGAGTTTTATAGGTTTAAACCATAGCTCAAATACATTGTTTCCAACCTTTCCCTCTATATGGGAGAGACTTTTATTCCATATTTCTTCTAAGGTCATTTATGCGCCACTTTATTGAAGATTCCCTGTAACAAAGCTACAAGAAGGAATCTTAATGTAAGTAATTATTATTTATTTTTATATTCGCTCGCTAAACCCCGCAGCTTGCTGCGGGGAATACGCTCGTTATCCATTTATTAACAGCTTACTAACAAATGTTAATAACTCTCTTTGGGGAAGGTAAAATATTATAACTTATATCCACATCCAGAGCAAGAAAATAGGTAGTTTTTTGTTAGTATCCTGTAATATTTTAAGCGCCCTCATTTTTGTTAAAAAGTACAATAAAATTCGCTACGTTTATTGACAATTAAAACCCTTAGCTAGAGCCTTAAAATAGACTTTTTCACCTACTAACATCAACTACTACAACTACTAAAAGGATATTTAAGTACTAATAGTAGAAACGAACAGCCCTAAAGCTTACGGGAGGGTATCTAAAATCAATTATCTCCCCTCATCTCTCTTAGAAATGTCTTTATAAATGTATCTATATCCCCATCAAGTACAGCATCCACATTACCTATCTCAACACCAGTCCTATGATCCTTCACAAGCCTGTATGGTTGAAGCACATAAGACCTTATCTGACTTCCCCATGCTATATCCTTTTTATCACCCATAATGCCTTCTACCTTTCTTTCCTGCTCTTTAAGGCTAATATCATAAAGCCTTGCCTTAAGTATCTTCATTGCTATTGCTCTGTTTTTATGCTGTGATCGTTCATTCTGGCATGTCACAACTATACCTGTAGGGATATGGGTTATTCTTACAGCAGACGAGGTCTTATTTACGTGCTGACCACCTGCACCCGAGGCCCTGAAGGTATCAACCCTAATTTCATCCTCTTTTATCTCTATGGTTATATCCTCTTCAACCTCTGGATAAACAAGTACAGCAGAAAACGATGTATGCCTTCTCCGATTTGCATCAAAAGGAGATATCCTGACAAGTCTGTGGACGCCGGCCTCTGCCTTTATGTAGCCGTAGGCATAGGGACCTGTTATTGTTATGGTTGCACTCTTTATCCCTGCCTCTTCCCCGGGCTGAAGGTCAACTATCTGTGTATTGAACCCATGGCGTTCTGCCCACCTGAGATACATCCTCATAAGCATCTGTGCCCAGTCCTGGCTTTCTGTTCCGCCTGCACCAGGATGGATGGTAACAATAGCGTTATTTCTGTCCATCTCTCCGGAAAGGAGGTGTCTGAGTTCAAAGGTATCGATCTCTTCCTTTAGGTTTTTTATAGCCTGCTGAATCTCTTTCAGGAAAACATCCCCACCCTCTTCCTTGAGTATTTCTATGGAGTCTTCGAGGTATAAGAGCTTTTCATTAATAGCCTCGAATGGGACGAGAGTATCCTCAAGCAGTGCCTTTTTCTTCTGCAGCTCGTGCATCTTTTGAGAGGATGACCATACAGCCTCCGAGGAGAGTTCTCTATTGATGTTTTCTATATCTTCTTTAAGTTTCGAGACATCAAAGATAACCTCTCAGGGCATCTATCTTTGTCCTGAGAATAGAAAGTTCTTCTTTTAGTTCGTCCTGAAGCAGCATATTACCTCCTACTAACATTTATTAATAACAAAACTGTGATAACTATACATAAATATGAAAAGAGGTCGCCATACTTTGAATAGAAACTCCTATAAGAGTCTGTCATCACATCCATAGTCATCACCTCTTTTTGGAAGATCGGCGTAGTCCCTAAAATCCTACCGTTGCTGTCAATAAAGCCTGAAACACCTGTATTTGCAGCCCTTATTAATGGCTTTCTATTTTCGATGGCGCGAAAAACAGCCATACTGAAATGCTGATATGGTCCTGTCGTCCTTCCAAACCATGCATCGTTTGTTATAGTCACCATGAAATCCCCACCTCTTGAATAAAACTTCCTTACAAGACCGGGAAATATTATCTCGTAGCATATATGGGTTCCAAAACTTCCATAGGGTGTTTCGGCCCTTGAATAATGTTTCCCCGGGACGTAATCCCCTATCCCGACAACGAGTTTATCCAGGAAAAAAAGGATTTTTCTAAGCGGGATATACTCTCCGAAGGGAACTAAATGTATTTTATCATAAATATAAGACGTTTTTCCATCAGGGTCAAGCAATATAGCACTATTTGCAAGGAGGTATTTGCTGCCCTCAGGCGGGGTCTCTTTTATAAGAATACTCCCGAATAATAGATAGGCATTTAATTCTCGCTGGAAATCGGTAAATTCCCGGGTATAGGCCTTATCGTAATTAAAGTAAAAGGGGACAGAGGTCTCCGGCCATACGATTAAAGAGGGTGCGCGGGTTACGGCTGTCTTTGACAGTTCCTTAGAAGTATCCATCACCTCTTTTTGATAAGCAGTCTCCCATTTTTTATCCTGCTCTATGTTGCCCTGGATAATACTAACACGTATGGGCTTGCCTGGCCGATTCTCATTAAGGCGCCAGTATCCATATGTAAATATCGCGATTATCGAGACAGAAAGGAGAACAAATCCCACTGCTGTCTGGGAAAGCGAGAATAGGGGCATGTCCTGGAGGCGCCTTTTCATTATGAAGAAATCAGCAATGGCACCATTTATTGCAACAACAAAAAAGGAGACGCCGTAGATGCCTGTTATGTCCGCAAACTGTATTGCATGTAAGAACCTGTACTGTGTATATCCGATGCTTGACCACGGGAAACCTGTGAGGGCATAGGAGCGAATGAACTCAAGGGTGACCCATAAGACAGGGGCAATGAAGATGGCAGGGAAGCGTGTTGATCTTATCTTCATAGAAAAAAACAGCGCAAAGAGCCCAGTATAAAGGCTCAGATAGAGGCAGAGGAGGAAGACGATGCATAGGCTTGATATAAATGAGACACCGCCATAATGGTTTATTGAATGGTATATCCAGTAGAGGGTTCCAAAGAAATAGGGCAATCCCATAAAAAACCCTGCCTTAAACGCCTGTTCTGGTTTTTTGTTCCAGAGGGAGATCAAAAAAGGTACGAGGGCAATCCACGACAGGAGGTAGAGGTCAAAGGTTGGAAAGCAGAAAATGAGTGCAATCCCTGAAAGGACAGCAGGGGCATAGAGGCTCAGTTTATTGACCAAGAGTCGTATCATGGCTTGACATCAAAAAAGTTAAAAGTGTAAAGTTAGAAGTTAAAAGTAAAAAGTTATGGCGTTTTTTATTAAATGGGTAACTTCTAACTTTTAACGACTATACCGTGGGCAGTTAGCTCAGTCGGTAGAGCAGAGGCCTGAAAAGCCTCGTGTCCGCAGTTCGATTCTGCGACTGCCCACCATGATTTTATTCACCAGTCTGATCAGAGTCAAGGGAATAGTGTCACTTTGCCTGGATAGCCCCTTTCCCCTTCGATTTTGTATTCGATGCCCAGGAACTTCGCGAGAACCCAGAGGTTCGTAAAAAGATGGTTTGAGATACAGGATGTTGTGAAAGAAGATTCAGTGTTTGCCATAGCAAGATAAAGCACAATCTGGTCAGCCATGTGCGGGTCAAGACATGCACCAGTTGAATGATAATCAAGGAACTCCCTTGCAGCCTCCTCACCAACCTTCTCAGCCTTCTTTCCCCTCTCACCGAGGCACGAAAACCCAGCGATGGAGTTTTCTGTATGGGCACATAAAAAAACAAATGTCCCCTCACCAGGTGTTGGAACTTCTATCAGCTCTATATCAACCTTGAAACCCGCAAGTGTTTTTAATGTAGAATCCCTCTGTCTCTCAGCAATGCTCAAAGGAAGATTTCCAACACCAGAGTAGCCGTTCAGATAAAGGACATCTCCGCGTTCAAGGAGGCCGATACCCTTTACGCTTTTGCAGGGGTGGATATTTACATTTATCTTCCCTCCGCCCTTTGGATAAAAACCATAGCTCTCTATCTCAGCAGAAATCTTTATGCCGAGCTTATTGAGCATGGGCAAAAAGACCGCGCTTATATAATGAAATGGCGGGCTAAAGGGCACATGGGTCCCACCCTTAATCGTTATAGAAGATTTCCCTGCTGAGAATGTCAATGGCAGAAGCAGTGTCTGGAGCACAAGGGATGTTGAGCCAGCAGTGCCTATATCAAAGAAATAATCCCCATGTTTCACCTCTTCAGGCTCAAAAACAAGCTCCATGGAACTTTCAGTATCGCCCTTCACAGTTGCATTTGATATAAGGGTCATAGCACGGACGCATGTGAGATGCTGTGGCATGAGGCCATGCTTTTTGCGGCCCTTCCGTATGTTAAAAATCCTGAAAGGTTTTCTTAAGAGGGATGAAAGACTCAGGGCGGTCCTCAGTATCTGGCCTCCTGCCTCGCCATAGCTTCCATCGATTTCGAGCATAGATATATGATAGCATGTAGGATGCAACAAGCACCTAACATGAAAGACTACAGGAAAGAATACGGAAAATTTTCCCTTTCAGTCCCTGAAAGGTTCTCATTTCCCCTTGACGTCTTTGATACGTGGGAAGAGAGGCAGGCCCTTTTCTGGACTGATGGTGTAATAGAGAAAAGGTTCTCATTCAATGAACTGAAAATTCTCTCCTCAAAGGGTGCAGGCGCCTTTAAAAAAATGGGCATCAACAGGGGAGATAAGGTTCTTGTCATGCTTCCCAATATCCCGGAGTGGTGGGAAGTCATGCTCGCGCTTATGAGGCTCAATGCAATTCCAATCCCGGCAACAACCCTCCTTACATCAAAGGATATTGAATACAGGCTATCGGCAACAGATATAAAGGCAATCATTGCAACAGATGAGGACGCTGAGAAGGTGGAAGATGCAGTAAAGGGTTCTTTAACTAATCCCATTATTATAATCGTTGGTGAAAGGCAGGGATGGAGTGATTACATAGAAGAACGGGAGAGGGCAGATACCTTTGAAGGCGAAAGGGTTTTTTCAGATGAGCCTGCCTTAATCTATTTCACGTCAGGTACAACAGGCCCACCAAAGATGGTTTTGCACACACAGGCGTCATATCCACTTGCGCATCTGATAACGGGCAAATACTGGCTTGACCTGAGGCCAGGTGACCTGCACTGGAACCTCTCAGACACTGGATGGGCAAAGGCAGCATGGTCAAGCCTCTTTGGTCCATGGCATATGGGTGCAACAATATTTTCTTTTTATAAAAAGGGAAAGTTTGAGCCGTCATTAACAATGGAGATATTTCAGGGGTATCCCATCACCACATTCTGCGGTCCACCAACAGCCTACAGGATGATGGTCAAGGAGACACTTACCTCAGGAAAGTATAACCAGCCCCTCTTTCCTTTTGTCCGTCATTTTGTTGCAGCAGGAGAGCCATTGAATAAAGAGATAATCGAAATCTGGAAGGAAAAAACAGGAAGATACATCTATGATGGGTATGGCCAGACAGAGACAGTGAATGTTCTGGCGAATTACAGATGTCTTCCGGCAAAGCCAGGCTCAATGGGAGTGCCAGCCCCCGGGTTTACTGTGGATATTGTTGATGACAATGGGAATCCAGTCTCTTCAGGCATTGAAGGTGACATAGCAATAAAGATAATACCAGAGAGGCCTGTTGGTCTATTCAAGGAATATCACGGAAGCCCTGAGGCAACAGAAAAGACAATAAAGGGCGAATGGTATATAACAGGGGACAGGGCATGCAAGGACGAGGATGGATACTTCTGGTTTGTTGGAAGGGCTGATGACATCATCCTCACATCGGGATACAGGATTGGGCCGTTTGAGATAGAGAGCGTTTTAATTGAACATCCTGCTGTAAAAGAGTCTGCGGTTGTTGCAAGCCCTGATGAGGTCAGGGGCGAGGTTGTGAAGGCATTTATCGTCTTAACAAAAGGCTACAGGCCATCAGATGCCTTAGTGAAGGAGCTTCAGGGATTTGTCAAGAGACACACAGCACCTTATAAGTATCCCCGAAAGATTGAATTCGTTGATGACCTGCCCAAAACTGTAAGTGGGAAGATAAAGAGGAAAGAATTGAAAACGAAAGAATTCGGAAAGTAAACCCCCACCTTTACAGGTGTGGTGGTTTACGTGCTAAAGCCTATCGCTTATAAACTTCAGCACAACCCTTCTGTGCCTCGGGCCATCAAACTCGCAGAAATAGATAGTTTGCCATGTGCCGAGGACAAGCCGGCCGTCATCAATAATGACAGACCGAGATGCCCCGACTATGCTTGATTTGATATGAGCAGCGGAGTTGCCTTCCCTGTGAAGATAATCCCCTTCAAATGGTATAAGCTTATTCAGTGTGACCTGTATATCACGCTGGACAGAGGGGTCTGCACCTTCATTAATTGTGATGCCTGCTGTTGTATGAGGGACATAGAGAAAACATATCCCACTCTTTATCTCCTCCTCATTTATAACCTCCTGCACCTTCTCGGTTATGTCAATAAACTCAGTCCGTGTCCTGCTCCTGACATTTATATACCTGACCACTTAATCCTCCGCTAATGATAACCCAAATTGAGCGATTCTTTGATTATAAATCACTCTTTGACAGGCGAGACGCCTGTCCTACTGTTTGACGACATCACCCATAGGGTAGGACAGCCGTCTCGGCTGTCATGGGTTTGTATAATAAATCGCTCAACTTGGGGATAAATTAAAAATGCAAAATTAAGGAATTCCACAATTTTGATTTTTGACTTTTGATTTTTGAATTTCCATTTATGCATCATGGATTACGATTTTTACATGGATGCTGACTGAATGCCCCGACTTTTAGTCGGGGATGAAAGTCAGCTATCTAAATAAAAATTTTCCTTACATGGAAGCTCTCCGAGCAAAGCTCGGAGAGCTTCACTTTGAATTTTTGATTTTAGAACTTGATTTCACTAAAAACTTCCTCATAAAACCTCTTATCAACACTAAACTCGATACCTAACAAAACAAGATTCTCTGGCAGATCAAGGCCTTTGAGTCTCATTATATCCTTTTCTGTTGTAGCAATCCACTCAGCATTACTCCTCTGCGACTCCTTTATAATGCGCTCCACATCCCACCTGCTATACCTGTGATGGTCCCTGTATGCCCTGAATCCCATAAGCCGTGCACCTGTTGAACTGAGAGTATCTCTAAAAGAATACGGGTTCCCGATGCCGCAGAAACCATAGACATCCTTGCCTGAGAGCCAGTCTGGAGGAAATTCCTGGCCTGATATTGTTCGCACAAAAGATGGCTTATGGCCCGCAAAGAATATGGGTGCACCTGAATTGTATTCCTTTATCTCATTAATTAAACTCTCGGCTTTATGTTTCTGAGTTCCGAGTTTTAAGTTCTTGGTTCTTAGTTCTAACGCCCGACTGTTGACTGCCGACTGCCGACTGCCGACTGTATTTTTGGTTATGACAATTATATCTGCCCTTCTCATCTCCTTTAACGGTTCCCTGAGTCTCCCAACTGGAAGGAGTTTTCTGTCTCCAAAGGGGTCGGTCCCATCTACAAGAAGGATATTTTTGTCTCTAAATAGTTTCCAGTGCTGAAAGCCATCATCAAGAATAAAGACAGGTAATGGGTAATGGGTAATGGGTAATGAGTTTAAAGCAAAAAGACCGCCTTCATATCTATCTGCACATTTTACTACGGGCACATCTTTTAATCTCTCTGCCATCAATACAGGCTCATCACCGTAAAGTTCAGAGTTCAGATCCCCAATTAAAGACTTCGGGGACTGGGTTCGGAGTTCGGAGTTAGATAATTCCGCATTCCACATTCCACATTTCGCATTCACAAAACATGGCCCCTTTGCCTTACCCCTGTAGCCCCTCGTGAGAATGCATGGTTTAAATCCGCGCCTTATTGCCTCTTCGGCTATGGCTATGACAGCAGGGGTCTTGCCAGTGCCCCCAACAGTTATGTTGCCGATGCTTATAACCTTATGCGGCAGACTTTTCTGATTCTTCAAGCTGCTCCACTTTTTTATCGAATATCCGATATAGTATAAAAACTCTAAAGGACCCATTTTCAAAGTAAAATACCGCAGTCATAAGTCATTAGTGACTCCTGACTCCCCAAAATAGACATAGAGTTATAAACTGGCTGATACCGATATCTGAGGCAGGCATGGCAGGTGAAAAATTTTTAGTTCGACACCTTGAAATCCTACCTGTAAAAATAAACCGTATGCACCTCAAAAACCATTGATAAAACAATGAGATAGATATGTCCATTTCTGATAATCTGTCGATTCTAAAAATTATGAACCCTGCCATGCCTGCCTTCTATGTCTATTTTTCGGCCTGATTTTAGACTATTGACTCATCTTGCATTTATATATCTTCCTATAATCCTCACTGCTTCATCAACTGCGCCTGTCTTCTTCCTGTATAATTCCCGCGCCTTACTGCCAATAGTATGCCTCCTTTCCGGCGATATGAGAAGTGCCTTTATAGCATCATATAAATTAGCCGCATCTACTTTTATTACTGCACCCTCTCTGTAAAAGTCCTCTACAAAAGGAAAGTTCTCCATGTGTGGCCCGCATAAAACGGGCTTTCCCCAGTATGCTGGCTCAAGGGGGTTTTGGCCGCCGTGCTCGATAAAACTACCACCAACAATCGCGATATCGGATATACCATAAACAGATGAGAGCTCGCCCACGCTGTCGAGTATAATTATTTGACCCTTTATAGTTCGGAGTTCAGAGTTCACCTCCACCCATCCTCCCACACCCTCCTTTTGTAAAGGGGGGAATAAGGGGGGATTTTGAGGGGGCGGGTTAGGAGGGGGGAGCTCAGAGCGTTTAACAAAGGGAATCCCACTTGATTTCAGTAAATCCTCAACTTCCTTGAATCTCTCAGGGTGCCTTGGCGCAATGATTAAATTTAGGCCTAAAAAATCATTTTTTAATTTTGAAAAAACAGAGACAATCAAATCCTCCTCACCTCTATGTGTGCTGCCAGCTACAATAACAGGTGAAGACAATAATCTTGACCATTCAGGAATACCATCAGGTGGTCTTGTATCAAATTTGAAATTGCCAATTACCTTAACCCTTTCTCTATTAGCACCAAGTCCAATTATCCTCTCTGCATACACAGACTCCTGCATGCCGAACATATCAACACACTCAATAACCCTGGTCATGAAGAACTTTATCTTCTCATAGCCTTTGAATGCATTGTCTGATATCCTCCCATTCATTACGATTATAGGAATCCCTTCTCTTTTAAATAACCTGAATATATTCGGCCACAGTTCTGTCTCTATTGTGATGAAGATGTCTGGCCGCGCATTCTTAAGAGCCCTTTTTAATACAAAAATGAGGTCGAATGGGAGATATATCACCTTTGTCCCATCAGGGACCCTCTCGATTGCAATCCCCTGTCCTGTGTCTGTGATTGTGGAGACCATGAGATTAGCCGAAGGAAATTTTTCCCTGAGTCTATAAAGAAGTGGTATTGCTGCCAGGACTTCACCAACTGAGACTGCATGAATCCAGATAATCCCCCCACGCCCCCCTTTAGCAAAGGGGGGAAGGGGGGATTTTGGAACTTGAAGTTCTGAGTTAATAAATCCAAATTTTTCCTTGAGCCATCTGTGTCTGAATTCCTTTGGCCTTTTTCTATACTGGAAGGGCAACAGAAGGATTGATGCGATAAAATATAAAATGCTATAAAGCAGAAACATCCACATTGTCAAAAAGTCGATTTGTCGATTAGTCGATTAGTCGATTGGTTACTGATTGACTGATTGACTGATTGACTTCCCTCTAAGTCAGCTTTGGAATCATCGAACTGGAGGTCATAGAGTCTCCTGTAAAGGCCGTTTGCCGCTAAAAGTTCGTCGTGGGTTCCTGCCTCAACAATCCTGCCTTTATCGAGTACTATTATCCTGTCTGCCCTCCTTACAGTGGAAAGCCTGTGGGCTATAACAAATGTCGTCCTGCTTTCCATCAGATTTTCAAGCGCCTTCTGGACCATCATCTCAGAGGCGGTATCGAGTGATGATGTTGCCTCATCGAGGATGAGTATTGGAGGATTCTTCAGTATTGCCCTTGCTATGGAGAGCCTCTGCCTCTGACCGCCAGAAAGCCTCACACCTCTTTCGCCGATAACCGTATCGTAGCCCTGTGGCATTTCAAGTATGAAATCATGGGCATAGGCTGCCTTTGCTGCACTCATTATATCTTCCTCTGTTGCATCCGACTTGCCGTATGCTATGTTAGCCCTGACAGTGTCGTTGAAAAGTATCACGTCCTGGCTTACGATTCCGATATGCGATCTCAAAGACCTAAGGGTTGCATCAGATATGTCCATGCCATCCATATAGATTCCACCCACCTGAGGCATATGAAACCTCGGTATGAGGTCGATAAATGTGGTCTTGCCTGCGCCGCTCCTTCCAACAAGGGCTATTATCTCGCCTTTCTTTACTTTAATATTGATGCCATTCAGGGCATCTTCCTTTGTGCCAGAATATTTAAAGGAGACATTGCTGAATACTATATCATCCTTTATCTCCTTGAGTTCCTTACTGCCGTCAGATTCTTTTTCTTCTTCGAGTAGCTTATAGATTCGCTCAAGGGGTGCCCTTGCCTGCTGAAGGGAGTTATTGGCCGATGTGAGCCTCTTGGCAGGTGTATATATCATGAATATGGCTGCAAGAAATGAGAAAAAATCTCCTGCTGTTATTGTCCCCTTGATAACAAGTCCGCCTCCATACCAGAGCACAAATGCAATGCCAAGGCCTCCAACAAACTCCATCATAAGGGATGTGGCTTCGATTATTCTCGTAGACCTCATAAGTTCCCTGTAAAAGTCCTGATTTTTATTCCTGAAGCGTGATGTCTCATCATCCTCGCGGGAAAACGACTTTATTACCTTCATCCCCGAAAAACTCTCTGCAAGGGACTCTGTTATAAGGGATATCTTCTTCTGTGCCATCTTGCTCACCTTCTTGAGTCTCTTGCCGAGCCGGCCCGCAGCGTAAAAGGCCAGTGGCAGAACAGTAAGGGCTATTAGTGTGAGGTCCCACCGTCTTATCATGGCAACGCATACAAGCACAATTATTGTAGCGCTCTCAACAAAGATATCCTTAACTGTATAGGCAAGGAGCCCCTGCACCGCACCCGCGTCGTTTATGACCCTTGATATCATTGCACCTGTGGAGTCTTTACCAAAATAGCCCATGGGCAGATAGAGCATGTGATGATAAAGACTATTTCTTAAGTCCCTGACAACCTTTGCCCCTGTAGACCTCATAAGGTATGACTGGAAGAAAGAGAATACTCCCCTTAAGAGATAGAGACCAAGTATCGCTAATGGCAGGAGAGCAAGTAAGCGGGTATCTCTTTTTACAAATATATCATCCAGGACTGGCTTCACAAGCCATGCCAGAGAACCATTCAGGCCCGAGACTATAAGGCTGCACAGACCTGCAAGGGCTATCCTTCTCCAGTATGGCCTTACAAGGTTCAGGATTCTCTTGAGGTCTTCCATCCAGCTATCTCGCTTATTATCTCTGCCACCCTCCATGAGGGCCTCCTGCCTGCAAATGCCTCTTTAACAGCCCTGAAACAACTGATCATATTCGCCCTGTAATATCCATCGAGCATAATCTTCTTGAGTTCCCTTACAATATTCTTAGACACGGCCATCCCCTGAAGGAGTTCAGGAACGACCTCCCTGCCTGAAAGGATATTTATCAGGGAGATATATTTCACATCCACCATTAATCTTCCTATAAGATATGTAAGAGGAAAAAGCTTATAGACTACAACCATCGGGGTCTCCAGGAATGCTGCCTGAAGTGTTGCTGTTCCAGAAGCAATGACCGCCATATCAGAAACAGCAAGTGCCTTTATAGCATCGCCCTTTTTAACTATAACACCTTCTTTCTCAAGACTGTCGATAGAGGTGCTGTATTTCTCTACATCTACATTCGGTGCAATAGGAACAAAGAACTGGTAATGGGGAAATTCCTTCTTAAAATCCCTGACAACATCTATCATCACTGGAAAGAGGCTATTCAGTTCATGTGCCCTGCTGCCGGGAAGGAGAGACAGCACAGGGAGTTCTGGCCTGAGTCCAAGCGTCTTCTTTATGATTGTCCTGTCCTCTGGCAAAGACCCAATTTCCTCAAGAATCGGATGGCCAACAAACTCGCACTGAATACCTGTCCTACTGTAAATCCCTTCTTCAAATGGAAGTATTACAGCAATCCTGTCAGCAACCTCTGCTATTGTTTTTACCCTTCCCTTGCGCCATGCCCATACCTGAGGGCTGACATAGTAGAGAACTTTTATCCCGAGAGTTTTAGCAACTTTTGCCACTTTAATGTTGAAGTCCGGATAATCTATTAGAACAACCACTGCAGGGGAAAACTTTTTAAGAGCCTCACCTGTCTTGTTAAATGTATCTCTTACAGTCCTGTAAGAAGAAAGTGCCTCTGCAAGCCCGAATGCGCTTGAGATGCCTGCAAAAAGCTCTACCCCAGCATCCTTCATCCTCTCACCACCAACACCAACTATACAGACATCTGGCCATAGATTCTTTATAGCCTTTGCAAGCAGCGCTCCATAGAGCTCTCCAGAGCTCTCACCAGCAACTATCATAACAACGTCAGACATCGATGATAATCTCGGATATCTCTCTTATCACTGACTCCTCAAGCTCAGGATAAATGGGCAAGGAGAGGACCTCTCTTGATGCCTTCTCAGCAACAGGGAAATCGCCTTCCCTGTGTCCCATAAATTTCATCGCCTCCTGCAGGTGAAGGGGGATTGAATAATAGATAACAGATGATATTCCTCTATCCTTCAACGCCTTCTGTATCTTATCCCTCATTGGGCTCATGATTGTATACTGGTGATATACATGATAGGCGTCCTCCTTCTCGACAGGGCACTTTACTCTGTTAGATAGAAGTTTATTATAAAGGGCTGCCTTCTCTCTCCTCTTCCTGTTGTATTCATCAATCCTCCTGAATTTAACAAGGAGTATCCCAGCCTGAATCTCATCAAGCCTGCTGTTAAACCCGACTGCTTCATGCCTGTATGCGCCTTTGGAGCCGTGGTTCCTCAGCTTTCTCGTCTCATCAGCCACGCTTGAGTCATTCAGCGTTATCATACCTCCATCACCGTACGCGCCGAGGTTCTTACTCGGATAGAAACTGAAGCAGCCTACATCTCCGAAGCTGCCTACTTTTCTCCCTTTAATCCCAGCTCCAAATGCCTGGGCGCAGTCCTCTATGACCTTAAGGCCGTGTTTATTCGCTATCTTCATTATCTCTTCCATGTCGGCTGGGTGCCCGAATATATGCACAGGGAGTATTGCCCTTGTCTTATCTGTAATCTTTGCCTCTATCTTGCTCACATCTATATTCAATGTGTCTGGCTCTATATCAACAAATACAGGCATTGCGCCTGTATACAGGATTGCCTCAACAGTTGCGAAAAACGTGAATGGTGTCGTAATAACTTCGTCTCCCTCACCAATGCCAAGCGCATCGATGCTAAGGTGAAGTGCATCAGTGCCTGAGGCAACGCCTACGGCCTCTGACACCCCATGGTATCGGGCAATCAAGGTCTCAAGCTCTGAGACCTTTGGGCCGAGGATATAATGCGCACTCTCCAGAATCTCTGTCAGAATATTGAACACCTCTTCCTTAATCTCGCTGAACTGCTTCTTTAAATCAACCATCGGTACCATTATTTATCTCCCATCCTTGTAATATCTCCGTTATATCCAATGCTATTTTAAGGGCATCCCTTCCCTCTATTCCGGAGACTCTGGGCATTCTCCTTGTCTTTACGCAGTCTATGAAGTCTTTTAACTCTTCCTTAAGTGGCTCCTTCTTCTCTGGCCTTAAAGTTTCGGAGGATATTCCAGAATCGGTCATGAAAAATCTCTTCACCTCATGACTCTGATAATCAAGTGTTATATATGAATCCTTCTGAAATATCTTAAGCCTCCTCTGTTTTTCCTGCGCAATGCGACTTGCGGTAATCAATGCAGCAGCACCATTTTCAAATTCAAGCCATGCCTTTGCAACATCGATCCTGTCTGTTAGCACAGCCGACCCAACAGCCCTCAAATCCTTCACAGGAGATGATACGAGGCTGAGTATTATATCTATATCATGTATCATTAAGTCGAGTGTGACGTCCACATCTGTGCCCCTTCCGAGAAAAGGAGAAAGCCTCTCTGATTCGAAAAATCTCGGTTCCTTTATCAGCTCTGATACAGCAATCACACCAGAATTATATCTTTCAAGATGGCCGACCTGCAGGATACATCTCCTCTTGTAGGCCTCGTTTATAAGCTCATCAGCCTCAGAGACAGTTGTTGTTATAGGCTTTTCTATCAGCAGGTCCTTGCCTGCCCTGAGGCAATTTGTTGCCACCTCATGATGAGATGTTGTTGGAGTAACAATGCTTAACGCATCTACCCTCTCAAAGACATCCCTGTAGTCAGAAAATGCCTTGCAGCCGTATTTATCTGCAAGCTCCCCTGCCCTCTTCTCATCGATGTCAACAATGGCAACAAGCTCTGCATCCTCAAGCTCCGAATAAATCCTTGCATGGTGCTGGCCTAAATAGCCAACCCCAACAACCCCTACCCTTATAGGCACAAAAATCTCCCACTTGTCGATTCTAAAGATTATGAATCCTGCCATACCTCCTGCGGGTATCGCTGGATCTGGGTGATATTTTGCACTAAAAAGGGGTGTTTGGGCAAGCAGGCCTAAACTTCAAATGCATCCTTTATATGCTCTATCTCTTTTCTGCCATTATTCATGTAAATACTGATGACATCGAACCTTGATGGGAGCTCTTTCCTGAGTTTCTTCAGATAAAGTAGTGCCGATTTCTTCAGCTTTTCCTTCTTCCAGTAATTCACTGCTTCATATGGATAACCAAAACTGCTATCCGCCCGTGTCTTGACCTCAACAAAAACTAATGTATCTCCATCCTTTGCAATAATGTCTATCTCCCCTATCGGGGTCTTGTAGTTACGCGCAATGATTTTGTAGCCTTTGCCACTTAGAAATTTCACTGCGAGGTCTTCGCCTTCAATGCCAAGTGGTTTCATTTCCTCCAAGCCTGCAGAGGAGCTTTGGGATGCCCTCTATGTCGTTAATATCTTTCTGGCAGAGGATTTTTATAATCTCTCTGAAGGCAGAGAATTCCTCCCACAATCCCCTTAGATGCCTGGACAGGATTTTATTAAGGCTCTCACCTTTTTCATCCCAATCAAGGAGGATTATGACCTTGTGGAACCTCTCTGATACATTCTCGCAGAAGTCATAAAGGCTCTTTCCGCTGTGAAGGGTGATTATTTCACCGACAAGGCCGAGTCCCTTCAAGGCAAGGGCATCCCTTTTGCCTTCAACAATCACAGGGATTCTTTTATTCACCTCATAGATGGCCTCGATTACCTCTCGTAATCTTAACGCCCGTTCTATGTCATTGGTCGATGGTGCATTCCTCTGGACTTTTATCATATCTTAGCCTCTCGAACCTCGGATAATAACCTCCATCACCGCCCTCTGGCAATTCTCTGCGGCTAATTTCAAATTCCACTTGTTCATATCCCTCTCCTCAACGATATTGCTTATGCCCCTGATTTCAACCATCGGGATTCCATATATATCGCATACATGGGCAATTGCAGCACCTTCCATGTTCTCGCATATAGCATTGAACCTCTTTTCGAGTTCTTTTGCCCTTTTTATTGTGCCACTACAGGTGGAGACAGTAACAAAAGTGCCTGATTTTATCATAATGCGTGATGTGTAGTGCGTAATGCGTGTAATATTAACAGCCATTTTAACAAATCTCTTATCCAGAGGAAATTCATTGAAATACTTTCTTCTGCCTTTTACTAAAAGAGGTATCCCTATAAGCTCTGACGTTTGAAACCCATCTTTAAGCAAAACCCCTTCATCCCCATAGACTTCTTTCTCTGCCACTGCTATATCCCCTATCTTCAGCCCTGATTGAGTATACGCACCCCCACCGCCAAAGACAATGATCATTGCAGGAGAGTGCTTTTCTATCAGAACAGTTGTTGCATGGGAGGCATTTGTCTTGCCTATTCCAGCAGCAAGATAGACAACATCTTTTCCACATATCCGCCCCCTGTAAAAGGTTATTCCGCCAATTCCCCTGGTTTTAATACCCTTAAGATTTTCAAGTATAATTTTACCTTCAGAAGGAACAGCCGATATCAGCCCTATAGGTAGCAACGCAAACTCCGTTCCAAAGAATATTAGTTAGCAGTTCCTAACTACTTTACTACTATGATTTTACCATCGGTAGCGTAAACTTTTCTGTGTAAAATCTTGAAGTATAAAAAAAGAGGGTGT
>DYHX01000061.1 GCA_020723925.1 Nitrospira japonica | reverse complement strand
AGGACAGCCGTCTCGGCTGTCATGGGTTTGTATAATAAATCGCTCAACTTGGGTTGACATATTCGCTCTTTTGTGAGATATTTTATACAGCTTGTTAAGAACTAACAAATAGGAAGGAGGTGGAGGTAATGAGAAAAGGGCTTTTAGTAATTCTTTTATCGGTTCTTGTATTCTCTTTTGGGTGTGCTACCAAAGACTATGTAAGAGAGCAGGTAGAACCTCTCGCTGACAGGCTCGCTAAGGTAGAGATGCGCGTTATAGCTATAGAGAAGAAACTATCTGAACTTGAGAATAAGATCAGCGCCTTAGGAAGCAAGACAGATGCTATGAGCAAGGATATTTCCGCTGCAAAGAAAGAAGCTCAGGAGGCAAAGGCATTGGCAGGCGAGGCTATGAAGAACGCAGAGGCTGCTGCAAAGCGGGCAGAGGCTGCTGCAAGCAGTGCAGAGGCTACTGCAAAGCGGGCAGAGGCTGCTGCAAGCAAGGCTGAAGCTGCAGCACATAAGGCTCAAAAGGCATTCGAGATGCAGCTGAAGAAATAATTCACAATGATATTATTTAGAGAGGGGCGTTGGTATGCCCCTCTTTTCTTTTAAGGCTTTCTTCAGAAGCTCTCTCTGTATACCTCCAGACAAACCATGTTGTTTTAAAAGGGAGATAGCTTCAGCGTATGGGTTTTTTATACGCCGCATATAGTCTTCATGAACCTCGATATACACCGTCTCATCCTTTACCCCTATCTTTATTGGTTGGTAGACGATATTAACTTTGCTCTTGAGCTTGACTAAGGCATAGAGTTTTGGTATGTTTTCAGGATATAGTCTTATGCATCCATGGCTCACCCTCCTGCCTATGCCCCATGGTTTATTGGTCCCGTGTATAAGGTAGTTAGGAGTCGATAATCTGATGGCGTGTGAACCCAAGGGGTTTTTGGGGCCAGGCTTGACAACTAAAGGCAGCTGTGGCTTTTCCTTTCTGATAGACTCCGGCACATGCCATTCAGGGTTTTCGATCTTTTCGATTATCCTGTAGATTCCAGTTGGTGTATCAAAGCCCTCACTGCCTATCCCTATCGGGAAAGTCCTTACCATCTTACTGCCTCTGACATTCAGATAATAGTAGAGGCGCATTTCAGCAAGGTTTATCACTATCCCCTCATCCTTTGCATCGGGTAAGATCCATATTGTCGGAAGTATCACCACCCTGCCAGTCTCCGGCACCCACGGGTCTATGTCAGGGTTTGCATCTACTATCTCGTTGTATCCAAGGCCAAAATTCCTTGCCACCTCAAGCAGGTTTTCATCCTTTTTTATCTTATAGAGTTGTTTTATTCCTATAACAGCATTTTTATTATCATACGAATAAGCGCCACCTGCACCAAAAACACTCGTTGCTGATAACGAGAATGCTAAAATAGAGATGAATATCTTACTCATCATCCAGACATCTTCCTTTTGCATTCCTTTATAGCGCGTCTTGCAAGCTCATCGCATCTCTCATTCTCAGGGTGGCCTTTGTGTCCCCTTACCCATTTCCATTCAACCTCGTGTGATCTTGAAAGCCTGAGGAGTTTCTCCCAGAGGTCCCTGTTAAGCACCTCCCGTTTCTGCGTATTACGCCAGTTGTTCTTGAGCCATCCAAAAATCCATGATGTCATGCCCTGGACAACATAGTTTGAATCTGTCACAACCTTGACCATGCAGGGTTTTTTCAGGGCCTCAAGCCCCCTGATTACTGCTTCAAGCTCCATGCGGTTATTCGTTGTCAAAGGGTCACATCCAGAGAGTTCCTTTTCTTGCTTATCTGACCGCAGTATCACACCATAGCCGCCCACGCCAGGATTGCCACTACATGCCCCATCAGTAAATATCTCTACATATGATTTTTTGTTTTTTTTCACCTGCATTAATATTACAATTAACGAGTAACGAGTGACAAGTAACGAGTAACCAGTCTTGCCAAAGATAAGCCTCTATTTGCCATATTACGTTGTTCTTGATATTATTTGAAACATGACTATTGTTGAGACATTCAAGGGGAAATCTGTTGTTGACCACAGGGTAGAGATTGTTGAAAGGAAAGGCAGAGGCCATCCTGACTTCATGTGCGATTCAATAATGGAGGCAATCTCCATTGCCCTGAGCAAAGAATATCTGAGGGAATTCGGGACAATCCTTCATCACAATATTGACAAAGGCCTTCTTGCAGCAGGGAAAACAAAAAAGACCTTCGGCGGTGGAAGAGTTATAAAACCAATGGAATTAACAATAGGCGACAGGGCAACCTTCATTGCAGATGGCAAGAGAATACCTGTAAATGATATTGCGATTGAGGCAGCAAGGGAATGGATTAAGAAAACCCTCAGGTTCGTTGACCCTGAAAAACATGTTAAATATCGGATTGTTCTTGCCCCTGGCTCTGAGGAACTTACAGATATATTCCAGAGACCTGGCGAGGTTAGAGGTGCGAATGACACATCAGCAGCAGTTGGCTACCATCCATTAAGTCCAACAGAACATGTAGTCCTTGAACTTGAGCGATATTTAAACTCCATGCAATTCAAAAACAGATATCCAGATACAGGAGAAGATATAAAGGTCATGGGTCTGCGTAAAGGCAAAGAACTCGACCTCACTGTCGCAATGCCCTTTATTTCAACATACATAAGATCAGAGAGCGAGTATTTCGATAGAAAAGATATCATATATAAAGAGATGAACCGCTTTTTGAGAAAATACAGGGAATTCAGCAACATTGATGTCCATTTCAATACCCTTGATAAAAGGAGGAGGGGACTTGGCGGCGTATATCTGAGCCTGCTTGGAACTTCTGCAGAGGACGCAGACTCAGGACAGGTCGGGAGGGGAAACAGGGTCAATGGTCTTATATCCATGAACAGGCCCATGGGCACAGAGGCAGCAGCAGGAAAGAACCCGGTAAGCCATGTTGGAAAAATCTACAACGTCCTTGCCCACGAGATTGCAAAAAATATTTACGATGAAATAGAAGGCATTAGAGAAGTCTATGTGCTGCTCCTGAGCAGAATTGGCACCCCGATTGATAATCCACAGATGGCATCCGCACAGGTTCTACTCGAGAAGGGCAGAAGACTTGGTGATATATCTAAAGATATAAAGAGAATATTCGAAAAGGAACTGTCTCAGATATCAAGGTTTTGCAGCAAACTCAGCAGAGGGGAATACAGTATCTGCTGATTCTAAACTACAATCTCTGTGCCTATGCCCTCTTTGGTGAATATCTCGAGGAGAAGGCAGTGCGATACACGACCGTCTATGATATGGGTCTTCTGCACCCCACCTTCGAGTGCCTTTACACATGCCTGGACCTTCGGAAGCATTCCGCCAGATATGGTGCCTTCTTCTATAAGCTTCTTTACCTGCTTCTTCTGAATGGTTGGAAGCACCTTCCCGTTCCTGTCTTTTATCCCGGGGACATCTGTAAGAAGAATCAGTTTCTCTGCCTTTAGCGCAGCAGCAACAGATGAAGCAACATAGTCTGCATTTATATTAAGGGTTTCGCCCTTTGGCCCAACACCTACTGGAGATATAACCGGGATGAAGCCTTCTTTCTCAAGGCTGGAAAGTATACCGGGCTCGATTGCCTCCACTTCACCGACAAGGCCGAGGTCTATTATCTCATCTGCACCTGTTTCAGGAGAGACTTTTATTACTTTCTTCCTGGCCTTGATCAAGCCGCCATCCTTGCCGCTGAGTCCTACTGCCCTGCCACCGTGGCTGTTGATTAATGTGACAATCTCCTTATTTACAAGGCCGCCAAGCACCATCTCAACAATGTCCATCGTCTCCTTATCAGTAACGCGCTGACCATGGACAAATTCCGGCTTCTTCCCCATCTTCTCCATAAAAGAGCTTATCTTTGGCCCACCACCATGGACGATGACTGGCCTTATGCCTATGAAATTCAGTATCACTACATCCTTGGCAAAGGACTCCCTGAGTTCATCTTTTACCTGTGCTGAGCCGCCATATTTTATAACAAATGTTTTTCCATAGAAATTGCGTATATATGGAAGTGCCTCTATCAGAACATTTGCCTTTTCGATAAATTTTTCCATTAATTTTACCTCATCGTGAAAACTTGTATTGTCAAAAGTTTTAAAGCACAATGCTTAAAAACTCTTTATCTAACAAACATATTGCTTAAAATTAGCTTGCCTCCCCCTTACCAGTAGGACAGGCGTCCCGGCTGTCATCAACTATTTGGAAATGTGGGAGATTACGCCTCCATGAATGTTCTGAAGGCGAGACGCCTGTCCTACTGGTGGTTTTTCGTTTTTCATATCAACTTCCCCTGTTTTTCATAAAACTTTTGACATTACCTGAAAACTTGTCATAAACGATTTTACTACAAAACAAAAAATTTTTTTGGGGGTGACTTTAGCTGCTAATAAAAAAAAACATCTGGTTCATCTCCTCGAATCCTTGAACCCTCGCACAGATATTGTGCGGGGTTGAATCCTCGAACCCTTTTATTTGAACCCTTTGGAGCAACTTTTTGGGAGAAAAACCAAACATTTTTCTTGACTTATTAGTTTTTATTTGCTATTTGTTTAATAAAGTATTAATAACAATGGTCATGAGGTGGAAAAGATGTTAAAAGAGAAAGGTGGTTTTACTTTAATTGAGTTATTGGTGATAATGGTGATTCTTGGCATTCTGGCAGTGGTTGCAATACCTAAATACTGGGAACTGAGAAAGGAGGCTGCCATTGCAGCAGACCAGGGAGTGATAGGCGCTACTCGTTCTGGCTCGGGCATCTGGTTTGGGAAAAATAAGACATGGGCAACAAACCTTTATAGCGTCCTTGAGGACATTCCTACTGACTGGGAAGTAGCCGCTGGAAACAGCGTCATGTATTGTCCTCACCTCGTAGCTACATATGGAACTCGTGTCACTGTATCTCTCACAGGGACTTCAACGGGTGCGGGTGTGACGGTATTTGGTGTTCCACATACAGCTCCATAATATTATGATGTAGTGGTTGTATAACCTAAATTGAGCGATTTATTATGCAAACCCATGACAGCCGAGACGGCTGTCCTACCCTATGGGTATATAGGTGTTATCCAGTAGGACAGGCGTCTCGCCTGTCAAAGAGTGATTTATTATTAAAGAATCGCTCAATTATAGGTATAAATAAAAAATCTTCCTTGCACGGAAGCTCCTGACTCGCTTTTATGTCCATTTTTTTACCTCTTACCTTTTTAATCCTCTATCTCTATACACTATGCCCAACTGTCTATACAGGGGACAGCGCTTTATTTGTCACCTCTGCCTTTAGCCTTGGAACAGCTCATCCACCGAGCTATCCCCTCTATTGCCTTATGGGAAAACTCTTTACACTCCTGCCTTTCGGTGGTATTGCCTATAAGGTGAATCTTCTATCTGCAGCCTCAGGCGCCCTATGCTCTTATCTCGTATTTAAGAGCGTATATCTTCTCACCAAAAACCTTCAATCATCTACAGCGTCCGCTGCTATATCTGCCATATTACCCCTTTCATGGATCGAGTCTGTAAAGGCAGAGGTATATACCCTTAACAGCCTCCTCGTGATGCTCATCATATACGTTACCATCAAGGCATTGAAGGAAGGGGAAGGCTCATCCTTCCGGTTTCAAGCCTTTATCGCCTTTGTCATCGGCCTTGCAATGGGCAACCACCATACAGCGGCCCTCGCCGGGGCTGCCTCGTTCCTTACCTTCGCTATTATAGAAGGGAAATCATTTCTGAAAAGACTGCCTGTGTTGTCGATATTTTTTGTGGCAGGGTTTGCAGTTTATCTATATCCTTATATCCGCTCTGTAGAAGGGTACTCTAAAGAAATGCTTTTCCTTTATGCTGACCTGAGCACTCCTGAAAAATTCATCAATGCCTTACTGAGGAGAAGTTATTCATCAGATACTATTGATGCCCTTAAAGGCGCTGTCTCAGGGCTTAATAGCTGGTTTTATGGGATAAAGAACATTTCTGTCCACGTGCTCCTTAAGAATTTCGGATATATCTCTATCCTATCCCTTTTGAGTCTTCCTGCTATTATTCGTGACAAACGGCTTTTGATATTTTTCCTTTCCCTTTTAGTCCTGTGGATGGGTTTCCTCAGCTCTATGTCAATCGGGTCTGAGTCGCCTGCTGACAAGGACATATTTGTTATGAGCCCCTATTTTCTCCCACTTCTTTATATCTTCTCTATTTTCCTGGGCATGGGGGTCTATTATCTGGGGGCCAGACTGAAGGGCAGCATTCTTGGCTTTATGACGAGGCCAATTTATACCGCCATCCTTTTCATGCCTTTAGTCTTATTCCCTGAAAATTTCATGAAGGCTAACCTCAGCTCATACTATCTCGTCTATGATTACTCAAAGAGTCTCCTTCAGGCTCTTCCAGTGAAGGGCGCCATTGTGGTTAAATTTTCTGATACGCCAGTCTTTTCAAGCTTTTACCAATCCCGTTTAGAAAGGGTGAGGGATGACCTGCTCTTTCTCTATGAGCATAAAAAGGGTGAAGATTTTTACTATTTCAAGTGCGGCCCTAAGTGGAAGTCTTATATGCTATATCCTGAGATCTACGAAAGAGAAATAATCGGGAAGGATTATCTCGATAAGGGATTTTCCGCCAGAGGACGCCTCTTTATGTGGGAGCCAAGCCTGTTTACCCCATTTTCTAAGGATTATAGGCTTGAGCCCTATATCCTGTCGTCATACCTGCTTCCAAAAAATGCGGCAGTTGCTGTTGATACGGATACCCTCTATCTCAAAAACTTTCAAAGCCTTAACTTTGAACGTTCAGTTGCACTGCCAGCAAAGGATTTCTTCTCAAAGGAAATAAAAGGGATGTTTTCTGTATCCATTGCCCATTACGCATATCTCCTTGAAAAGAAAGGTGACAGTGAAAACGCAGAGCTTTACTATAGGTTTTCGGCGAGAATGTCCGACCCTGACAGCCTCTGGTATTTCATAGAATATTTCCTTAATGCAGGCAGGGAAGAAGAGGCAAAGGCCTATGCAGCAAAGATAAAAAACTTTTTTGGGATTAAACGTATTTATTTAGAAAGGTTGGGAAGAGAATTTTAGGGTCTTCTTATCTGTTTGATACTGCCTTTTATCTTTATTGCTTTTCTTGTGAGTTCTTCTGAAATGTTTCTGTGTTCTTCGAAATTACAGCGTCGAGTGACAGGTAAGGGGCAAGGGGCACTTATAGTGTCAAGGGTCAAGTAGCCAGGGTCCGGTTTATTTTTTCCTTGACCCTTGCCCCATGACCCACGACCCTTAGATTCAATGAACTCGAGATAAGATGCAATTTTATCAGGGTCTGTGGGATGTAGCAGGATGTCAACCCCTGCCCTCAGTGCCATCAGAGATGCCTCTTCTTCAGCATATTTGCCAAGAGCTCCCATATTGAGGGCATCTGTTATAGTAATTCCTCTGAAAGACATTTTTTCTCTGAGGAATGTTACAGTCTTCTCTGATAAAGATGCTGGAATGCCCGATGGGTCTATTGCAGGGACACTCAGGTGGCCGAGCATTATCATCTTTACGCCTGCATCAATGGCCTTCTTGAAAGGCACAAGCTCAGATTTTTCAAGTGATGGTAAGTCTTTTTTTACTACCGGAAGGCTTATGTGAGAATCTACTTCAGTATCGCCATGACCCGGAAAATGTTTACCACATGCAGCAATGCCATGGGCCTGCAGAATCTTTATCATCTCGCATCCAAAGAAAGAGACAGTTTCAGGGTCTTCACCAAATGCCCTTGTTGAGATTATGGGGTTTTCAGGGTTTGTGTTTATGTCGAGGACAGGTGCGAAGATTGTGTTTATGCCTGCATACCTTGCCTCAAGCGCTATTGCTTTAAATGTATCTTTTAGTAGTTTCAACGTTGAACGTTGAACGTTGAACGTTGAACGTTCTTTTATGGCTGATGCAATTGCCATTGCTGGAGGGAATAGCGTTCCGCCTTTAATCTGCCCTCCAAGCCCTTGCTCAAGGTCAGAGGCTATGATTAAGGGTTCAGTGGCTTCTCTCTGAAGTTCCTTTATGCCCTGCCTGACCGTCTCAAGTTCTCCTCCAAAGATAATGAAGCCGGCAATGCCTTTTCTGACGAGCCTGAGATGATGGTCAAAGTCCCTCTCAATATCAATACCGTTAAGTCTTGCGATTATGAAGCGATAAGGATTCATCTATGATATTATACACAAATCCAGCGATAACCGCAGGAGGAGTGATGGGTTTATTTGACAGATTAAAAGAAGGGCTTGCCAGGACAAGAAAGGGATTTGTTGAGAGGGTCGAATCCATCTTTGCCGGGAAGAAGATAGATGAGGAGACCCTTGAGGAATTAGAAGAGATACTGATTACATCAGATATTGGCACTAAATCAACAGCAGAGATTGTCGATTTTCTGAAGGATAAGGCGAAGAAGGGTGAAATCAAAGATTCTGGTTCAGTGAAGGAATACCTTAAAGAAGAGATGGTCTCTCTCCTCGGTTCATCCCAGCCACTTGTCTTGTTCGGAGAGAAACCATTTGTTATCCTTGCTGTCGGTGTGAATGGTGTTGGAAAGACGACGACCATAGGTAAGCTTGCAAGCAGGTTTATTTCAGAGGGTCATTCAGTCATCCTTGCTGCTGGAGACACATTCAGGGCTGCTGCAATAGAGCAGCTTGAGATTTGGGCTCAGAGGACAGGTGCCCAACTTGTAAAGCACCAGAGCGGCTCAGACCCTGCTGCTGTTGCCTTTGATGCAATAGAGGCTGCAAAGGCACGGGGTGTGGATGTTGTCATTGTGGATACCGCTGGAAGATTACACACAAAAAGTCCACTAATGGAGGAATTGAAGAAGGTCAGGCGGGTGATAGATAAGGCGATGCCAGGGGCACCCCATGAGACATTGCTTGTTGTTGATGCAACAACAGGCCAGAACGCTCTGAGGCAGGCGCAGATGTTCAATGAAGCGATAGGTGTTACAGGGATTGCCCTCGCAAAACTCGATGGAACTGCAAAAGGCGGGATTGTCTTTGCGATAAGGAAAGAGTTTGGTATACCTGTCAGGCTGATTGGTATTGGTGAAGGAGTTGACGACCTCAGGGATTTTGAGCCGAAAGAATTTGTAGAGGCACTTTTTTCATAAACTCAATCCATATCGGAAGGGCTGCACGGGCGCCTGTCTCTTTGTTACCTATTGGTGTATGGTCATCTCTGCCGACCCATACACCCACAACGAGCCTGTCGTCAAATCCTATAAACCATGCATCCGTATAATCATTTGTTGTGCCAGTCTTGCCGTAAATAGGTCTCCCGAGTTCTTTTGCCTTCTGCGCGGTTCCCTCCTCGACAACAGCCCTGAGCATGCCCCTCATCTCCTCTACATCTTCGCTGGATATTAAGTCCTTTACAACTGGCTTTGTCTCCTCGATAATCATTCCGTCCCTGTTAAGTATCCTTTCATAGGATATTGGTTCAACCTTCTGGCCTGCTCCAAACGTAGAATAGGCAGAAACCATCTCAATCAGGGTAATGTCAGATGCTCCAAGTGCAAGGGGCAGATAGGGTTGGAGTTCGCTTTTTATTCCGAGCCTTTTTGCTGTCTCTATAACATTCTTTATTCCGATGCTGTCTGCAAGCCTCACAGTTGCAGCATTCAGGGATTTTGCAAGGGCTATCTTCAAAGTTACAGTTCCATAGTATTCACCGTCATAGTTTTTGGGTGACCATAGCTGGCCCGGCCGTGCACCCTTAAATGAGATTGGTGAGTCTATGATATGGTCTGCTGATTTCATGCCGTTCTCGATTGCTGTGATATATACAAATGGCTTGAATGCAGAGCCAGGCTGCCTCAATGCCTGCGTTGCCCTGTTGAACTGGTTTTTCCAGAAGTCAGAACCTCCAACCATCGCCTTTATATGACCTGTCCTGCGGTCAATGGCGATTAAGGATGCCTGAACCTCGGGGTTAACCCTTTTTTCTATAGACCCTATACCTTTCCTTATTGCTTCTTCCGCTGCCTGCTGCATCTTCAAATCAATGGTTGATTGAATCCTGTAACCCACTGTATATATCTCTATCCCATATTTTGCCTCGAGCTCCTGCCTGAGCAATTCCATGAAATATGGGGCTTCGTATTTCCTGAAATGAGGTGATCTGGGAAGCGGTTCTTTCTCCGCCTCTTCATACTGAGCCTTTGTTATGAACCTGTGGTTCAGCATCTGCTTAAGCACTATAGAGCGCCTCTCTTTTGCCCTGTCAGGATTCCTGAATGGTGAATAAAGAGATGGTGCCTTTGGAAGGGATGCAAGAAGTGAAGCCTCTCCTACAGTGAGTTCATTCACTGACGTGCCGAAGTATGTCTGTGCTGCTGCCTCTATGCCATATGCCCTTGTACCAAAATATGTCTGGTTCAGATATAGGCCGAGAATCTCATCCTTTGTATAGTGCTTTTCTATCTGGATAGAAATTGCTGCTTCCTTTATCTTCCTCTTTATGCTCTTATCTGGTTTCAGGAAAAGCATCCTGGCAAGCTGCTGTGTTATGGTGCTTCCACCCTCAACAATACTCCTGGCCTTTATGTCGCGCCAGAGTGCACGCATGATCCCTATGAAATCAACCCCGGGATGGCTATAGAAACGTATGTCCTCAACAGAGACAAATGCCTTTTTCACATGATCAGGTATCTTGTAATGTGGGATGAACGTCCTCCTTTCGAGGTAAAGCTCTGCGATTAGCTTTTCATCACTCGAATATATCCTTGAGGACTCTATAGGTGTGTATTCCTCAAGGGCCTTTATCCTCGGGAGGTCCGATAGTGTCCAGTAAAGAAAACCACCAATAATACCAGCAATAATAGAAAATGCAGTAACTATTATAAAGGCAGTCTTCACCTTTGATGCCTTTTCTGCTCTTTTGAGTTCCTGTTCGAGTCTTGACATTGTCTAATTATACCCAAAAGATGCAGACATGGATTCAAAATTTCTTCAATGCGACGTATTTATTA
>DYHX01000060.1 GCA_020723925.1 Nitrospira japonica | reverse complement strand
TGCTGGGATTTTTGTTCGAAATAAGTTCGAGCATGGTTTAAGATATCCCACCAATACTCCTCTTAGTTGAAAAACACCTTCCATATATGGAAAATGTATAGTGTCATGAAGAAGGTAAGTCTTTTATTTATAATCTTCTTTTTTTTAACACCTTCTCTGTTTGCCCATGCAGGGACTGAGGTCTCCCTGAGATTTGGAAAGCAGGATGGAATTACTCGCGTAGTCTTTGAGGCTGAAGAATCATTTATAAAAAAAGCGAATGTTACAACGTCCGGCACTCAGATAAAGATCGAGTTTCCATCCGGTTTTAATCTTACATCACAGAAGGACTTTAACCTCGATACCTTTGTAGAGGACAGGTTCCTCATAATCAATCTCAAAGAACCTTTTGAGACAAAGGTATTAAAGCTCTCTTCACCGCCGCGGCTTGTAATAGACATATCAGCATCAAAAAAAGAGACAGGGACAATTCAGACAGATGTTGCTGTGCTGCAGAAGGTCTTTGTCCTCGACCCTGGCCATGGCGGATATGATTTCGGAATAATAAATAACGACTCAAAAGAGAAGGACATCGCCCTATCTATCGCCAGAGGTATAGAGGCTGCGCTCATAAAAAAGGGCAAAAAGGTCTTTCTCACAAGAAAGGGCGACCAGTTTTTGTCGCTTGCGGACAGAGCGGCCTTTGCCAATCAGAAGACACCAGAGATTTTCATCAGCATTCATGTGTCAGCCTCTGAAAGCTTTGCCCTGTATATCCCAAAGTTTGAAAACGCGGGTTTCGAAGCATCAGTCGCTGACCTTTATAGTTTGAATTCCCGGCAGAAAAGGTATGTAGAAAATAGCAAGAGATTTGCAGAGAGCCTCGGGAAGGCAATCAAAGATGAATTTAACTTTAATGTGATCCTGAGGGAGATGCCTCTGCCAATCCTCAATTCTGTTGGTGCGCCATCTGTTCTCATTGAGGTTCCATCACCAAAGGACGTGAGTTATGACCAGAAGGCGAGGATAAGGCTTATGGATGCAATTATAAGGGGGCTTTCGCTATATGGCCAACAGTAAAAGAAGACTTGTGTGGGTAATTGTCCTCATACTTCTCTTTGGGAGTGGGATTTCAGGTGGCTATTTTTATTTCTCAAAGATGTTCCAGCAGCATCCACCTCAGCGGGAAGAGGTTGCTGAGAAGGGCATAGGTCAGATGGAGGATTTGTTTTCCTTGAGGATGTATTATCCTGTGGATGGTCGCTTACAGATGGAGGAGAGAATGCTTCAGAGGAGGACAACTCAGATGTCTATTGCAGAGGCAGTAATAGGGGAATTCCTCAGGGGGCCAGCCGGCGCAAAGGCATCAGTAATCCCGAGGGACGCGAGACTCCTTGGCCTCTACAGGGGTGCTGATGGTATGCTCTATGTTGACCTCTCAGATGAATTCAGGAGAAATTTCCAGGGAGATGTGGTAGCAGAATTTTTGCTTCTGAAGGGGCTTTATGAAAGTCTGATATCAAATGTGCAGGAGATAACGGATGTGAAAGTATTGATCGAAGGCAGGGAGATAGAGAGCCTCGGGGGGCATATATATTTGATCTATCCGCTGAAAGATGTGGTATCTCAGGAATCTTTGGGAACGGATAAGAGTGGCACATAGGAATAACAGCCCATTAGGTGTTTTTGACTCAGGGATAGGAGGGCTGACTGTTCTCAAAGAGATATTCAGGGAGCTGCCGGATGAAAGCACCATATATCTCGGTGATACTGCAAGGGTCCCTTATGGAATAAGGTCTCCTGAAACAGTGACAAGGTATTCGTTCGAGAACACAAGGTTTCTTGTATCAAATGGCATAAAGCTCCTTGTTGTTGCATGTAATACAGCATCCTCTGTAAGCCTTGATGCTATAAAGGGTAAAGTCTCAATACCTGTGATAGGCGTTATATATCCCGGTGCAAAGGCAGCGGTTAGAAGCACAATGTATAAAAGAATAGGTGTAATAGGAACAGAGGCGACAATCAGAAGCAGTGCCTATGTCAGGGCAATAAAAACCCTCGACAGTAAGGCAGAGGTCTTTGGTCTTCCATGCCCTCTCTTTGTCCCACTCGTGGAAGAAGGATGGACAGAGGGTGAGGTTGCAAGGATGGTTGCAGAGAAGTATCTGAGAGATATAAAGAATAAAGGTATAGACACCCTTGTCCTCGGCTGCACACATTATCCATTGTTGAAAGGGATTATATCTGAGGTCATTGGGCCTGAGGTAAAGCTCATCGACTCCGCTGTAGAAACAGCGAGGGAGATAAAAGAGATATTGAAGAAAGAGGGTCTTGAAAGGGATTCAGAAGAAGGGCCATCAAGGGAGTTTTATGTTACTGATTCCCCCGATAGGTTTTTGAGAGTCGGAGAGAGGTTCTTAGGGCATAAGATAAAGCATATAGAGCTAATTACAAAACTTTAACCACAGAGGGCACGGCCGAAAAATAGACATAGAAGGCTCTTGACGAAATGTTGAAATATGGAGGTATAGATAAATGAGGCCTGATGGCAGGAAAAACACCGAAATGAGGCAGATAAAAGTGACGAGAAATTTTATAGGAACCGCAGAAGGTTCGGTGCTTATAGAGGTGGGAGGCACAAGGGTGATCTGCACAGCTTCCATAGAAGACAGGGTGCCGCCTTTTCTAAAAGACCAGAAAAAGGGATGGGTAACAGCCGAGTATGCGATGCTTCCGAGGTCCACGCAGACGAGGATGATGCGTGAGTCAAGCACCGGCAGGGTCGGCGGCAGGACGCATGAGATACAGAGGCTCATAGGCAGGGCATTGAGGGCAGTTGTTGACCTTGAGGCCCTCGGCGAAAGGACGATATGGATAGACTGCGATGTTATACAGGCAGATGGAGGGACAAGGACAGCAGCAATAACCGGTGCCTATATATGCCTTGCAGACGCCCTGAGGTATGCCCTGAGAAATGGGATGATAGACAAAACACCCTTAAGAGATTATCTTGCTGCAATAAGTGTAGGCATTGTCAATGGTGAGCCGAGGCTTGACCTCTGCTATGCAGAGGACTCTGCGGCAGAGGTGGATATGAACATTGTGATGACCGGCAGTGGAAAGTTTGTTGAAGTGCAGGGCACAGCAGAGGGTTCACCGTTCTCAAAAGATACCCTTGATGGACTTATAAAACTTGCAGAGGATGGGATCAATAAATTGATAAAAATCCAGAAAGAGATGGTAGGGGGCGAAGGGAATACCCTTAGTTATTAAAAAAAGTATGAACCGTAGAATTTATGACCCAAGTTGAGCGATTTATTATATAAAACCATGACAGCCGAGACGGCTGTCCTACCCTATGGGTGATGTCGTTAAACAGTAGGACAGGCGTCTCGCCTGTCAAAGAGTGATTTATAATCAAAGAATCGCTCAATTTAGGTATGAATAATTCGAGTTAGATGGCTTTTCCCAGAGGTCTTTAATGTGTTAAAATAAAAACATTCAGGAGGTAATATAGATTGAACATGTATAGAAGTCTGTTTGTCTGGCTTTTGATAGGAGTGATGATGATACTCCTTTTTAATATCTTCAGCGTGCCTAAGAAGATAGAGGAGGAGATAATATTCTCTGACTTCATGACAAAGCTCGAAAAAGGCGAGGTAGAAGAGGTTGTCATCAAGGAAAGTCATATAACAGGGCGTCTTAAGGACGGAAAGAAATTCAAGACATACGCTGCAGAATACCCGGATCTTGTAAAGGATTTGAGGACAAAAGGTGTAAAAATTACTGCAAAACCAACGGAGCAAAACCCGTGGTATGTCAATTTCTTCTTCTCGTGGGGTCCGATAATATTCCTTGCTGCTGTCTGGATATTCTTTATGCGCCAGATGCAGACAGGAGGTAATAAGGCCATGTCCTTTGGGAAGTCAAAGGCGAGACTTGTATCAGATAAATCAGTCAAAGTAACCTTTGCAGATGTTGCAGGGATTGAGGAGGCAAAGGCAGAGGTTCAGGAGATAATCGACTTCCTTAAAGACCCTCAAAAGTTTTCTAAGCTCGGGGGTAAAATTCCAAAGGGTGTGCTGCTCGTCGGCTCTCCTGGCACAGGCAAGACCCTCCTTGCAAAGGCGATTGCCGGCGAGGCAGGAGTTCCATTCTTTAGCATATCAGGCTCTGATTTTGTCGAGATGTTTGTCGGTGTCGGCGCATCCCGTGTGAGGGACCTGTTTGACCAGGCAAAGAAGAATGCACCGTGTATCGTATTTATTGATGAGATAGATGCGGTAGGCCGTCACAGGGGTGCAGGCCTTGGGGGCGGGCATGATGAACGTGAGCAAACTCTTAACCAGCTCCTTGTTGAGATGGACGGATTTGAAGGCAATGAGGGTGTGATTATCCTTGCTGCAACTAACAGGCCTGATGTGCTTGACCCTGCGCTTCTAAGGCCGGGGAGGTTTGACAGGCAGGTTGTTGTCTCCCAGCCGGATGTTAAGGGAAGGCTTGAGATATTAAAGGTCCACACAAGAAATATACCTATAGATGAGAGGGTGAATCTCGAACTAATTGCACGGGGGACACCGGGTTTTTCAGGCGCCGACCTCTCGAACCTTGTCAATGAGGCAGCACTCCTTGCTGCAAGGAAGTCAAAGAGCAAGGTTGAGATGTCTGATTTCGAGACTGCAAAAGACAAGGTTTTGATGGGTGTTGAGCGCAAGAGCATGATAATAAGTGAGGCAGAAAAGAAGAACACCGCATATCATGAGGCAGGCCATACCCTTGTTGCAAAGCTCACACCTGGCACTGACCCTATTCATAAGGTCAGCATAATCCCTCGTGGAAGGGCGCTCGGTGTGACCCAACAACTGCCTCTAGATGATAGATATACTTATTCAAAGGACTTTCTCCTTAAGACCCTTTCTGTGCTTCTTGGAGGGCGGGCAGCAGAGGAGATTGCTCTCAATCACACGACAACAGGCGCTGGCAATGACCTTGAGCGCGCAACAGAGCTTGCAAGGAGAATGGTTACAGAATGGGGTATGAGTGAAAAACTTGGGCCACTCACATTCGGCAAAAAAGACGAGCAGATATTCATTGGCAGGGAGATAGCAAGGCACAAGGACTACAGCGAGAAGACTGCTGTAGATATAGATGAAGAGGTAAAGAGGATCGTCCTTGAGGCTTACGAGAAATCAAAGAAGCTTCTGACAGATAACTATGACATGCTTGATGTCTTTGCAAAGTCCCTCCTTGAGAAAGAGACACTGGACGGAGCTGAGATTGAAGGGCTTATAAAGGAACTGGAATCTAAAAGGGCTCTGCAGACTTGAGACTCTGCTGGCGAGATTTCTGCTTAGACTTCAATAAAAAAACCTATATAATGGGGATCCTGAATGTCACACCGGATTCCTTTTCTGGTGCCGGGCTCTATTTTGATAAATCCCTTGCTGTTGAAAAAGCCTATCAGATGCTTGAGGATGGGGCAGACATCATCGATATCGGCGGTGAATCAACAAGGCCGGGCTCAGAGCCCGTTCCACTCGAAGAAGAACTGAGGCGCACAATCCCTGTTATCGAGACCCTTTCCACGGAGATAAAGGCTCCAATATCCATCGATACATACAAGGCAGAGGTTGCAAGAAGGGCCCTCGATTCAGGAGCATCCATTGTCAATGACATAAGCGGCCTCAGGTTTGACCCTGAGATGCCAGAGGTTTTTGCTGAATATAAAGTGCCTGTTGTGATCATGCATATAAAAGGCACCCCAAAGAACATGCAGCAGAACCCGACCTATGAGGCCCTAATACCAGAGATTATGGACTATTTGAGAGTCAGCATAAGGCTTGCCATGAAGTTAGGGGTGGAAGAAGACAAAATTATCATTGACCCTGGAATCGGTTTTGGAAAGACCTTTGACCATAACCTCGAAATAATAAAGAACCTCCATGAATTCACCCTCCTTGAAAAGCCATTATTGATAGGCCCATCAAGAAAGGCATTCATCGGCAAAATCCTCGGTGACCTTCCGACCTCAGAGCGGCTTGAAGGTACCGCAGCAGCAGTAGCCATCTCAATCTTTAATGGAGCAAATATCATCAGAGTCCATGATGTTAAAGAGATGGTAAGGGTTGCAAAGGTGGCGGATGCGATTAAGAGAGAAATGGTGGGTTAGGCGTAAAAGATTGGGTGTTCCACCCCATGTTTGACAAGGAATCGTATCACATCGAGAGGTTTAAAGAAAATTCGTAGTTTCCATACCTGGCGGTTTGTACCCTCAAATACTTTTTCATTCAGACTATCTAATAACTTTGCAAACTCTTCCAACTCCTCATCGGTAAAATCATGGCGAAGATTCTGCGATGATATTCGCACCGATGTCGTAGAATTATCGGCGAATTGAATTTTATCCATCCTGTTCAGGATATCCTCTATTGCAGCAGCATAACTTTTACCTGAGGGTGCAGATAGGAAATCAGGGATTCGTAGCAGGTAGTTCACTATCTCAGGGACATCAGGCAGGTCCCCGATGTGTTCAATTTCTATCCCAAGTTTGTTTTTACATAGATGAAGCAGGTTTCTGACAAGGACCGAAGAGTGTGAATCAGACATCTTATTTATTATTAAATATGGTCTAAAATTTTCGCTAACCTCATGTATTAAGGGAGCTGTTTCTGGGGCAATGTCCTGGACCTGTTTACATAACCACTCGAAAGTGAAGTCGCCTTCATTAGCCCTTTTACTTTTTTCATCTATTAGTGGGCCAATTTTAGGGTGCCTTTTAAAGACATTCTGCAGTTTACGAAAGAGTGCCCCCTTAAGAAAACTGTAGGCATTCATCACTGCACCGGGCTCTGGCATAGTAACAATAATCCCTCGATCAGAAAGACCGAAGAAATCGAGTGTGTTGAAATGTACACCTGCACCAAGGTCTATTATTAATGTGTCTGCCTCTATAGCCTGTAAATGGCGCATGAGTTTAATCTTTGTCCAGTGGGCAGGATTTGCCATGCCAGGGACGAATTGAGAGCCGCTGATCAGCCTGAGGTTTTTGACAGAAGTATCTACCATTATAGAGTCAAGACTTGATTTCTTACTCAGGATAAAATCAGCGAGTGAAGGTGTCTTCTGGAATATGCCCATGTATGTATGCAAGTTTGCAGCTCCGAGGTCTAAATCAGCTATAACCACATTTTGCCCTCTGCGAGCAAGACCCACGCTCAAAGCGATCGAGAGGATGCTTTTGCCAACGCCACCCTTGCCGCCACCAACAGCGATGATACGCTTTGCATGCCTTACTGTATCTGATTTCTTCAAATAATCTCCCTCAGTGAATCCCCTGAATTTTTAAGCATCCTCTCTGCCTCTTCCTTAGATACTCCTTTTGCCTTCATCACCACTGCAACCCTTGGCCTGTTATCAGAGAGTTCGAGGTATCTTGATGCGTCTTCTCTGCTGCATCCAGTTATCTCCATGATTATCCTTTCTGCCCTGCCAATGAGTTTTTTGTTGGATGGTGTGACATCAACCATGAGCCCTTTATAGACCTTCCCAAGTTTTATCATTGTTGCGGTCGAAAACATATTCAACACAAGCTTTGTGGTTGTCCCTGCCTTCAGTCTTGTTGAGCCAGCGATAATCTCAGGCCCTGTGATAATCTTTATCAGGCCATCAAGTGTAATAGGAATAGTATTGAGTATTATTGGCGTTTCTATTTCATTGCATGTTATAAGCCAGCACCGTGCGCCTTTTCTTTTAGCCTCCTCAAGGCATGAGAGGACAAAGGGGGTTTTACCACTTGCTGTAATCCCGATTGCTATGTCTTTGTCTGCAATCTCTATGGCAGCGTTTCTTCCAGCTACTACATCATCCTCTGCCCCCTCTATGCATCTCTTTATCGCAATATCCCCTCCTGCAATGATTGTCTGGAATAAATCTGGAGGGACGCCAAAGGTAGGAGGCATCTCTGAGGCATCAAGAATACCGAGCCTTCCACTTGTGCCAGCACCAATATAGAAGACCCTTCCGCCATTTTTGATTATTTTAACTGTTTCGTTAACTAACCTTGCGATATCAGGAATAGCCTTCCTGACAGCATCAATAGCAATAGCGTCTTCCTCGTTCATGAGGCTTAAGATTTCATGGGTGGACTGGGTATCGATATCCTCTGATTTTGGGTTTCTTCTTTCTGTGTTCGACATCCTTATTAAAATAACATAAAATACTCCTATGGTGGATAAAGAAACAATAATTACGTTTTTCAGGGAAAAGACAAGAAGACCATTGAGCCTTAGAGAGATTGTCTCCTCTATGGGCATAAGCCATGCTGAGGCAAAGGCATTAAAGAGAATCCTTAGAGAGATGTTAAGGGATGGGGACATTGTCCTCACAAGGAAGGGTCTCTATGGCCCGGCAGAAGACATGAACCTTGTTTCTGGTTATTTTGAAGCGCATAAAGAAGGCTATGGTTTTGCTATATCGGAGAAACCAGGGGAAAGGGATTTGTTCATTCCTGTAAGGGCGACCATGGGGGCAATGAATAATGACAGGGTCCTTGTCAGGGCCGAGAACTGGGCGAGGCGTGAGGGAAGGATAATAAGGATTCTTGAGAGGGCGCACACAAGGGTTGTCGGAAGGCTTGAAGAGACAAGGGCAGCATTCTATGTGAGACCTAAAAACAAGTCCATCCCCTTTGACCTCTACATTTCTCCTAAGGATAGAGGTAAGGCAAAGGATGGAGACAATGTTATTGCCGAGATAATCAGCTATCCGACAGACAAGAGGCCACCTGCTGGCAGGGTCATAAAGATAGTAGAGAAGCCTGAAGACCCAAAATCAGAGGTGGAAGCTATCATTGATGAATTCAACCTTCCACAGAGGTTTCCAAGGAATGTCCATGAAGAGGCAAAGCTCCTTTCCCATAAAATGACCCATGAGATGATGGGGAGGAGAAAGGACTTAAGAGACCTCCCAACAGTCACGATCGATGGTGAGCGAGCAAAAGACTTTGATGATGCAGTCTCGATAAAGTTGCATGAGCATGGTTACACGCTATGGGTACATATCGCAGATGTGGGTTTTTATGCCAGCTGGAACTCAGCATTAGACCTTGAAGCAAGAAAAAGGGGTACGAGCACATATTTCCCTGACAGGGTCATTCCGCTGCTTCCAAAGGAGCTTTCTGAAGAGTTGTGCAGTCTTAAGCCAAAGGTAGAAAGGCTTGCCTTTACGGTTGAGATGGATTTTAACAGGTATGGAGAAAGGCTGAATGCAAAGTTCTATCCAAGCCTGATCAGGAGCGATGAGAGGATGACGTATACCTCTGTCAGAAAAATCCTTGTTGATATGAATAAACATGAGCGTGAGAAATATGACTATCTCCTCCATGAATTCGAATTAATGGGTGAACTCTGCGGCATCCTGAGGGATAGAAGGCTTGACAGGGGAAGCCTTGATTTTGACCTTCCAGAGCCAGAGGTTTTGATTGACATTCAGGGGAGACCGGAGGCGATATTAAGGGCAGAGAGAAATTTTGCCCACATGCTAATAGAGGAGTTCATGATTGCAGCGAATGAGGCTGTTGCAGAGCATTTATTCAAACTCGGCATCCCGAGTCTTTACAGAATCCATGAAGAGCCAGACCCCATGAAGCTTGAGGATATACTCAAGGTCATAAAACCGATGGGCAAAATGAGAAAGAAAACTTTCAAGCCAAAGGACTTCTCAGAGTTGCTTAAGGAGATTAAGGGCACTCCAGAGGAAGAGGTGATAAACTACATGGTTTTAAGGAGTCTCAAGCAGGCGAGGTATTCGCCGATTAATGTCGGCCACTTTGGCCTTGCATCAGAATGTTATACCCACTTCACATCACCGATAAGGCGATACCCTGACCTTGTGGTGCATCGGATATTGAGGGAAGTATTAAGCAAAAAACATTTATCAGATAAAAGAATTCAAGAGCTTGAAAAACTCCTTTCTGACATTGCATTCAACTCCTCGCGTACGGAAAGGCTTGCTGATGAAGCAGAGAGAGAGGTTATTGATGCGATGAGGGTCTGGTTCATGAAGGAGAAGATCGGAGAGGAGTTTGAAGGGAAGGTTGTGAGCATCACACCATATGGTATCAAGGTAAGGCTTAAGGACTTCTATGTGGAAGGCTTCCTCCACGTCTCGTATATGACAGATGATTATTATCAGTACAATGAGCGGGCCATATCACTTGTTGGCAGAAACACAAGGCGCTCATTCACCATAGGAAAAGAATTAAGGGTGAGGATAGACAAAGTGGATATGGAGGAGAGGGAAATAGTCTTGGGGATATAACATAAAGAGTGCGAAATTTCCCTCAGGTAAGAAAGGGGTTGGTGGGAAAAAGCAGTTTCACCACTTATTCATTCCACAGGCGTCACAACCGCCAGTACAACAAGCTTTTCACCTTTGTCAGCCTCAAAACCATGAGGGACCATTGGGTCGCAAAGGATACAGGTCTTTTCATCCGCCTCTATGCGTTCCTCCCCTATAATAAATGTCCCTTTCCCCTGAACACAATACATAAGTAGCCTTAGTGGTGCCTTATGTGGTTCGAGCCTCTGGCCTTCATTCAGGCACATCAGGGCAATGCGCATCTCAGGTTTGTCAGAAAGCATCTCCCTCGAAATCCTGTCAGGATAAAATCTTATTAGTTTCTTAAGGTCAACTACTTCCATGTCATCCTCCATCCAAATTATTTATGGTGTTAATCTTCATACTATATCTATAACACTTACCTGAAAGGTAAGACTATGAGCTAAATCATATGACTAACCCCATCTCCAGAGGGCTATCACAAATACGACGAGAAATATTAAGACAAGATTCATGTATGCAAAGAAATAAAATAGCCTTTCATGAAAAGGTATTGGGGGCTTTTCTGTTGTTAATAGGAGTTTTCCAACCTGAGGCATTGGAAGAATCTTTTCTTCTCCATGAGTTGCTGTTTTTAAGGCATCTGTCAGGTCATTGCCTGCTGAGTGTTTTTTGAGGTGAGAACCATCCTTCCAGAATTTACTTTTTGTGACATCATAAACCAACCCTTTATATGCTATATACGCTGGTCTTCCATCTTTACCGTCAAATTGAGAGAGTTCATCAAGAGTAAAATCATAGAAGTCTTTCATTTTAGAAACGATTCTCTGCCTTCTGAGTCTTTGGACTGACCCCTTCTGACTGGACACGGAACTGAAAAAGGTTAGCATGCCTGAC
>DYHX01000059.1 GCA_020723925.1 Nitrospira japonica | reverse complement strand
AAATGGAGAACCAAACCCTTAAAAGAATTTACACAGAAGTCTTGACACTACCATGATAAAGGTTGTGATGGGTGTCATCATGGTTATCGTCCTCTTCAGCCGCGCATTGATGGTGCCGGTGTACATGTCTCAGCTCGGTCTGATAGGCGCGCTTGGAGATACAACCGTCAAGGCTTTAAAAAGCACAAGCTTTGCCATAATGATATTTGCTCTGGCACTTGGAGCATTCATCGTCCTTAAGGCGATGTGGCAGGGACGTCAGGCAGAAAGAATGGCTGCACAGGAAGGAGAAGCTATCGGACATGGTTCGGACATGGTAAAGTATAACCATGGGAAGGTATAGGGGAATACTGGTCGCAATTGACGGCTCAGATTCCAGCATACATGCCTTAAGGCAGTCTTTTAAGCTCGCCACAAACGAGAAGAGCTCGATTACCGTTGTCTGCGTTGTCCCCGCCTATGAGGGAGACCTTAATCTGGTTGCCGTTGGCAATATAATGGAGTCCATAAGGAAACCCTGTGAGGACGCCCTTTCTGAGGCGAAAAGAATAGCAAAGGCGGAAGGCGCTTTAATTAAGACTGTATGTGAGGAAGGAGAACCCCATGAAAGGATAATCGACCTTGCAGAGACAGAAAACTGTGAGCTGATAATAATGGGAAGAAGGGGAATAGGCCATCTTGAAAGGGCATTGGTTGGAAGCGTCACTGCAAGGGTTATAGGTTACAGCCAGAGGGATGTCCTTGTTGTGCTCAGCAATGCAGATATAGGATGGCAAAAGGTTCTGCTTGCAACAGATGGTTCCAAATACAGCAAGGTCGCCACTGAAAGGGCAATAGATTTTGCTGAGGAATACGGAGGGGAACTCAAGGTTGTATCTGTTGTGGATGTCCCTGCAGAGTTTTATGGCGAAGCCCCTGATGCTGTGGAAGATTTGATTAATAAGGCAAGGGGATATGTGGAGGATGTGAAAAGACAGGCAGAGGTAGCGGGTATAAAGGCAGAGACATTTGTAAGGGAAGGAGAAACCTATAAGGCTATACTCGACCTTGCAAAAGAGCAGAATGCAAATGCCATAGTAATGGGATCTCACGGCAGAACAGGACTGAAGAGGCTTCTTATGGGAAGCGTTACAGAGAAGGTTATTGGACATGCGCCATGTCCTGTCCTTATAGTCAGGTCATAAAAATCCCCTTTAAAACACTCCCCTATCCAGTGTCCTGTACTGAATTGCCTCTGAGACGTGGTGGGATTGAATGTCTTCTGAGCCTTCTAAATCTGCAATAGTCCGCGACAATCTTAAAATCCTTGCGTATGCCCTTGCTGAAAGGCTGAGCTTTTGCATTGCTGTTTCAAGAAGTGATTGGGCGTCGGTTTTTAATTTGCAGTATTTTTTAATATGCCTTGTCTTCATCTGTCCGTTTGAATAAATCTTATCGCTTTTGAACCTTTCAAGCTGAGTATTTCTCGCAGACACAACCCTTTTTCTTATGTCCGCTGATTTTTCTCCTGAATAATCTGTTGAAAGTTCTTTGTATGGAACAGCAGGCACCTCAATATGAATGTCAATTCTGTCAAGCAAAGGGCCTGAAACCCTTGTTCTATAGCGGTGAATCTGTCCCGGAGTGCATGTGCATTGATGCCTTGAATCACCAAGATAACCGCATGGGCATTGGTTCATCGCAGCAACAAGCATAAAATTCGCCGGGTATGTTATTGATGCGACTGCCCTTGAAACAGTTACTTCTCCGTTTTCGAGCGGCTGCCTTAGAACTTCAAGAACATTTCTCTTAAATTCAGGGAGTTCGTCCAAAAACAGAATGCCGTTATGAGCAAGGCTTACCTCGCCGGGTTTTGGCAGTTGACCGCCTCCTATTAAAGCAACATCTGAGATAGTGTGGTGCGGAGAACGGAATGTTCGTATAGCAAGCAATGACTGGCCTGTTTTTAGTAAGCCGGCGACGCTGTGAATCTTTGTTGTCTCCAATGCCTCATCAAATGTCATCTCAGGAAGGATTGTTGGAAGCCTCTTGGAGAGCATCGTCTTACCAGAGCCAGGGGGACCAATCATCAAGACATTATGGCCGCCGGCAGCAGCGACCTCTAAGGCCCTCTTGGCATGCTCCTGTCCTTTAACCTCTGAGAAATCATCCTCGTATAGTGAATTCTCTTCCAGCGCCTTTATCACGTCTGTATCGAAGGGGTTCCTTAAA
The DNA here is from genome assembly GCA_020723925.1 of Nitrospira japonica. Lineage (GTDB taxonomy): Bacteria > Nitrospirota > Thermodesulfovibrionia > Thermodesulfovibrionales > DYHX01 > DYHX01. The sequence goes on along the minus strand of DYHX01000059.1, from coordinate 9,241 downwards.
TTACCACCGTTTAAGAACTCTATCACCTCAGGCAGGCTCTCTATCCCAAACACATGTACTCCCTTCACAACCGCTGCCTCAGGGGCATTTTCTCTTGGAAGGATTATTCCTCTCAATCCAAGTTCTCTTGCTGTGAGGGCCATTGACAGGGTGCCGCGCACAGGCTTTATCTTTCCATCAAGCGATAACTCGCCTGTGAGAAGATAGCCGTTAACAGAGGTTATCTCGATGACGCCCTCTGCAGCGATTATCCCTATCGCAATCGGAAGGTCAAAGGAAGAGCCTTCTTTCTTTAAATCAGCAGGTGCAAGGTTGACGGTTATCTGTTTGAGAGGGAAATTAAATCCTATGTTTTTTAGTGCTGCCCTCACCCTGTCACGCGACTCCTTGACAGCAGCATCCGGGAGCCCGACCATAGAGAAATGTGGAAGCCCCCTTGAGGCTATATCAACTTCAACCTCAACAGTATGTGCATCAATACCTATAACGCTTGCACTGAGGATCTTTGACAGCATCGGGTAAATTATATTTTCAAATAGGCTTAAATGCAAGCCATTTGTATTGAAAAAATAAAACCTAAGTTATATCATTAGCCAGAACAAACGTTTTTGGGAGGTAAGATGAAGAAGGCATTGATTGTATTGATTGCAGCATTTCTTTTGGTATCGTGTAGCAAAAAAGAGGTCAAGCAGGTAACGCAGGAGTCAAAGATAGCCCAGGAGTCCTTTTGGCTTGCAGAAACGATAAAAAATGCCTATTTGAAAAATGACCTTACAACCATTGAGAGAAATTCAACAAAGGAAGGCTACAGGAAGCTTTTAGGTGTTATCAAGAGTTTTGAAAGTGCAGATATAACTTTTACGCCACGGTGGGTGGAGATAGAAAATTCCACCGTATATTTAAATATAGCATGGAAGGGAACGTGGGTTGTCAGAGGGCAGACAACAGAAGAACGAGGGATGGCCGTCTTTGTGCTTGAGGGAAGACCGCTGAAGCTCAGCCAGATACGCAGGGGAAATCCATTCAGACAGCCTGAGTAACAAGTGACAGGTTAAAAGTTAAAAATTTTGGAACTCGTTACTCTCTTATCCGCATGTGCTGCATGAGCTTTTGCTGCAGGATGTGCATCCAGATGATGAGCTGGGGCCAGAGTTTTCAACCCCGCTCATTCCAAAGAGTGAGAACTTCTTTGTAAGGTCTTCAGAGTTACATTTGGGGCACTTTACAGCCTGATTTCTAAAGACGAGTTTTTCAAAATCCTCACCGCATCTGTTACATTTATATTCGTATATCGGCATTTCCCTCCCCTTAACCCAAAAGATGCAGACATGGATTCAAAATTTCTTCAATGCGACGTATTTATTATCTAAATTGAGCGATTTATTATGCAAACCCATGACAGCCGAGACGGCTGTCCTCCCCTATGGGTATATAGGTGTTATCCAGTAGGACAGGCGTCTCGCCTGTCAAAGAGTGATTTATGATTAAAGAATCGCTCAATTTGGGTATTATATAAAGTTTATTTTGGCGCTTGCACTAAAATATGTAATCTTTTACCCCACGCCTGTAAACCCGTGGTGTGGGGTTCACCATATCTGCATCTTTCAATCGCATTATTTGGGTTAACTGTTCACTGATAACTATTCACTGTTCACTGTCTTTTCGGCACCTTCTCCCAGTCCTTCAGGAATTTCTCTATCCCTATGTCTGTCAGGGGGTGCTTGATGAGCTGTGCGATTACAGAATACGGGATTGTTGCAATGTGCGCACCCATCTTCGCTGCCTCAATAACATGCAGGGGGTTTCGGATGCTTGCTACTATGACCTCTGTATTAAACATATAATTGTCGAATATCTCTATCATCTCACCTATCAGGTTCATTCCGGTATGGCTTATATCATCGAGCCTTCCTACAAAAGGGCTGACATAGATTGCGCCTGCCTTTGCTGCAAGTAGGGCCTGGCCTGGAGAAAAGATAAGGGTGACATTTGTCTTTATGCCCATGCCTGATAGCTTTTTAACAGCCTTGAGTCCCTCTTCGCCCATCGGTATCTTTATCACTATGTTTTCATGTATCTTTGTGAGTGACTCTGCCTCTTTGACCATCTCGTCAGCCTTCATGCTCAATGCCTCTGCGCTTACAGGGCCATTCACAATGCTGCATATCTCTTTGAGAAGGTCGATAGGGTCTTTGCCTTCCTTTGAGATGAGTGATGGGTTTGTTGTTACGCCATCAATAACACCTATGTCCCATGCCCTTTTAATCTCCTCGATGTTTGCTGTGTCGATAAAGAATTTCATAAAGCCTCCCTCTTGTTAAAGTGTAAGTGTCAGTACCCATTTTAAAACTGACACTTACACAGACACTTTTCATCTATTCAATGTCATCAAACCGCAGATTATCCTGCACGACGCTTCGAGTGTGCTTATGGGTGAAAACGCATCTTTGAGGCTCTTTCCCCTTGCAAATGTGCCGTGGCCCCTTACCAGCACTATCTTTTTTGTCTTTAATATCTCTGCTACAGCCTCAGCCACCTCAGTGGAACCTGAAGGCTTTTTTACAATTATAACAGGAATCTCACCGATAAGTAATGTTCCCTCAGAATCAACTGGCCCTATCTTCTCATGCAAAAGCGAGAGGATTATCGAAAATGGAGGGTGAGCGTGTATAACAGCATCAGCGTCTGTCTTTTTATATACAGCCTGATGAACAGGAAGCTCCACAGATGCACTGTCGATGTCTTTATCTACAGGGCCTTCAACAAGCAATGATTCGTCAAGAAAACCCAATGGTGCACCTCTTTTTGTTATTATCAGTCCGGCCGATGTCCTGATGCTCATGTTGCCTGCTGAATAACTTATGAGACCCCTATCCCACAAACATTTCCCGATAGACTGAAATTCGCCTAACAAGCCGCCTCCTCTATTAATTCAATGACATGGAACACTTTTTTGTCTTTGACTCCGCTGCTCAACTGCATTATGCATCCAGGGCAGGATGTGACAATGGTGTCGGCACCTGTCCTTAGATAGGCATCAACCCGCTTCTGAAGCAGGCTTCTGGATATGTCTTTATATGAAATGCTGAATAGGCCTCCAAATCCGCAGCAGCCTTCCCCCTCTGCCTCGATAAGTTCAAAACCGATGTTCTTCAAAATCTCTCTCGGTTCTTTTTTAATGCCAAGGCTGTAGTTCAGATGACAGGGGTCGTGATAGGTAACAGATTCAGCGTGAGGCGCGAGGCGTGAGCCGTGAGGCGATTTTATCTTATCAATGAAAAAGCTTGATACATCCATTGCCCTGTCCATGCCATCGCCTATGAGTTTCGGGTACTGCTCTTTTAGTGCAAGTATGCATGTTGGGCAGAGGCTCAGGATGGCCTCGACCTTCAGCTTTCCGAATACCCTCATATTCTTCTCAGCAAGCCTGATTGCCTCTTCTTCAAGACCGAGTGTCCTGAAAGGCATGCCGCAGCAGACCTCGCCTTGCGGAAGCACGACCTCATATCCTGATTTAATCAGCACATTTATGAGGGCCTCTCCAAGGTGAGGATAGAGGAAATTAACACTGCATCCTGTGAATAATGCTACCCTCCCCCTTTTCTTTGCAGCCTTGTATATATAGTGCTCGTCTCTTAGTGGGCTGTCAGGCAACTGCGATTGAAAAGGCAGGATGCCCTTTTTTGTGAGATACGGGAATAAGATATGCTGTAACATCTTCAAGAGCCTGAAACTCAGGTCAGGGTTTTTAATAGAGAACTTTGTGAGCAGTCTCAGGTATCGCCTTTTTTTATCACTCCCTTTAAGGATGTTTCTTCCGTGATAGAGTGCCTCTGTGATATCAACTCCAGGCGGACACAGGCCAGCGCATGCACCACAAAGAATACAGCTAAATACCCTGTCGTTAATGACCGGAGATTGTGTTAACTGTCCAAGAGATAGGCCCCTGAGAAGGGTTAATCTTCCCCTTGCGGCCATGCCTTCTGTTACATCTTCATCGTATGTAGGGCAAAATGCCTTGCAGCTTCCGCACCTCACACATCTGGAGAGTTCTTTCAAATATTCTTCTTCTTTCATCTCTTTTCCTAAAATTAGAGATAGAACCGCTAATCAACTAATCAGCCTCAATCCTCTTCTCTTTTATGCCTGCTTTAGGGTTTTATAATATCCTATTCATGCTTCCGCTTCTGTAGCCCTCAAGGTCAAGGGAGATGAATTTATAGCCAACTGACTTGAGCTTTTCTATCACAGCCTTTCTTATGCTCGAATCGAGAATTTTTGGAATCTCTTCCTCTGAAACCTCTATCCTTGCAGTCTCACCATGGTCCCTGACACGAATTTCATGAAACCCTATAGCCCTAAGAAACCCCTCTGCCATCGCAACCCTTCTTAAATCATCCTTTGTTATCTTCTGCCCATATGGGATTCTTGAGGAAAGACAGGGTGAAGATGGCCTGTCCCATGTTGAAAGGCCGAGCTCCCTGGACTCCTCCCTTATATCATCCTTTGTGAATCCAGCCTCAACAAGTGGGCTTCTAACACCATGTTTTACGGCAGCTTTTCTCCCTGGCCTCCAGTCATTCATGTCATCAAGGTTGCTCCCATCAAGGACGAACCCGTATCCGTTAGCCGAGGCAATCTCTTTTAACTTTCTGAAGAGTTCATCTTTACAGTAGAAACACCTATCAGGAGAATTTTTTATGAAGTCTTCTGTTTCAAGCTCAGATGTCTCTATAATCTTGTGTGCTATTCCTATCTCTTCAGCCATCTTCTTTGCATCTATAAAATCATGCTCTGGCATTGTCTCAGAATATGCTGTCACTGCAAGGACCCTTATGCCTGAGAGCTTTAGTGCCTTCAGCAGGAACGTGCTGTCAACGCCGCCAGAGAAGGCAAGGATAGCGCTTTCCATATCCTTTAATATTTCTATTAATTTGGTAAGTTTTTCTGACATACAGTTTTAAGGAAAGGCTGCCTTCGTCCTGGTCGTCTAACCATAGCTTGCGAATAATGCGGGCTATTTACCATTAGAGCACCGTAACCTCGTAGTTTTCCTGATGCAGGTTGCTGTTTTCCCTTACAATAACCTTCACGCCGTACTGGTTTTCTATAGCCTCAAGTCCGAGCTGCTCTTCGTCAGATATAAGCTCTGCAACAGAAGGGTGGGCTGTAACAATTATTTTCTCTCCTCCGCGTTTAGCGAGTTTCTTTATCTTTCTGAATATCTCGTAACACAGAGTTCGAGGGGATTTTACAAAACCCTTGCCCTCACAATAAGGACATGGTTCGCATAGAATTCTCCCAAGGCTTTCTCTCACGCGCTTCCTCGTCATCTGTATGAGACCAAGTTCTGATATATGAAAGATTGTGTTCTTTGCCCTGTCCTTTTTCATGGCATCTGTAAATGCATTAAAAACCTTCTCCCTGTTTTCAGGCCTCTCCATATCGATGAAATCGATTATTATTATACCGCCGAGGTTCCTGAACCGTATCTGATATGCAATCTCCTTGACAGCCTCGAGGTTTGTCTTCAGGATTGTGTCCTCGAGCCCTTCCTTACCAACGAACTTCCCTGTGTTCACATCTATTACGGTCATTGCCTCTGTCTGGTCAACAACTATATAGCCTCCAGACTTGAGCCAGACCTTTCGTCCAAGGGCCCTCGAGATATCGAGCTCTATGCCGAATGCATCAAATATCGGTTCCTGTCCGTCGTATAGTTCTATCTTATCGAGGAGCTTTGGAAAGTAAGTCTTAACAAACTCTTTAATCCTTTCATACTCCTCTTCTGAATCTATCACGAACCTTTCAACGTCCTGGCTCATGAGATCGCGGACACTCCTGAACACAAGGTCGAGGTCGTTATAGAGAAGGCATGGAGCTGTCACCCTGTCTTTCTTTTTCTGTATGTTCTCCCATAGCAGGAGGAGAAATTCAAGGTCCTTTTTCAGTTCGTCTTCCATGCAGCCCTCACTCGCTGTCCTTATTATCAGTCCATACCCCTTTGGCTTTATATTCTCTACAATAGCCTTTAACCTTATCCTCTCTTCCTCGCCAGATATTCTTTTTGAGATACCTATATGCTCAACATTCGGCATAAGCACAAGGTAGCGGCCAGGCAGTGTTACATAGGATGTCACCCTTGCACCTTTGCTCCCAATGGGGTCCTTTGATACCTGGACAAGTAATTCCTGGCCTTCCTGTATAAGCTCCTCTATTGGTAGATCCGACCGCCCTCTTTTAGAAATAAGTTCAATGGAATTGCCCTTCTCTTCTTCTTCAAGAAATGGAGCGTATTCTTCGATGTCAGCCTTTATATCGGCAACATAAAGGAATGCTGCCTTCTCAAGACCCATATCTACAAAGGCAGATTGCATTCCAGGGAGAATCTTTACAGCCCTCCCCTTGTAGATATTGCTAACAAGGCTTGCGTCGCGTTTTCTCTCAACATAGAACTCAACAACCTGTCCGCCCTCAAGTAGCCCCACCCTGCTCTCCTCGCGGGTGACATTAATCAGGATCTCACTAGCCATCATGAACTCCGTTCCAATGAAAAATGTAAAAGTGCATGTGTTAGTGCAAGTTCACACTCACTTTCACTTACACTTTTTACAATTTGCAATCTACAATCTGCATTTTGCATTGCTATAACTTTCAAGAGGTGGCGCCCATCCTTCCCTCCAGCCATACATGGTGAGCCTTGTTATCCTGAGTTCTTCTGCTGGAATAAAAAATATCTTTTGGACCAGTTCACCGAGCCTGACTTTTCTGTTGCCCTGATCTACCAGGATTAATCTGACTGTTTTTTTATCGATTACCTCAGCATCTTCAACCATCGACCTCACATTGATAGTCTCCTTTTCTCTTTCGGATAATACCTCTGCCTTTTCAAGAAACTGGTTAACCACAGATGCATCGGGACAATTTATTTCATATTCATATCTCGATACGAAGCTGCTGAGAGAGGGCGCTTTAATGGGAATGACTGCCATATCGTTAATCTCTAATCCCACTAACAGTTTAGAGTTTATCCTCTGCTTAAAATCGTGAATCGGAAATGGGGACATCATCTCCATATCATAGTATTCCTTGATGCCAGAAATGCCTACACCAAGGGCTGGTCCAAAGGAGACTTTTGGAGATGGATGAAATCCTTGAGAGTAGACAAGGGGTATATCAGCCCTCCTCATTGCACGCAGGATTGCTGTTATGAGCTCAAGATGTGAGAGGTATCTCAGGTCTCCTGTCTTTGAAAATTCGACTCTTATCTTTATGGGCTTAAATCGGCCTGTAGCCTGTAGGGGCAACCCTTGCGGTTGCCCTAAATTTAGGGCAGGGGCAAGCCCTGCCCCTGCTGGTTGACTGTTGACTGTTGTTTTACATCCAAGCCCACAGCCATGGCATACCTTTCTGCAGTTAGTTGTTATCTCGCCTGATAGCGCCTTCTGGTACTCCTTAGAGAGGAAATCCTTTTTAATACCTGTGTCGATATTGTCCCACGGCAAGGGCTCATCCTTTCTACATTCCTTTTTTGCATAGGCTGCGGCATCTATGCCTGTGAGTTCCATTGCCTTAATCCACTTCTCGAAATCAAAGGACTCTGTCCAGCCATCGAGCCTGCATCCAAGTGACCAGGCCTTTTCTATCACATCAGCAAGTCTTTCATCTCCCCTTGCGAAGACCGCCTCAAGCAGGCTCATCTCCTCTTTGTGGCTTTTAAACTTCATGCCCTTTTTAAGGAGAATGTCCTTCAGAAAATTCTTTTTCCTCCTAATTTCAATTATGTCTTCCTGGCCATACCACTGAAATGGCGTATGGGGCTTTGGGACAAAGGGCGAGACCCCCATATTTATATTCACATACCTGCCAGTATGTCTCTTTGCAATCTTCAGGGCCTTCATTGCCATGGCTGGAATTGCCTCTATATCTTCGTCGGTCTCTGTTGGAAGCCCTATCATGAAATAGAGCTTGAGGTTATGCCACCCCTCTTCAAAAAGGGCCTCAAGGCTGCGCTCGTAGTCCTCATCCCTGAAGTCTTTATTAATAACTCCCCTCAGTCTTTCGGTCCCTGCCTCTGGTGCGATGGTGAAGCCTGTTTTCCTCACAGTTCTTATCTCTTTTAGAACTTCATGGTTGACAGCAGCAACCCTTAACGAGGGCAAAGAAAGGGAGATCTTTTTGTCTGAGAACCGCTTATTGAATGTCTTCACAAGGGGCAGGAGGCAGCTATAATCACCTGCACTCAGGGATGTAAAAGAGATCTCTTCGTATCCTGTATTCTTAAGGGAGTTTTCTGCTATACTCAAGACCCCATCAGGACTCCTCTCACGCAAGGGCCTGTATGTCATGCCTGCCTGGCAGAACCTGCACCCCATCGTGCATCCCCTCGATACCTCTATGTTTATCCTGTCATGCACAATTGATGCATAGGGCAGAACAGGGCTCTCAGGGTAAGGAGCGTCATCAAGGGATTCTATAAAACGCCGCTTAATTAGTGATGAGTGATGAGTGGTGAGTGGCGAGTGAATGGAAGGGACATACATCCCCTCAATCTCAGATAGGGCCCGAAGAAAAGAAACTCTATCACTGTCACCAGCTTTCTTCCACGTGAAAAATATGTCCAGAATTTCCTTTATAGCATCTTCTCCGTCACCTATGAGAAATGCATCTATAAATGGGGCCATAGGTGCCGGATTAACCGTACATGGGCCACCAGCAATTATGAGTGGCCAGTGGCCAGTGGCCAGCGAATCGGCTCTATCCTCAGACCTTAATGGAATCCCTCCGAGTGAGAGCATATCAAGGACAGTTGTATACGAGAGTTCGTACTGGAGGCTGAAGCCAACAATATCAAAATCCTTCAAAGGTTTCCTTGTTTCCAGAGAGGCAAGCGGGATGCCCTTTGACCTCATCGACTCTCCCATATCAAGCCATGGAGAAAAGACCCTTTCAGCAGAGGCATATGGCAGTTCATTGATTATCTTGTAAAGAATTTTGAGGCCCAGATGAGACATGCCAACATCATATATATCAGGGAATGCAAGAGCTACTTTTATAGCGGCATCCCTGCGCACCGAGTTGATTTCACTGTTTATATACCTACTCGGCTTTTGAAAATGAGAAAGGTTCACACCTAAGGATACCATCGTAAAAGTCCGTTTGGCAAGGCTGCTTGCTGCCGAAAATTAGACATAGAAGGCAGGCATGGCAGGATTCATAATTTTTAGAATCGACAGATTAT